>JANWJV010000009.1 GCA_025451785.1 Bacteroidia bacterium | reverse complement strand
GCAGTTCGGCAACCACCTGTTCTTCGGTCTTCTTTTCCGTTTTATAGAGCTCCTGCTGCAACAAAAAGCCGGTGATGGACTTCCGCTCTTTTTCGAGGAGGTCAAGGTATTGGCTAAGCTCATCCTCCGAGGAATAGTTCCATTTCTCAAGGTGGAAAGTAGCGCCGCGTACCATATGAGCAAAAAGCCGGGTGCTGGGATCGCTGATCTTCGCCGGTTCGATCTTCGTCGTTTCGTACACCCTGAACGATCTGGGGGCGCTGCTGCCGGCCCAGGCCATGGCCAGGATAAGATGCTCGAGTGATGAATTGTACCATGCGAAATCTTTTTTGTCAACCGCATTGCTGGCGCTGAAGAATATCTCGAGTATGGTTGGATATTTATCCTCGTCGGCATCCTTCAGCGTCTCCTTAAGGCTTCCCATTTCGGAGAACACCCCGATATAGTCGGTAATACCAAGCTCTTTTTGTTGCGCCGCTCCCAATGCTTTGCTCAGCAGCGAAAGCGTAAGCGCCTGTATCTTGGTTGCTTCCTCCGTTTTTACGTTAGAGTCGAGCATACTGGCGGGCAGCGAGCGCAATGTGACCTTCAGTCCGCGGTAGATGAGCGTCTCCGTGCCTTCGAGCTCTTTCTGCATTTCCTTGCGTTCCTTCTCCAGCATATCTTCCTTTTTACAGGCAAAAAGAACAGAGAAGGCAAGGGTGATAAAAAGCAGCTTTTTCATGGCTGAAAGGTAGGCCTTTTTTACTGAAAAATAATTTGGCTATCCGGGGCAATAGTCTATTTTTGCTACAGAGCTATGGTGGCTTGAAATTAATGTTCAACAATTAAAATTCTATCAATGGAAAACTTACAAGTTTATTATGACATGGTGGAGACCAGCATCCGCGACCTGGGTGTTGATCCGGCCGCCTGCCGCGGTGAGCAGGCAGGACAGTGGAGCCTCAAGAAAGGTTCTGCTTCTGTATGGATCGACCTCTGGCATATCGAGCGCGAGAACAGGGCCTATTTCCAGGTACTGGCGCCCGTAATGCAGCTTCCTACCTCTAACCTGCAGGCCTTTTACCAGGAGCTGCTGGAGCTCAACTATACTTTTTACGGTGTTGCTTTCGTGAAGTACAACGACTGGGTCTACGTAAAAGTGATCCGCGAGGTGGACGGCCTGGAGCAGAAAGAAACCGCAGCGATGATCAACCGTGTGGGTTGGTATGCTGATGAGTACGATGACAAGCTTAAAGCACGCTACGGTGTGACCACCGGCGAAAGGGTATAATAAAGCCCCCGTCAATTTAAAAGACCCTCTTGGCTTTGCCGGAGGGTTTTTTAATTTACCACAGCCTCAGCGAGGCTCTTTACTTCACAAAAAGGATTAAAAAGATACACCCGGCTGGTGCCTTTTTCGAGGCAGCGGAAACGTTTACGCAAGCGCTGGCCCTTGATGAACTCCCTGCCATCGGAAGTAGTAAAGAGCGCTTGCTCCGGTAGCTGTTCCAGCAATTGCGTGTCTTTGCGTACATCGTATCTCTTAAGCACACGTATGAGCGTGGCGTCCGAGCAGCTGGAAGCGGCAGGGTTGCGCATATAGCTCTGCAGCGCAGTAATAACATCAGCGGGAAATATATGCTCGCTCATAAAATGCCGCATCAGTTCCTTGTACTCTTCTTTCCATTCATCACCGTGCGGCATCACCCGGTTGCGGTGCTTGTTGAAATTGCTGAGGTGGGCGATCTCGTGCACAAGCGTAATAAGGAACGCATAGGGGTTCAGATCGTTGTTGATCGTGATCTGGTGATTGGCGTCTTTCTTCGGCGGGCGGTAATCCCCGAACTTGGTGGACCTGCTGCGTTTGATCTTCAGCTTAAAATCATAGGTAACGATCCAAACAGCGATGAGGTCGACAGCCGGCGCGGGAATGTATTTATGGAGTATGGACTTATTGCGCTCAAGCTGGGTCATACTATTGTTGTTCTTTCTTCTTACAGTAATGGTTGATCAGTTCATCAGCAAGGTCGTTGCCCATGCGCTCGGCGTTGAAAAGGTCCTGGCAGGCGCCTTCCTTATCTCCGGAAGTATATTTCACCTTGGCCCTGTTCACAAAGGCCGCGGTAAAGTCGGGCTTCATTGCGATGGCCTTGTTGAGGTCTTCTATGGCGCCTCGATAATCCTTAAGCTCTCCTTTTGCTGTACCGCGCACGTTGAAAACGTTCGGGTCGGAGGTCTTCAGGGCGATGGCCTTGTCGCAATCTTCGATGGCTCCTTTATTGTCGTTGCTATTGAGCCGCGCCGCGCCGCGGTGAATATAGAGGTCGGTCTTATTGCCCGTGAGCAACGTATCGGCCCCATTATAATCGGCTACCGCTCCTTTGTAATCCCCCTTCTTGAACTTGGTGTCGGCCCTCCCCTGAAGCGCTTCACCACTTGGCCTGGAAGGTTTCACCAGCACCGCTTTATTATAGTCGAGGATCGCTTCGTTGAGTCGGCCAAGGTTCTGCTGCAGGTTGCCACGCTGCACCAGCGCGTCGATGTACCAGGATCGGAGGCGTATAGCTTCCGTATAATCGTCGAGCGCGCCCTGTATGTCCTTGCCTTTTTCTTTCATTAGACCGCGCTCAAAGTATGCGTCAGAATAATTGGGGTTTACACTCAACGCGGTTTCAATGTCGAGCTTGCTGCCTGGGTTATCGCCCAACTTCTGCTTGGCCTTTGCCCTCCCAAGGAATGCTTCCGCATAACCCTCTTTTAACTGCATGGCCAGCTCGAAATCAGCGATGGCGTCCTTATACTTACCCAGGTTGTATTTGGCGGTGCCACGGTAATAATAGCCCTTCTGGTAATCTTTTTTGGTGGTGATGGCCCGGTTGAACTCGGCCATGGCCTCGCTGTACTTTTTAAGGGTGTCCAGCTTCAGGCCCTTCTTTATAAAGCTGTCGGCCAGGTTGGTCAATACCGCTGCTGTTGAATCATCGAGCTGCAGCTTAGGGATCTCCTTTGCCTTTTTCTTCTTTTTTTGAGCGTATGCCCCTGAAAAGCTCAGCAGCAACAGGCTCAGCAGCAATATCCTTTTCATGATCCCCTAGTTAAAATTTGTTAAAAAAGGCCACCCATCGGGCTGCGGCACGTCTTTTGAATATACAAAAGTAAAGAATAGAACTAATGATTTCTCAGCATGTTTTCAACCGCCCATCCATCCACCCGATTTTTCGGCCGTTCATGCACTTTAACCACCGTTCACTAAGTGGCCGGTATCTTTTGGAAATTCTTACGTTATATAGTTAGAAACAACAACAAAAAGGAGGTAACATGGAAAAACAACTAAAACCTGAAACCCCTCAGGAGCAGGAATAAAGCTCCGATCTTAAGAAGACAAAAAACAGACCTATAAACGCATTTAAAAACATAAAGTCATGAAAAAGGAAGCAACAAAAAGAGCGCAGTATCACAACCACACGGGGGCAGGTACTGTAACCGTCCTGATCGCCTTACTGGCAGCAGGTTTTATTTTCTATAACATCGTTCAAGTAGTCCTGCTGAACTGATCGGGAAAAACACGGTTACCTTACCGCACCGCCACTGCTTGCATAGCCAGTGGCGGTTTTTTTATTCGTAAATTTGAGCATGGCCCGCCTGCTGTGCATCGCCCTCTTCCTTCTTGCCATCACCAATCCCCTTCCTGCACAAAAAGCAGATGATACCATCGCGCGCCGCGATCCCCAGCTGAGCTTCAGCCTCGGCATGACCTACACGCTTTATACACGCCTGGCCTCTTTCATCGATTTCAACACCGGTCTTCAGGGACGCGTCTATTGCCGCTTTGCAGATAAATGGCGCTTAAGTGCTGAATATACACAGTTGTACGCCGCCACTTACGAGAGCTGGGAAGATGTGAAACAGAAATATTACGACATCAATCTCCACTATATTTCCCTTCGCGTGAACCGCAACTCCCTCTTTTATTCCCTTACTGGCAGTGATCCTCCTCCCTTGAACCTCCTGGAAAGGAACCGGTACCACAAACCCGTATTCCTTTATGCTTTCGGCGGGCTGCATATCGACGATTTCAACGCCACTTACAAAGGCGACCCCAAGCTTCAGGCCCACCAGATCGCTTTTCAATATACCTATCCGGGAACACGCATGAACTTTCTTTGGTTCGGCGCCAACCTGGGAATAGGAAAGGAAAAAATATTCCGCCGCTTTTCATTGTACAGTGAGTTTAAACTGGAACTGAACGAGCGGCTGCCCAACTTTACCTTTAGTTTGGGGATGAGGCGTTGAGCGTATATCTTTTTTGTGCACCTTGCGTACAAGAATTAACGGAGACAAAGGCTGAAGATCAATGAAGTTCCTTAAGAAGCTGGGGAAGTGGTTCCTCATCATTTTGTTGCTGCTTAACATTGCCATCATTGTAAGCGGCAAGAGCTATATCTACAAAGGCATTGCCGATACTTACTTACAGGGCCGCACCAAGCCCGGCATCTCGGCATACGGCCAGTTCGAGAACCGTGAAGTGAAAGCAGGAGCGGTACAGGAATGGCCTTCAGCGCATGACCTTAACAAGAAAGAGATCCCGGCTGATATTCTCCAAAAATTCAAGGACTACAAAACTGTTGCCTTCCTGGTATTCCGTGATGATTCCCTGAGGCATGAACAGTATTGGGATGGTTATGATCAGAATTCCGTTTCCAATTCTTTCTCCATCGCAAAAACATTTGTCGGTGTAATGACCGGCATCGCGATCAGTGAAGGAAAGATCAAGAGCATCGATCAACCGGTAGGTGATTTTCTACCTGAGTTCCGCGAAGGAACCGCGGCAAAGATCACCATCAAACACCTGCTCACCATGAGCTCAGGCATCAACTTCAACGAGAGCTATACGAACCCACTCGCTTATCCCGCAGCAGCTTATTACGGCAGCGACCTCGAAAAGCTTACTTATAGTTATGACGCCGTTGACGAACCAGGCAAAGTGTTCAAATACCTAAGCGGCAACACCGCTTTACTTTCGTTCGTACTGAAGAAAGCCACAGGTATGACATTGAGCGATTATGCTTCCGAAAAACTCTGGAAGCCGCTTGGCGCAAGGAACACCGCGCTCTGGAGCCTCGATCACAAAGACGGGGTGGAAAAAGCCTACTGCTGCCTTAACTCTAACGCCAGGGATTTCGCAAGACTTGGACAACTGTTCCTCGACAGCGGGCGCTGGAAAGGGAAGCAGATAGTGCCGGAAGATTTTGTGCTGGCCTCTGTAAAGCCAGCCAACCTGCTCACCAACTCAGGAGACAAGAATCAGAAGTATGGTTATTCCTGGTGGCTTATACCTGCCCACAATGGCAGAGATGTATTTTATGCCCGCGGCATTCTTGGACAATACATCTTCGTGATCCCTTCAAAGAAAATGGTGGTGGTGCGGTTGGGAAAAACTTCTGAGCCCGGACAGGACCATCCGGTGGATGCCTTTCTGTATCTCGATGCGGCCCTTGAAATGTATTAGACCTTTGCCAGCGCCTGGTCAAGGTCGGCGATGAGCAGATCAGCATCTTCCAGCCCTATGTATAAACGAACCAGGTTCCATGGAAGCGGCTTGTCATAGCTCTGCGATCCTTTGAGCGCGCAGAGGGGGAAGGCAAGCGATTCGTAGCTGCCCCAGGAGCAGGCCAACAAGAATCGTTTCAGATTATCGCAAAAGCGTTCCACCTGTTCGGTCTTCTCCGCTTTTATCACAATAGAAAGTAATCCTCCACCCCTCTTCATTTGCTTTTTCGCCAACGCGTATTGCGGATCACTGGGCAGGAACGGATAAAATATCTTATCGATCTTGGGGTGTTTCTCAAGGTACTCTGCTACTTTCTGCGCGCTTTCTGACGAGCGGTCCACGCGCAGCTCAAGTGTTCGCAGCCCGCGGATCATCAGCCATGCATCGTGCGGAGAGATGATAGCGCCAAGGGTCATGAACTCCTTCGCGAAAAGACTGTCTATACGTTCTTTGCTGGCGCAAAGCACACCCGCTACAATATCGCTATGGCCGTTGAGGTATTTGCTTGCTGAATGCACCACTATATCAGCGCCAAGCGCAATGGGGCTTTGGCTTAGCGGGGAGGAATAGCTGTTGTCGCAAATAACAGTAATGTTCTTCTTTTTCGCGAGCGCGCAAACAGCGGCAATGTCCTGCATCTCAAAGGTAAGTGAGTTGGGACTCTCGAGGTAAATGAGCTTTGTATCAGGTATGATAGCCTTTTCGAAATTCTCTATTGAGGTTCCATCGATCATCGTGGCCTTCACTCCGTACTTCGAGAGATAATCGTTGAGCAGCGCGTTGGTCCAGCTGTAAGGCTTGCCCACACAAATGGCGTGATCGCCTGCCTTTACTACGCTCATTACCGCTGCCGCGATGGCCGCGCTGCCACTGCCGAAGATGAGCGCGTCCTCCGCTCCTTCGAGCGCCGCTATTTTTTTTCGCAGGATGCCTACGGTAGGATTATAGCCCCGGGTATAGAAGGGTGTTTCAAATTCTTTCGTGAGGCCTTCACGCATTTCGGCTACCGTAGGAAAGCAGAAGTTAGTGCTCTGCATTACCGGCGGCGCCACGGCATTGAAGTACTCGCCACGCTCTTCGCCGAGGTGGTTCAGTATGAAAGAAAGGTCCATGTTACGCTTTCTTCTCGATGTATACAGCGGTGCCGTACGCAAGCACTTCCGTAACGCCCGCGGCGATCTCGTTGGCATCGTAGCGCATGCCGATGATGGCGTTCGCCCCGCGGTCCATGGCGTGCTTTACCATGTCGCGGAAAGCGTCTTCGCGCGCTTTCTCACACATCTCAGTGTAAAGCGTAATGTTGCCCCCTATGAGCGTTTGAAAGCTGGCGCCGATATTACCGAAGATACTTCGTGAGCGCACAACGATGCCTCGTACCATGCCGAGGTTTTTGGTAACCTGGTACCCCGGCAGTTCCAGGGCGGTAGTGATGTTTTGAAGTTCCATTGTTGATCTGTTGAGCCGCTAAGATACGATTAGAAAATGTTCTTACCTTCACGTTATGGGAATGTTCACAGAATTTAAAAAGTTCGCCATGCGCGGCAATCTTGTCGACATGGCGGTGGCCTTCGTTATCGGAGCGGCCTTTGGAAAAGTAGTAACGAGCTTTATCTCCGGCGTGGTAATGCCTCCTATAGGGAAGCTGATGGGGAAAGTTGACTTCAAGGATATGAAGTACGAGATCCAACCTGCCAGTGGAGACATGCCGGCAGTAGCGATCAGTTATGGCGAGTTCATCACCGCCACCATCGATTTCATCATTGTAGCTTTTGTGATGTTCCTGGTGGTGAAAGCCATGAACTCGGTGGTAAAGAAAGACGCGGAAACACCGGCGGGGCCCAGCAACGAAGAAGTGCTGCTTACCGAGATCCGCGACCTGCTGAAGGAAAAGAAAAGTTAGAATTCGACAAGGGTACCTACCTTGTCGCCCACTACTACCTTGCGGAGGTTGCCGGGTTTGTTCATGTCGAACACGATGATGGGCAGCTTGTTCTCATTACAGAGCGTAAAGGCTGTCATGTCCATCACCTGCAAACCTTTCGCATACACCTCGTCGAAAGTGATGGTCTCGTATTTCTTCGCGCTCTTGTCCTTCTCGGGATCGGCGGTATAAATGCCGTCAACGCGCGTGCCCTTCAGTATCACGTTGGCCTCTATCTCAATGCCACGGAGGGTAGCGGCGGTATCGGTCGTAAAATACGGGTTGCCGGTGCCGGCACCAAAGATCACCACCCGCCCCTTTTCCAGATGGCGTACCGCCTTCCTGCGGATGAAAGGCTCACAGATCTGCTCCATCTTAATGGCCGACTGCAAACGGGTATCAACACCTATCTTCTCCAAGGCCGCCTGTAATGCCATGCTGTTGATCACCGTGGCAAGCATACCCATATAATCGCCCTGCACGCGGTCCATGCCGCCTTCGCTGGCCTGGATGCCACGGAAAATATTCCCGCCACCTATTACAATAGCTATTTGCACCCCCGCGGCCACCACCGACTTCACTTCAAGCGCGTACTGCGTAAGAAGATCGTGGTCGATACCGAAAGACTTATTGCCCATCAGCGCCTCGCCGCTGAGCTTTAGTAGGATGCGTTTGTATTTCATGGCTCGCCTGTTTTTAATTGGTCAAAAAAAATCCCGATCTAAAGATCGGGATTATCAATTAGCCTAATGCTATTCGTTTGAAGCCTGTCACTTGCAGGCCCTTATCGTTATCTGCCAGGTATTGGCTGATGGTCTTCTTATTGTCCTTAATGAACTCCTGGTTGAGCAGGGTGTTTTCCTTATAGAACTTGTTCAGCTTGCCCATCGCGATCTTCTCCAGCATCTCTTCAGGCTTGCCTTCCTGGCGCGCCTGCTCTTTGCCGATCTCGATCTCGCGCTCCAGTATTTTGGAGTCAACATCTCCTTTGTCGAGCGCAACAGGAGCCATGGCTGCTACCTGCATCGCTACGTTCTTAGAAACTTCGTCACTTACTTCCTTGCTAAAACCTACGATGGTAGCCAGCCTGTTGCCGGGGTGGTTATACGCAACCACGGCAGCCGCTTCCACTACTTCGTATTTAGAAAGTTCGATCTTCTCACCGATCTTACCTACTTGCTCGGTCACCTTGTCGGCAATGCTAAGTGATCCTTCAAAAGGAAGCGCCCTCAGCGCGTCGATGCCATTGGGGTTCTTCGCTATAGCAACGTCAGCGATGGTGTTCACGAACTTTCCGAAGTCCTCGTTCTTCGCAACGAAATCGGTTTCACAGTTCACCACTATCAGTACACCACGCTTATTGTCGGCGGTGAGCTTCGCGAGAACAATACCTTCTTTGGCATCGCGATCGCTGCGGTTAGCGGCTACTTTTTGTCCTTTCTTACGGAGGAAGTCAACAGCTTTTTCGAAATCGCCGTTGGCCTCGGTAAGCGCCTTCTTGCAATCCATCATGCCTGCGCCTGTTTGCGTGCGCAGCTTGTTCACATCCGATGCTGATATAGTGATCGTGCTCATTTTTATGAAAAATTATTTTTTTAACGGCTTCTTGCTGCCAGTGAGGGGTCTCTTCACCCTTTTGTCTACCGCTACTTCTCCTCCTGTTCCTTCTTCTTCTCCCGACATTTCCATGCTCTTGCCAAGCTCGTCGTTGTCAGACTTAGAGGCGTTGCTCTTGCCTTCTTTTTCTTCGAGGGCTTGTGCTTCTTTGTCTTGCTTACGCTCGTTCAGGCCTTCTTCAATAGCCTGGGTGATGATGGTAATGATATGAGCGATGGAGGTGGACGCGTCGTCGTTAGCGGGAATCGCGTAATCCACTAGGTTGGGATCTGAATTGGTATCCACTATAGCGAAGGTGGGGATGTTAAGCCTCTTGGCTTCTGCTACAGCGATGTGTTCATGCGCGATGTCAACAATGAACAGCGCCGCGGGAAGACGGGTAAGGTCAGCGATGCTGCCGAGCTGGTTCTCCAGCTTAGCTCTTTCGCGTGATATCTGAAGTTTTTCTTTCTTGGATATGTTGTCGAAAGTACCATCGGTCGCCATCTTGTCGATGGTAGCCATCTTACGCACCGCCTTACGGATGGTAGCGAAGTTGGTGAGCATACCGCCGGGCCACCTTTCGGTAACGAAAGGCATATTAACGGCCTTTACTCTTTCAGCAACGATATCTTTCGCCTGCTTCTTGGTAGCCACGAACAGGATCTTTTTGCCTGAGCGCGCGATCGATTTCAACGCGCTGGACGATTCTTCGATCTTGGCAACGGTCTTGTTGAGGTCGATAATGTGTATCCCGTTCTTCTCGGTGAAAATGTAGGGAGCCATCGCGGGGTTCCACTTTCTCTTCAAATGTCCGAAGTGCGCTCCGGCATTCAACAATTCTTCAAAATTTGTTCTGGCCATCTTGGTTCTTGATTCTTTATTCCTGATTCTGTTGTTTAACGTTTGCTGAACTGGAAGCGCTTACGTGCTTTCTTCTGTCCGGGCTTCTTACGCTCCACCATTTTGGGGTTACGTGTCATAAGACCTTCAGCGCGCAGCGCGGGCTTGGTCTCTGCGTCGATCTTTACCATGGCGCGAGCAATGGCGAGACGAAGCGCTTCGGCTTGTCCGTTAATACCGCCGCCATCGATGGTAGCTTTGATATCGAACTTGTCGGCCGATTTCGCGGCGTTGAGGGCCTGGGTCACTACGTACTGCAGGGTGCCTGTGGGGAAATAGGTCTTGTAATCCCTGTCGTTAACAGTGATGGCGCCTTTGCCTTTCTTAACGTAGATACGGGCTACGGCTGTCTTTCTCCTTCCAATGGTATTGATGATTTCCATACTTCTGATTTATTTGATAGAACTGATCTTTATCGCTTTGGGTTGTTGAGCTTCGTGGGGATGCTCGGTGCCCGCGTAAATGAAAACATTCTTGCGGATGGCGTTGCCCAGTTTGTTATGCGGTATCATGCCGTCGATAGCGTACTCCACTACGCGTGTGGGATGTTTTGCCAACAGCTCCTTGGGAGTGCTGAAGCGCTGTCCGCCGGGGTAGCCGGTATAACGGATGTATTCCTTTTCGCTGATCTTCTTGCCGGTGATCTTGATCTTGGCAGCGTTGATAATGATAACATTATCGCCTGAATCAACGTGAGGAGTAAAGTCGGGCTTGTGCTTTCCCCTGAGGAGAATAGCGACTCTGGAGGCGAAACGGCCTAAAACTTCGTTCTCGGCATCCACGATGAGCCATTGTTTTTTAACGGTTGCCTTATTGGCTGAGATCGTCTTGTAGCTTAAAGTATCCACGGTGTTTGTTCGTTAATTTTCTTTCTCTTTTTCTTCACCTTTACCGCCACCCGTAAAAACACGGGTTTTCTAAAGGGGTTGCGAAGATAAAAAGGTTTTTTAATACCGCAAAATCCGGGTACTCATATTATAAACTAAAAAACCTACTTTTGCACAGAAGCCTTCATGAACGAAAACCTGAACCCCGAACCCGAGAACCTTAGCCAAGCCGAAAAAGAGCTTGAAAAGGTGCTGCGACCCCACGAATTCGCTGATTTTACGGGTCAGGAGGCTGTGGTCGACAACCTTAAGGTGTTCGTTCAAGCCGCCAAACAAAGGGGAGAAGCCCTTGACCACGTGCTGCTGCACGGCCCTCCCGGATTGGGCAAGACGACCCTCGCCAATATAATCGCCTCTGAACTGGGGGTAAATATACGGGTAACGTCAGGCCCAGTGCTCGATAAGCCAGGCGACCTTGCGGGGCTGCTCACCAACCTGGAACAATTTGATGTGCTTTTTATCGATGAGATCCATCGCCTGAGCCCCTTGGTGGAGGAATATTT
>JANWJV010000008.1 GCA_025451785.1 Bacteroidia bacterium | reverse complement strand
GCGGAGAGAGAGGGATTCGAACCCTCGGTACCAGTTTCCCGGTACAACAGTTTAGCAAACTGTCCCTATCGGCCACTCAGGCATCTCTCCGAAAATCAAAAGGATGCCAAAGGTAAAAAAAGATTTAAAATCCTGAAATAATTAGAGAGGGCCGGAGCCTATCCATTCCGCTACCCAAGCCGCGCTACTAATTCCACAGTTGTTCGTCGCTTTTGCTCCCTTTCAATGAATTGCGGCCCTTGCATGGCTTTTGAAACCTGTCATTGGACCAAAAACACGAACAATGAAAACAACGACCAATATGCTTTGCCTTTCTCTGGTGCTTCTCCTGGCATCCTGCCGAAACGACCGGAATGCCGGAATAGAAGCTGCAAAGGACATCAACGAGATGAGAAATATCTCCGACACAGACTCAAAATTTATGGTGGAGGCTACCCACGACGCACAGGTGGAAGTGGAACTGGCGAGCTATGCGCGCAACCACGCGATGACACAAAAAGCAAAAGACTTCGCGGCGCAAATAGCTCGGGAGCACAGCAAAGTTACTGAAGAGCTAAAGGCCCTTGCAGACGAAAAAGGGATCAGCGTACCGGCCGATCTCGACGCTATGCCCGATGTAAAGGACATAACCGATGATTGGGACGAAGAGAGGATCGGGGAGTTCGACAAGGTTTTCATTCGGCAAATGGTGAAAGACCACCGCCGTGTAGTGGATAAGTTCGACAGGGCTTCACGCAATTGTGAAGATGCCGATATCAGGGCCCTGGCCGCACGTACATTGCCCGCTTTAAGGTCGCACCTTGAAATGGCACAGCAGCTCAAGGACGAGATGAAGGACAGGGATGCCGCATTGGCGCGTGAGTATGACCGGGAGCGAAAAATGGAGAAAACCAACAGGCCAGGAGCCACACGACAGTAGTTATTACCTTTTTTGTTTACTTTTGCAAGCCATTTCTTTGGAAATGGCTTTTTTCTTAACGGGGTGTAGCGTAGCCTGGTTATCGCGCATGGTTTGGGACCATGAGGTCGCAAGTTCGAATCTTGCCACCCCGACTTCGTTCGCCGAAGCTCTGAAGGAGCGAAGGCGAACCCATATTTTTAATGGCCCGGCCCCGTAGCTCAGCTGGATAGAGCAACTGCCTTCTAAGCAGTAGGTCGTGCGTTCGAATCGCGCCGGGGTCACAAAAAACTTACCTCATGTCCGACCGCATACGCCACTACGAGAACCTTCACATTCCCTTATGGCTCCTGAAAGATACCTGCTGGATGCTGGAGTGGAAAGTACTTGGCGTTATCATGATAGTGCCCACCATGCTGGTGGCCATCATCATCACCTTTGTGACACGTGAGGAGGACGAGTTCTTTATCAACCTGGCCATCTGTTTCTGGATCACCGCAAACGCCTACTGGATGGTATGCGAGTTTGTGGGACATGTGGAACTGAAGGACTATGCGGGATTTCCCTTCGTGGCTGGGATGATAAGTGTAGCCTGGTTCTACTACAAGCGCATTCGCTCTTCGAAAGGAATTCTCTAAGCTTTAAGTGCTGCCATGCGAAGCGCGGTAACCGCAGCTTCCACACCTTTATTGCCGTGCTTGCCGCCGCTGCGGGCCTGTGCCTGCTCAAGGGTATTGGTGGTTAATACTCCGAAGATGACCGGCAGTTCATACATCAGGCCTGTTTGGGTAAGACCATAAGCTACCGCCTGGCAAATGAAATCGAAATGAGGTGTTTCTCCTTTGATCACGCAGCCAATGCAGATGATAGCATCGGGTTTTTTCTTAGCTGAGGCGAGCAGCTGCGCGCCCCTGGTAAGCTCAAAGCTGCCCGGAACGGTGATCCTTGTTATGTTCTTCTTATCAGCGCCAGCCTTGCTAAGTATTTCAATAGCTCCCTCGTACATAGCCTCCGTAATAGCGCTGTTCCATTCGGAAACAACAATACCGAAACGAAACTTTTTCGCGTTAGGAAGAGTGCTTCCGTAAGAGGATAGGTTCTTGAGAGAACTTGACATGAGCGATGATAAAAAGAAGAAATGTCTTAGATGCCGGCCATTGCCTTTGCGCGGGCAATGTACTTGTCCATGTCGCGGCCTTCCTGGCTTTCGGAATACTCGCTTTGGATCTTCTCGTAGATACCAATGGCATCTTTGTAACTGCCCTTGCTCTCATAGGCATGTCCCGCTTTTTTCAGGAACACAGGTGAGGTGAACTTGTTGTTGTTCATGCCTGCCGCTTTCATGTAAAAGGTAATGGCTTCATCGGTACGGCCAAGCTCCAGATGAGCGTCTCCAATGGCGCCTGTAGCTACAGGTCCAATGATCTGGTCGGTGCAATCGAACTCGCTCAAATGCTCAATGGCCTTTTCGAACTCGCCTTTCTTAAGGTAACACATGCCCAGGTAATATTCGGCAAGGTTGCCCGAAGGGGCCAGGCCATAATCATTTACGATCTGCTCAAGGCCCAGTACTTCGCCCTGCCCGTTAATGGCAAGGTCGAGGGAGTCCATAAGGAAGTATTTTTCTGCTTTATAAAGGGCTGTTTGCGCAGAAGCTTCCAGGTCGGCAAGGTAAAACTTCTTATAACCGAACCAGCCGCCAACCACTACTATGATCGCAATAAAAACAATGGAAAGACTTTTTTTGTTATCTTCAAGGAACTGCTCAAATCGGTTGTAAGCGCCTCCTACGTCAACAATGGTCTCTTCTTTTTTGTCTTCAGCCATTTTAAATTAATTGGAGCGCAAAAATAAGATTTTTTTGGAATTCCCGTAATTTAAATCCTTTTTATCAGCCCCCTTGCGGAAAAGCGCTATTTTTAACCGATGTTTCTCAGCAAGCTCTCCCTGGTGAATTTTAAGAATTATGAGTCGGCAGAAATGGCCTTTTCTGACCAGGTAAACTGTTTTACCGGCAATAATGGCGAGGGGAAGACCAACCTGCTGGATGCCATCCACTACCTTTCCTTCTGCAAGAGCTTTTTCAATCCTATCGATAGCCAGAATATCCTCCATGAGGCTCCTTTTTTTGTTATCCAGGGTACATTTGTGGATGAGGAGGGTAAGGAAGAGGAAGTGTATTGTGGCCTGAAACGCAACCAAAAGAAGCAGTTCAAGCGCAACAAAAAAGAATACAGCCGCCTGGCAGACCATATTGGGCTATTTCCCCTTGTAATGGTATCGCCCGCCGACAGCGAGCTGATCACCGAAGGCAGCGAGACTCGCCGCAGGTTCATGGATACGGTCATCGCCCAGTTCGACAAGCATTACCTCGATGATCTAATAAAATATAACAAAGCCCTTTCGCAGCGCAATGCCCTGCTCAAGCAGTTTGCCGACAGCCGCCGTTTCGACAAGGCCTCCCTCGAAATATGGGATGCCCAGTTGGTGGAGCCTGGTAATGCCATTTATGAAAAGAGGGCCGCTTTTGTAAAGCAGTTCATTCCCATTTTTCAGAAACACTATGAACTTATATCGGGCGGCAAGGAAAAAGTGAAGCTAAGCTACCAGTCGCAGTTGCTCGACAACGACTTTGCGAAAGTGCTGGAAGCTTCTGTTTCGCGCGACAGGGCTATGCAATATACCACCACAGGTATTCATAAAGATGACCTGGAATTTGGCATTGGCGGATATCCTGTAAAAAAGTTCGGCTCACAGGGCCAGCAGAAATCCTATCTCATCGCGCTGAAACTGGCGCAATACGATTTCATTAAAAAGATAAAAAAGATGAAGCCCATCCTGCTGCTCGATGATATTTACGATAAGCTGGATGACACCCGTGCAAAAGAGCTTATGGCCATTGTAAGCGGCGAAAGCTTCGGGCAAATATTCATTACCGATACACATGACGACAGGATCCCCAAACTGTTCAAGCGTTCGGGTGCTGACTTTAAGATGTTCAGGATAAAGAAGGGAGGAATCGAGAGCAAATGAAACGAAAGAACAACGAGCAAAGCCTTAAGGAGGTGATAGGGGAACTGTTGAAAGTCTATAAGCTCGACGGGCGCATGAACGAAGTGCGACTTATAAGTTCATGGGAAAAGGTGGTAGGTAAAATGATAGCCAAACACACCAAAGACATGTATATTAGCCGCCGAAAACTTTATGTAAAATTAGATTCCTCAGTTCTGCGCGACGAGCTATCGTATTCCAAGACAAAAATATTGGGCATGCTCAACGAAGAGGCGGGTACCGAGGTGATAGATGAGGTGGTATTCAGATAAAAGATCAAGATGAAAAAAGGTTCCCGGAATTTCCTCGCGCTCACACTCATACTCACACAGAGTCTTTCTTCCTTCTCCCAGAGCGACTCAGTAGTCATCCGTAAAATATTTACTGAAGCATTAACCAACGGTCGGAGCTATTCCAACCTCGATCAGCTTGCCAATGGTATTGGCGGAAGGCTTGCCGGGTCGCCCGGCGCTGCCAAAGCGGTGGAGTGGACCAAAAAGGCGATGATCGCTGCGGGTGCCGATACCGTGTTCCTGCAGGAATGCATGGTGCCGCATTGGGTACGAGGAGAAAAAGAGATCGCCCGTTTCATGGGACCTGCGGCTGAGCGCAAGGCTTTGGCTATTTGTGCTCTTGGAAATTCGGTAGCTACTCCAACGGCAGGACTGAGTGCCGGAATAGTAGAAGTAAAGGAATTTTCGGAGTTGGAAAAATTGGGCAAAAGTAAGATACAAGGCAAGATCGTTTTCTTCAACCGCCCGATGGATCCCTCGCGTATCGCTACTTTTCATGCGTATGGAGGAGCGGTAATGCAGCGGGTTGGGGGCCCTTCCATAGCGGCTAAATACGGAGCCGTAGGAGTGGTGGTTCGATCCATGAGCCTTATCAAAGAAGACGCCCCTCATACCGGAGTTACGATCTATAACGATACTTTCCCTAAGATCCCCGCTTGCGCCATCAGTACCAACGATGCTGATTTCCTTAGTGAAAAACTGAAAAAATATCCTGAGTCAAAGTTCTTTTTCAAGATGAGCTGCAAAATGCTGCCCGACGAAAGGTCGCATAACGTGGTGGCCGAGATCCGGGGAAGCGAAAGACCCGAAGAGATCATCGTGGTGGGCGGCCACCTCGATTCATGGGACAATGGCGATGGCGCTCACGACGACGGGGCGGGCATTGTTCAAAGCATCGAAGTGATCCGCATCTTCAAAGCGCTCGGCATCAGGCCCAAGAGGACCATCCGTGCGGTTGCCTTTATGAACGAAGAGAACGGGGGCAGGGGAGGCGACAAATACGCCGAGCTGGCGGCGAAGAACAAGGAGAAGCACATTGCGGCGATAGAATCTGACGCCGGTGGCTTTACACCCCGCGGTTTCGGCTGCACCTTTCCAAAAGGAATGGAAAAACAAGAACTCGTATTCTTAAGCTGGAAAAAACAGTTCAGCCCCTATTTTGCCGATGACCTGCACCGCGGCGGCGGAGGTGCCGACATTGAAGAACTGTATAAACAGGGAACACCTGTGTTCGGGTTGCAGCCCGACTCACAACGCTATTTCGATGTTCATCATACCGTTAACGACACGTTCGATAAAGTGAACAAGCGCGAGCTTGAACTGGGAGGCGCGGCCATGGCAGCGCTCATATGGCTTATTACTGAGAAGGGTTTTGAAGGCCCAGGTAAATAAGCAGGGCAGGAGCCGTTACCGTAATGAGGGTAATGATCTTGTTGATGTCGATCTTCGTTTCTATCTCTTTCGTCTCACCGCACTCCGTACAGGATTCGATCTTCGTTACTTTGCCGTCCTTTGAATAGTTCACAAAAAGGTCCACGTATTTTCCACGTACCTTCATCCCGTTGTTCTCCCTCACTACAAATGGTACCGCCTTGCGGTCGGTAACGCGGTATTTGTAGATATAGATCTCTTCTGATTCAGTTATCGACTTGATGTCGTAAGGAGGAATGCCCAATAGCTCTGATACTTCTTTCTTGGTCATGCCGGTTTGAAGCATCAGCACTTTTTCAATCCTTGAATATTGAGGTCTTTGCACAATGCATGAAGTAAGTGAGGAGATCAAAAACAGCGCGAGGAAAAGTTTAAGTATTTTCATTGGCGTATTATAGTTCCTTCATTAAAACTCTATAAAGGTCGGTCATTGACTTAATATCTGCCTTGTGCACCTTCTCGTCAGGCGAATGAACGCCATCTTCGGGAGCGCCCACAAAACACCAGTCGAAAGGGTAGGGGGAGCGCTGTAGCACATTTCCGTCGCTTCCACCGGTAGCTTCTACCTCCAGCTGGAAGGGGATCTTACTCTTTTTCGCGATCTCTACTATACGGTTCACATAGCTTCTGCGTGGAAGTCCCGAATCACGTAATGAAATAGCCACACCTTTGCCGTGCTGTACCCCCTCGGTCACCCAGGTGATGTCGGAAATGAGCGCCTGCTTTACTCGATAGGTCTCGTAGATGAAGCGCGACAGGTATTCAACGCTTCCTCCGCCCACTTCTTCCCAGCAGGAAAAAGCAATAATACCATCAGTGAGGGTCTCTGCTACCTGCAAAGCGTTCCACACGCCCAGGCGGTTGTCCATGTAACAGCATTGCACATAGTCCTTGCTCTCTCTCCAGTCGGGTTTAAAGGTGAGCATGGTGCCGCGGAATATCTCCCGCTTGAACTTATAAGTAAGGTTGTCCTTTTTATCTTTCTGAAGGCTGCATTCGATCTTACCTTTGCTGTCCTGCCCTACAAGGGTATATTTCTTGTCGGTCCTGGGGCCGCCGATCTTGATCAGTTGCTTGCCATATCGTGCGGTGAAGCCAATGGAATCGATATGGGCGAAAAGCGCGGTGCGGGGTTTGCCGAACACCAGCACGATGCAGTCCTGGAAATGCTCGCCGCTGAAGATCACCGGCTGTACCTTCCATTTCGGTGAGTTCTTTTCGATGTAATTAAGGAGGAAATCCTTCATGAGGACCTCATTCCCCGAAGGTGCTTGTATGGAGCAGAGTTTCTTTAGTAATTGCATACCCTGATAATGGGCGCTAAGATAGAACAATAAATGTTTAATTTAGCCGCCTGTGTTTCGGACGAAAGCCCTCCTGTTATTGTCCCTGCTCTTACCCGGGCTGGTGACTAATTGCTTCGCTCAAGTAGCAAAAAAGAACAACTTTGTTTTTGAAGGCCTTGTTTACGGATATAAGTACGACCCTTCACGCGGTCTTCTCAAGAAGGAGAAACAGATCGTTATCGAAGGCATCCTCGAACGTGTTTCCTTCCGTCTTACCGACAATTCAGGTAAACAGGTAGCCACCTGCTCATCGAATGCCAAAGGAGAATTTCGCCTGGAGATGCTTTCGGGCGTACAATACAGGCTCGAGCTTACCAGGAACGGTTACCAGAAGAGCGTGATGATGATCGACCTGCGCCAGGTCCCCGCTGATGTGGCCGCGCCCGGCATCACTTTTACGGGCGCCGAAATGGTGCTTAATAGTTTCCGCCAGAAGGACACCACCGAGGCCAACCTTCCTTTTGGAAAGCTCTTTTACAACACTCAGAAAAAATACATCGACCTGGAAGCCAATGCCGCCAAAAAAGGCGGACTCTTTTCCAAGAATGATGAGAACAATACTTCCGTTTCATTGATGCGGCGTTCCGTTACAAAGAACATGCTGGCGGTCAAGACGGTGCCCACTAAGAACGGCGGAACTGCCACCACTTCTTCCGGCAAAGGAATTACTAACGGCCCTGAAGAGAATCCGGAGGAGAATACCGGTACAGAGCCCGTTGCCAAAGAGAGCTTTGGCGGCCTTATGTTTAAAACGAAAGTAGGCCTCGACAAACTGAAGGAGGATAAGATAGCGGGGCGTGAACAGGAGATCGCGGAGGCAAGGAGGAAACTGGAAGAAGCAAAGAAAAAGGCCGCCAGCCCCGAGGACAGTGTTCAGATCGGAAGGTGGGAGATGCTGCTTGAAGCTGCGGAACAGGAACTCGGAAATGCCAAGGAGATCATCGGCCTTCAGAAGAGCGAGCTCAAGGCGCAGCGCAACCTATTGTACCTTGCCGTTTTTTGTGTTCTCCTGCTTATAGGCATCTCCTTTTTGATCTATCGCAATAGCAGGGAACGTAAGGCCGCCAACCTCTTGCTCGAATCGCGCAACAAAAAGATCACCGACAGTATCAATTACGCCAGCCGTATTCAGCGCTCCATCCTTTTGCCGGAGGCTGAGATCCGGAAAATGCTCCCCGGTTCATTTATCTTTTACCAGCCCCGCGACATTGTGAGCGGCGATTTTTATTGGTTCTCCACTATAGGGGATAAAGTGATCGTGGCAGCGGTCGACTGTACAGGACACGGAGTTCCGGGTGCCTTTATGTCGCTGATCGGGAATACACTGCTCAACGAGATCGTAAACGAAAAGCACATTACCGAACCGGCCTCCATTCTCAACCTGCTGCACAGGGCGGTGCTCAGGGCTTTGCGCCAGCAGGAAGGGGAGGACAGCAGCCAGGACGGTATGGAGATGTCGCTTTGCGTGATAGACAAGAAGCAAAAGAAATTGTGTTTCTCGGGTGCGGCCAATCCTATTTACCTGGTGGCTTCCGATGGCCTTCGCATCATCAAGGGCGACCATTTTTCAATTGGAGGTCTCAGCTCCTATACCCGCAAGAACCAAAAAGTGGAGTTTACCGAACAGGAGATCGCCATTGAAAAAGGCATGTCGCTTTACATGTTCAGCGATGGGTATATCGATCAGTTCGGCGGCCCTGCCAACGAAAAGTTCAACTCCAGCCGCTTCCGCGATCTTTTGCTGAGCATGAAGGGCAAAGACATGGACTCACAGCGCGCGGAGATCGACAGGGTGATCCATGAATGGAAACAAGGCCAGAAACAGATCGACGACATGCTGGTGATCGGCATCGATCTTAATGCTTGATCCGCGCTATACCCTTATCCCGATGATCAGGATATCATCCACCTGCTCAAGCTTTCCTCTCCAGTTATCGATCGAAGTTTCCAATGTTGTGCGCTGTTCGGCCATTGGTTTTTTGTGAATGGAAATGAGAAGATCTTCCAGCTGTTTGTACTTGAACTTTTTTCCTTTCTCACCGCCAAATTGGTCGGCATAACCATCGGTAAGGGTATATATAACATCGCCCTTCATTAGTTCCTGTGTATTGCGGGTAAAAGGCTCATGCTCCCTTGGTGACCGGCCTACCGCCATTTTATCGGCTTTACAAACGATCAGTTCCCCGTTCCGGACGATATAAAAGGGATTGTGCGCGGCGGCATAGTCCAGCTTCATCGCCGTAAGATCAATGACGAGGCAAACACAATCCATCCCATCGTTGCTCTGTTCGGTGCTGCCTTCGGGATTCAGCGCGCGGATGATCTCCGCTCGAACATTGTTCAACACAAGGTCGGGACTGCTAAGCTTCTTCTCATTAATAGTTTCGTTAAGCTTGCTGATGTTCAAAAGGCTCATAAAAGCTCCTGGCACTCCGTGTCCGGTGCAGTCTGCCGTTACAAGAACCAGTTTTCCGGATGTGTCGTTCTCCTCCGGCAGAGGGTGTGCCCAGTAGAAGTCACCGCTCACGATGTCCTTTGGTTTGTAAAGCACAAAATGTTCCGGTAAGTGTTTCTTCAACAGATGTTCACCGGCCAGTAAGGCGCCCTGGATACGTTTGGCGTAATGAATGGAGTCCGATACCTCGCGGTTCTTTTCATCAACCAGCTCTTTTTGCCTTTCCACTTCTTCCTTCTGCGCGGCAATGATAGTATTGGCCTTTTGCTGCTGGCGGTAGTTACGGTAGAGGAAGCCCGCAAGCAGGACAAACACCAATAGCCCGATGATAAAATAATTGCGCTGAGAGTTCTTGCGACTGATCTCGGTATCCTTCTCCAACAGCTCCTTATCTTTTTTTACCGTCTCGAACTTCGTTTCCATTTCGTTCATATGCCTCAGGTTATCGGCCTTCAGAAGGGAGTCCTTCATCACAGCGAACTTCATATTGTTCTCATACGCGTTCTTGTAATCGCCTATCTGGAAGTAGCAGCGGCTGAGCTCGTAATAATTTTCCACTGCCGCTTCATAGAGCCCTACCTTGAGCGCAATTGGCTGACTGAGGTTATAATAATAGATGGCGCTGTCGTATTTCTCCAGCTTATACCATGCGATCGCGATACTGGGATAGATCTTGCAGGCGCCGCGTTCATCGTGCTCCCTTTCGGCGATCGACTTTGCCGCATACAGGTAATGAAATGCGCTGTCATAATTTTCCTGTCCTATATACAGGTTGCTTACATTGATATAGGAGCTTACCAGGCTTGCAGGGTTTGCGCCCATGCGCTTTTTGATGTGTATCGCCATGAGCGCGTATTTCAGCGCGCTGTCGGCCCTGCCAAGGTAGGCCCAGGCCGCGCAAAGGTTGTTCAGCGATTTACCGATCAGCACGGAGTCGCCAAGGGCAAGATCCACCTTCAGCGACTTATAAGCATATTCAAGGGCTCTGTCATATTGACCCGTATACTGGTAAAGCTTATTGATGCTCTTGTAGATAGCAGACACATTGGTCGTCTCTCCATCATACTTCAGTTTATCGCTGGCATCTAAAGCATTGAAGTACAATTGGAGGGCAAGCTCGT
Organism: Bacteroidia bacterium; assembly: GCA_025451785.1. GTDB lineage: Bacteria > Bacteroidota > Bacteroidia > JANWJV01 > JANWJV01 > JANWJV01. The sequence goes on along the minus strand of JANWJV010000008.1, from coordinate 22,665 downwards.
ATTTTCCCATGGCTGTTTCCGATTCGCCCAGGTAATAGGAGCATTCCATTATTTCCCAATTCGAACCTGATTCCTTCGCTGTTTGTAAGGCTTCGCTCAATACCCTCTCCGCCTTTTCAAATTGATTGGTGCCATGGTACCATAAGCCCTCTCCTTTCTTCGCGCAGGCCTGCAGGATCTTGTTACCTCCTTTAGCGAAGTCCTGTAGCTGTTGAAGATGTTTCCGCGATAATGCAGAATCTTTTCGTACCGTTTCACCCACCAGTTTCGCCATTAGTGTAGCTTTCTTTTCTGGAGCTTTCGCTCCGGCGATCATGGTCATCAGTGAATCGGCACTCTGCGCCGCTACCTGAAAGCAGCATGTCAATAAAAGGAAAAGGAGTGGAAGGATGCGTTTCACCGTGCTAAAATAGGAACAGTTTTTCCTAGCCGCATCACGCCCTTATAAAAACACCACCCGGAGACGGCCATAAAAACATGGCTTATGTCGTTGTAGTTGAACCATTCGTTAATAGATATCCTGTTAAGATGGATCACCGCAGAAAGAAAAGCGAAGAACACGCCCAGGAGAAACGTAAGGCTTGCTTTGTCCTTTGAATGGATGTAAGTAAAGAGCTCGAACGAAAGCACAACGATAATAAGGCCATAGGCGGCATGCACTTCCACAAAGAAGAAGTTAAGTGTGTACATCGAAATACAAACGAAGATCATCAGCTCGATGATATTGATAATAGCAAAGGTCTTACCGATCACTGGTTTCATGAGCGGCCGCGCGTGCTGTATGGATGCTCTTTCAAGCAATGCCACGGAAGCCATGCTGATGATCCAGGCAGGCACTTTCCAGGCAAAGCCAAAGGCGTAAAGAAAGGCATGGCCTATAATACCCCCATAGGCGGTGGCAATACACATGGTAAGAAAGAAGAAACGGAAATAGACAAAGAGACTTTCCTTTCTTTCCATCGAGCTGATCTTGTAATAAGCGAAGAGGCAAACTGCCGATACCAGCAGGTCAGTAGCGGCGGTAACGGGTTCCTGCACCGTAACTCCAAGGATATCAATAGAGGGCTGCGCAGCCTGCATACTCAATACTTCAGCAGTTTGGAATGCAATGTGCCTGTATTTGTTCTCACGTGCAGAATATAAGTACCGGCACTAAGCTCTTGTCCTGAAAGAAGGCAGTCGCTGCTTTGGCCATTCATTTCTTTCACTATCCTGCCGCTGCAGTCGAACAATGATATATCGGCAAGCACACCCGGGGAAAGAATGATGCTCAGCGCCTCGCCCTTCGCGAAACCCTGGCTGTTGACAAGCAACACACCGCTGTTCATCTGCTGATCATCAATACCGATCAAACAGCTGCTTAAAATACCCCTGTTCTTGAAACGGTTGCAGATAGCGGTATAGTTGGCGCCGGCATTCAGGGTACTGTCGGCCTTTATGAATAGCTGTGCCGCCATGGGCATGTTCATTCCCGAAGCGTAGCTGTACATGGATTCGATAAGTATCTCGTCGGTGGTTTGCCGGCCTATATCACCCCATATTTCCATAATGGTGGAAGACCATATCTCCGCATCCGTATAAATATTGTTCACCAGGCTCGAAGGATATTGCTTTGAGCTGACCACCACACGCCCCGGCCAGAAAGGATTGTGGCCATCCCATGAATATACATTACCCCAGCTGAAGGTGTTCTGGAACCTTGAATAGGAAGCCGCGAAATAATCGCTGTTGGCCTCGTCGAGCGTTTGGCGCTGGGTGCCGGTATTGGTGTTAGGCGCCGCGCTGTACGACATAGCGTGCCCGTATTCATGCAGGATAACATCGGCATCTTCAGCGTCGTCAACACCACCTTCGCCAAACAAGAGGCGGGCAGGAGTGAAGCCAGGAGAGAACATGCTGTTGTCAGCACCACCCATCGCATGCGCGTCGATCCATACCTGGTAGTTCACAATATTGTTAAAGCCCAGCGAGGCTACGTAATCATGGTACATGGTTATATAGTAAAAGGCATTCGCATCTTCGAACTCCTGCTGGTTGCGGGTATAATTGAAATTGGCCGTTGTCTTACAGAACGCCGGGGTGGTTACAGGGTTATCAAATTCTTTCACGATACCGTATGGTCCTTTCAAACGGAAAGTATCGTTGTTGTAATCCACCTTCATGCTTATCGTTTGCCGCTGGGCGTTCAGCTGCGGCACATCAAAGTCGCTGCTGTCAACATAAGGAGAACCATATACAACACCCGCGCTGGTAAGCGGGTCGGGACGGAATATCATCGCGTTAACTGTAGAATCCTGCGCGGCATGATGGTAACTGTTAAGATCGTGCCGGTAGATCTCATTGCCTTGACTGTTATGGATGACCTCATAATAGTTTGAGCCGGGCCCTCTCATTTCAATACGGACCGCAGGCACCAGTTCTTCACCATTGAAGAAATAGTTCTTTTCTCCTTCGTTACTACCGAAATCAATACTTAGCGCTGTACTAATAGAAAAGCTATTGTCGAACACCGAGCGTATCCTTCCCTTTTTATCCATGTTCACCTTTACCTGGGCGCGGTACACCGGAATGCCATTGTAGCACTGCTGAAACAAAAGGTGTTTGCCGCCTTTGCTTTCAATGATATTGATAAGACGAATACTTATGGCCTCAGCTTCCAGTGAATTAAAATGTTTTTTGAGATAGGCAGCAACGGCCTCCGTGCTTTCACCCGTATAAGCTCCGGAATATGAGGCCCTGCATGTAATAATATCAATGGGATGAGTTCCTGGAATTGGAATACTTCCCTTTTGCGCCAGCACCGGGGCCGACAATAACAACAATGAAAAAAGGCAATGCTTCAAGAAGGATGTTTTTGCTTTACCCTAAGTTACGGCTTTTTCACGTAACGGGCTTTTATAGATGAACAGGCTGTCGCCGTCAATGTTCTCCTCCGATATAGCTTTATAGGGGAAGAGTGGTGCCTTTATGCCTTTACCCAACTTTTGCGGGCTAACAAATACCCTTGCCTCATCCCACACCTGCTGGGTTATGAACCTGTTCAGCAGTATCTCACCACCTTCCACGATCAACGATTGCACATTGCGGCGGTACAATTCTTCCAGCATACTATTGGCCACATTGCCTTCAAAGTCTATCTTAATGTATTCGAGGTTGGGTTCGTCCTGTTTATCAAGGCTCGTAAAAACGAGGGTAGGGGTGCTCTTGTCAAGAATATGAAAATGAGAAGGGATACGCAGCCATTTATCGGGCACGATGCGCAGCGGGTTATTTCCCTGCCATTCCCTAACTGTTAATTTGGGATTGTCCATTAGCGCTGTGTTGGTTCCAACCAGTATAGCCTGCTCTTCACTTCTCCAGCGGTGCAGCAGTTTTTTTGAAGAGAGATTGCTTATCTGCAGTGGCTTATGCTTTTCACCATAGCGCGGACTGTCAATAAAACCATCGGTGCTTTGCGCCCATTTGAGGATCACGAAGGGACGTTTGTTCTCATGCCAGCAAAAGAAACGCCGGTTAAGCTCTCTTCCTTCCTTTTCCAGCACACCGGTCGTTACGTTACAACCCGCCGCCTCCAGCAGTTTAATGCCTTTGCCATTCACCAGCGGGTTCGGGTCGGTATTGGCGATAACAACTTCCTTAATTCCATGCTCAATAATGAGCGACGAGCAGGGCGGTGTTTTTCCTGTATGCGCACAAGGTTCGAGGTTAACGTATAAAACACTCTGTTTCAGCAGCGACTTGTCCATTACCGAGTTGATCGCATTCACTTCCGCGTGAGGGCCTCCGAACTTTTCATGATGTCCTTCACCTATGATCTCACTTCCGCAAACGATCACGCAGCCTACCATTGGATTGGGGGCCGTTCCGCCAAGCCCTTTCCGGGCGTGCTCCAGGCAGAGGCGCATATATTGTTCATGAGAATTCACTTTTCAAAAATAAGGTTTCTGTGCTTCCTTTGTGTATTTTAGCGAGCATGAAAATAGCCTCTAATACCATCGCTGCCGTTAAAGAGCATTTCCACTCGGTGCTGGGGCATATGTATGATGCTTCAGAGATAGACCAGTTCGTGGTCATCTGCGCGGGAGAATACCTGGGAGTACCCAGTACTGTGCTGTCTTCGGCCTCGGCGCTAAAGATGAGCGAATCGGAACTGCTTAAGTTCAGCAAGGCAGTGAACGAGCTGAAGACCGGCAAACCCCTGCAATATGTACTGGGGAAAGCTGACTTTTACGGCCTGAAGATGAAGGTGAATTCCTACGTACTTATCCCAAGACCGGAAACGGAGGAACTGGTTGACTGGATCGTGAAGGACCAGAAAGAAAAAGATGTTCGCTGCCTCGATGTGGGTACCGGCAGCGGCTGTATTGCCATCGCATTAAAAAAGAACCTGCCACGCGCACGTGTCATGGCCCTCGATGTTTCAGAAGACGCATTGACCGTTGCGCAGCAGAATGCCATGCTTAACAAGGTGGATATCACTTTTATCAATGAAGATATCCTGGATGCGCTGGGTGACCTGGTTCCTCCCGGATCATTAGATGTTGTGGTATCGAATCCGCCCTACGTAACTTCCGCGGAAAAAGATGCAATATCCCCCAATGTATTGGAGCATGAACCTTCGATAGCTTTGTTCGTTGAAGGCAACCCTCTTTTATTTTACGGGCACATTGCCGGCTTCGCTGCCAAAGCTCTCAAAAAGGGAGGCTGTTTGTATTTTGAGATGGGCCAAACACAGCCCGCAACACTGCCTTCGCTGCTTGAAAAGCATGGCTTCAGCGACATCGAAGTTCGCAAAGACCTAAGCGGAAAGGAGCGCATGATAAAAGCTTGTTTGAAATGACCTTCCGGCCATTACATAACACCCTTCTTTTTGCATTCATTGCTTTTTTCTGTGATCTCTCCGCCCAGGAAGAGGTTCGCCCTGCTTACGACGGTGTTGATCGCCCCGTTGACAATGTAGGAGGTAAAGCGGAACTGAGGCGCATCTTCGAACAGGAAATGGTGTATCCCGAAAGATCCCTGAAGGAGAACAAAGGAGGCACTGTGACGCTCAAGTTCCTTGTAATGAATGACGGCAGCTGGAACAGTCTGAGCTTTGTAAAGCGTTTGAACGCTGAGATAGACGCGGAAGCGGAGAGGATATTCAGGAAACTTTTGTTTGCTCCCCTTGTGTACAGGGGCGAGGCGTCAAGCACCTGGCACACGCTGAGCTTCCGCTTTGATCCAAAGAAATACGCGAAGATCTGTAAACGGAGAGGGTATGACAGGATCGTGTATAAGGGTGTTCCTGATACCAGTGCGGCCATTCTGGAAAAAGCCGATACCATGCCGCATTATGCCGCCGGCGATTTCGCTATGAACGAATTTATCCGCAAGAACCTTGAATACCCACGGCAGGCCCAGCTTCAGAATTTTTCAGGAACCGTACTTCTGAGCTTCGTGATAGAGCCCAGCGGCATGCCAACCAACATAAGGGTGTTAAAGTCGGTGGCGGGTGGCTGCAACGATGAGGCAATACGTGTGCTTGCGATGATACGATGGGAGCCAGGGTGTAAAGACGGAAAACTGGTGAGGGTGAAAAAGAGCATTCCTTTTATATTTGAGCTGAAAAACATCAACCGCGACAATACCATAGGTAAGCAACAGTGAACCGCGAGCAGGCCAAAGCGAAGATCGAAAAGCTTTCGAAAGAGCTGGAAGAACATAACTACCGGTACTATGTACAGGACGAGCCTTCCATTTCCGACTTTCAGTTCGATAAGCTCCTCGAAGAGCTCATACAGCTTGAAAAGGAATACCCCGAGCTCCTTTCTTCTCAATCCCCTTCACAGCGTGTAGGCGGAACCATCACCAAGGAGTTCAAGACCGTTCGGCACAAATACCCTATGCTCTCGTTGGGGAATACTTATAACGAAGAGGAACTGCGCGATTTCGATGAGCGCATCCGCAAAACGATAAGCGATGCGTTTGAATACATTTGTGAACTTAAATACGACGGTGTATCCATCAGTCTTACCTATGTGAAGGGTGAGCTGGTGCAGGCCGTTACCCGCGGCGACGGTGAAAAAGGCGACGACATTACCGCCAACGTTAAAACGATCCGAAGCATTCCGCTTCGCCTTAGGGGAAAAGGATTTCCTGACGAGTTTGAGATGCGCGGGGAGATATTCATGCCCAAGCAGGTGTTCCTGAATATCAATGAAGCAATAAGGAAGCAGCTTGCCGAAGATGGTTTTTCGGAAGAGGAGATATTCGAAAAGATATTGAAGAACCCGCGCAACGCTACCTCGGGTACCTTAAAACAACAGGACTCAAAAGCAGTGGCCGCACGCCGCCTCGATTGTTATCTCTATGCTATGCTGGGGGAGCAATTGCCTTTCACTAAGCATTATGAGAACCTGATGGAAGCGAAGAAATGGGGCTTCCGCGTTTCTCCCCATATGGAAAAGCATTCCAGCCTGAAAGATGTACTGAAATACCTCGACCGCTGGGACAAAGAAAGACACGATCTTGAGGTAGAGACGGACGGAGTGGTGCTGAAAGTGAATTCATACGACCATCAGCGAGTGCTTGGCTTTACAGCCAAGTCGCCGCGCTGGGCCATTGCCTATAAATACAAAGCGGCACAAGCCGCTACTGAGCTGCTAGCCATCACTTACCAGGTGGGACGAACAGGAGCCATCACTCCAGTTGCTAATCTTAAGCCCGTATTCCTTGCCGGCACTACGGTGAAGCGCGCCTCGCTGCATAATGCCGATATCATTGAAAAACTTGGCCTGCATGAGAACGATACCGTTCTTGTGGAAAAAGGAGGGGAGATCATCCCTAAGATCGTAGGGATCGTCCTGGAAAAACGTAAGCGAAGCGCCGCAACTGTTCAATACATAGTCGAATGTCCTGAATGCAAGACCAAACTGATACGCCGACCTGAAGAAGCCGCGCATTATTGTCCTAATTACCTGGGCTGCCCGCCCCAGATAGTGGGTAATATGGTTCATTTTGTTTCAAGACGCGCTATGGACATCGATTCGATGGGTGGTGAAACGATCGAAGCGCTGTATTCGGCCGGGCTGCTAAAAAGCTTCGCCGATATCTACGACCTGAAGGCCGAAGACATGCTGAAGCTGGAGAGGATGGGAGAGAAAACGGTGGAGAACCTCATAAAGGGCATCGAGGCTTCCAAACAAATACCTTTTGAACGTGTGCTGTATGCCCTTGGCATCCGTCATATTGGCGAGACCACCGCGCGCAAGCTGGCCTTTTCGTTCCGGAACATTGATACAATGATGAGCTCTACTGCGGAAGGCTTTCTTGAAGTGGGCGATATAGGCGAAGTGATCGCTAATTCGCTCGCTGAGTACTTTGCTGATGCCCGCAACTCGGAGATCATACGCCGCCTGCGAAAAAGCGGGCTCAAGTTCGAGCTTTCAGAAGAGGCCCTGGCCAATACCAGTGAAAAGCTGAAAGGGCTTACCTTTGTGGTGAGTGGCACCTTTACGAAGTTCTCGCGCGATGACCTGAAGAAGGCCATCGAAACGAACGGCGGAAAAGTATCGGGCTCTGTTTCAGGCAAGACCAGCTTTATTGTTGCCGGCGATAACATGGGCCCCGAGAAACTGAAGAAGGCGGAAAAACTGGGCGTGAAGATCATAACAGAAGATGATCTTTCAAAAATGATAGCATGAGCTTTGCGAAAAACATAAAGACAATGTTCGGGGAGCGTTTCCTTGCTAAGGAGATGGCCGGCAACAAACGCGGCAAACCCATGTCGAAGTTCAACTTCACGGAGATAAAGAGCGTGGGTATCCTGTTCGACTCAAGCGACAAAGAGGAGTTCGAGCTGGTAAAAAAGTATGTGAACTATCTTAAGGAGATGAAGAAACGTGTGAAGGCCATCGGTTATTTCAGCAACAAACAAATACCAGCGCTTACCTATTCAAAACTTGAATACGACTTCTTTACCGATAAAGAACTTACCTGGTACCTCAAACCGAACGATCCTTTCGTGAAGAACTTCATCGAGGAAGAATGGGACCTATTGATCGATCTTAATATCCATGATCGTTTTCCCTTGAAATACATCGCCACTGTATGCAAAGCAAAGTTCAAGCTTGGTAAATACGACAAAAAAGAGCAGGAGGCCTATGATATGATGATCGAAACAGCGCCCGACAAGAGCCTGAAATTCTTTCTTCGCCAGGTAGACACCTACCTGTTTATGATCAACCGCAAAGAACCTGAAACAACTAACCCCGATAACAATTAAGTATGTCATCCATTAAAAAGAAATTCACAGGTACAGGAGTAGCAATGGTAACGCCGTTTCATGCCGACGGCAGTGTTGATTACGCTTCGCTCGGAATACTGACGGAGCATTTGATCAAGAACAAGGTGGAATACCTGGTAGTGCTCGGCACTACAGGCGAATCGGTTACGCTCACAAAGGAGGAGAAGGTGCTCGTTACACGGCAAGTGGTAAAGAGCGCCGCGGGGCGAGTACCTATCGTGCTGGGTATAGGCGCGAGCAATACAGCCGATGTGTTGTATTCGCTTAAGAACACCGACCTGAAAGGTATTGACGCTATTCTTTCAGTTTCACCTTCCTATAACAAACCCAGCCAGGCCGGTATCTACGAGCATTACAAAGCAATAGCAAAGGCGTCGCCGCTGCCCATCATACTGTATAATGTTCCATCAAGGACTAGCTCTAATGTGACTGCCGATACAACGCTCAAGCTGGCGAAGGATTGCAAGAACATTATCGGGATGAAGGAAGCTTCCGGCAATTTCGACCAGGTGATGAAGATCATTAAGTATAAGCCAAAGGATTTCCTGCTCATCTCCGGCGACGACCTTATTACGCTTCCTTTGATTGCCAGCGGCGGAGATGGTGTGATCTCTGTGGTGGCGAATGCCTATCCCGGTGATTTCTCGGAGATGGTACGCCTTTCGCTTGCAGGAAAAATGGCGGAAGCAAGGAAGTTGCACTACAAGCTTACCGATATCACCAATGGGCTTTTTGCCGATGGCAGCCCCGGAGGTATAAAAGCGGTGCTTGAAATGAAAAAGATCTGTCGTGCCGATGTACGCCTTCCCCTGGTGGCCGTCAACAGCGCGCTCAGGGAGTCACTCGCTAAAATGGTTAAAGACTATTAACATATATCCATGAAAAAAACCGCTCTTTCCCTTTCGCTCTGCTTCGCAGCACTCGTAACCTATTCTCAAACCTGGTCGGCCTTAGGCAGCGGGGTGGACGCTTCGGTGAACGCGTTGGCCGTATATAACTCCGAACTGTACGTGGGCGGCTGGTTCGGGCAGGCGGGAAGCGTTACGGCAAACAAGATAGCACGCTGGAATGGCAGCACCTGGTCGGCAGCGGGAACAGGCTGTAACGGAAATGTGCTTGCACTGGAAGTATTCAGTGGCGAGTTGATCGCCGCGGGACTGTTTACTAGCGCCGGAGGCAACGCGGCCAATTACATTGCCAAATGGAACGGCAGCGCCTGGAGCGCTTTAGGATCTGGAATGGGCGGTAGCGTATATGCGCTCGCAGTATACAATAACGAACTTTATGCCGCGGGAAGCTTCACTACCGCAGGTGGTAACGCCGCTAACAGGGTAGCCAAATGGAATGGCAGTACCTGGAGCGCGCTGGGCAACGGTATCAACTCCGTAGTGTATGCGCTCGAAGTGTACAACGGCGAACTATACGCAGGCGGGGTCTTCACCACAGCGGGAAGCACCAGTGTAAGTAACATCGCTAAATGGAATGGAACTACCTGGAGCGCGGTGGGAACAGGAGTAGGGGCGAACGCGGTGTTCGGCTTTGCGGCGCACAACGGTTCATTATATGTGGGCGGCGACTTTACCACTGCCGGCGGCAACAATGCCAACAGGGTTGCCCAGTGGAATGGCAGTGCATGGTCGGCCCTCGGCACAGGAGCGGGCTTTGATGTGTTCGCGCTCGAAAGCTTTAACGGCAAATTGTTCATGGGCGGTGACTTCACCACCGCGGGCGGAAGCAACGCAAACCACGTGGCGAGCTGGAACGGCTCGGCATGGAGCGCACTGGGAACAGGCACCAATTCGTATGTACAAGCTTTTGCCGTTTACAACAACGATCTTTATGCCGGCGGCATCTTTGCCACAGCGGGCGGAAACGGCGCGGCCAATGTGGCTAAATGGTCGGAGCCCGCAGGCGCGAACGAATGGGATGGTGTTTACAGTTATGTGACGCTCAGCCCAAACCCCTTCTCCACCACCACCGAACTGGAGCTTATCACCAACAGCACAAAGCACCCTGAAGGAAATGAGCTGGTCATCCGCAGTCTCCTGGGTGTGGAAGTGGCTCGCTATGATTTCGGAAATTCCACCAGGCTTACGATCAGCCGCAACGGTCTTAGCCAGGGTATCTATCTTTACGAGATATCTAACAAGGGGATGCTACTGAAGCAGGGCAAGCTGGCGGTGAGCAACTAGGAACTATTTTCCCAGGATAAATATCGCCGGGCGCTTGTTAAGGTCCGGCTTTTTATTTTTCCATTCGGAGATCTTCATGCAAGCGATGTATTCCGCTTGTGTGGTGATGTCGCAGGCAATGCATAGCAAGGTGCTGCCTGCACAGTTCTTTAAAAGGTCGTCGAGCAGGCTCCCGTTCCGGTAAGGGGTCTCGATAAATATCTGCGAAGCCCCGCTTTGCAGCATTTCCTTCTCTTTCTCTTTGATCATCTTGATCCGCTCACCCTTTTCAATGGGAATGTAACCGTTAAAGTGAAAATCCTGTCCGTTAAATCCCGATGCCATCATGGCCATAAGTATGGAGCTGGGGCCTACTAAAGGACTAACAATGATCCCTTTCTTATGCGCCGCACTTACAAATTCAGCTCCGGGATCCGCAATACCGGGACAGCCCGCGTCGGAGATAAGGCCAATGTCATGACCTTCTTCGGTAGGTTTAAGAAATATGGCGTGGTCGCTTTGTGACGAGTGTTTGTCAATAACATAGAAAGTAAGATCATCGATGGGAGTGGCAATTCCCAGCCGTTTCAGGTAACGGCGGGCAGTACGTTCATCTTCCACAATATAATGACGGATACCGTTTACCAGGGGAAGCACATACGAAGGGATGGTTCCGATGGGCGCCAGTTCTCCAAGCGGGGAGGGGATGAGGTAAAGTTTGCCTTTCAATTCTTTAGTTCGTTTTCAATGGCGCTGGCAATGGTATCGCAAGCATCGTTAAGCAGCATGAACACATTTTCGAACCCCTGCTCGCCGCCGTAATAAGGGTCAGGCACCGACATGTTCGAATCGGGGTAGAGCACATTGAGTATCATATGCACCTTTTCCCTGTCAGCGTCGTGCCTTGCCATGCGTATCACATCGCCGTAGTTAGAAGAGTCCATCACGTAGATCCTGTCGAAGCGTTCGAAGTCCTCACGGATGAACTGCCTTGCCCGCAGCTTCGAGATATCAATACCGTGCGAACGGGCATTGAGCACCGAGCGTTTGTCAGGGGTAGCGTCGATATGGTAATTGGAAGTGCCCGCGGAATCCACTTCCGCCTTCAGGCCTTTCTTTTCTATCTTGTCGCGCAGGATGCCTTCTGCCAGCGGAGAGCGGCAGATATTTCCCAGGCAAACCATCAGGATCTTTTTGCTCATGGAGAGGGCCGGTAATGGAACGGCCGGAAACAAAAATAGGAATCTTTACGGATCCCTATTTTCTGAGGTAATGAATGTCTTTACTGGATGCTGATCTTTTTGTTGAGCTCTTCGATGTAGTTCTTGAAGCGCTTGTCAGTGTCCATGAGGTTGTTCACGGTGCGGCAGGCGTGCAGTACAGTAGCGTGGTCTTTGCCGCCGCAGTGCAGACCGATGGTAGCAAGTGACGACTTGGTCATGTTCTTGGCAAAGTACATGGCGATCTGGCGGGCCTGCACTACCTCACGCTTGCGGGTCTTCGACTTGAGCAGTTCGATGGGTAGGTCAAAATAATCACAAACCACCTTTTGAATGTAATCGATGGAAACTTCCCTTGCCGTGTTCTTCACGAACTTGTCGATCATGTTCTTGGCAAGGTCGAGCGTGATGGCCTTCTTGTTCAGTGATGACTGCGCAAGCAGGGAGATGAGCGCGCCTTCCAGCTCACGGATATTGGTGGTGATGCTGTAAGCGAGGTATTCCAGTACTTCCTTCGGCATATCAATACCGTCGGCGTAGATCTTTTTCTCTAAGATGGCGATGCGTGTTTCCAGGCCGGGCACTTGAAGGTCGGCGCTGAGACCCCACTTGAAGCGGGAGAGCAGGCGCTGTTCCATGCCCTGCATTTCAACAGGAGCCTTGTCGGCGGTGAGCACCAATTGCTTACCATTCTGGTGAAGGTGGTTGAACACATGGAAGAACACATCCTGTGTTTTGTCCTTGCCGGCAAAGAACTGAACGTCGTCGATGATCAGTACGTCGATCATCTGGTAGAAGTGTACGAAGTCGTTCTGGTTATTATTCCTCACCGCGTCGATGAACTGGTGGGTAAACTTTTCAGAGGAAACGTATAATACGGTCTTGCCGGGGAAGTTGTTCTTTATCTGGATGCCGATGGCATGGGCAAGGTGTGTTTTGCCGAGACCAACACCACCGTAGATGAGCAGCGGGTTGAAAGCGGTACCACCAGGTTTGTTCGCTACGGCGAAGCCGGCGGAACGAGCGAGGCGATTGCAGTCGCCCTCGATGAAATTCTCGAAGGAGTAATTGGGATTGAGCTGCGATTCCACATTCACGTTCTTCAGGCCGGGAATGATAAAGGGATTACGGATCGCCTTATTGCTCAGGTCGATCGGCATTTGTACTGAAGGGTTCTTCAGTTCCTTCCTGTTGGTGGTGGGGATCTTAACGGTATAAGGTTTGGCGCTGTTGAAGGCACCTTCCATAATGATGCTGTACTCGAGTTTTCCCTCGGCACCAAGCTCTTTGCGTACTGTCTTCTTAAGGAGTGTGATGTAATGCTCTTCAAGCCATTCGTAAAAGAACTGGCTCGGCACTTGTATCGTCAGAACATTTCCGCTTAACTTAACCGGCTTGATCGGTTCAAACCATGTCTTGAAACTTTGTGCACTAACATTGTCTTTGATTATCGACAAACAATTTTCCCAAACCTTTACATGCGACTTATCCATTCCGGCAAAAAATATCTATATTGAATGAGTTGATTAAATCAGGAATTCCAGAGAGATTTTGCTCAAAAATAGAAAACTAATTATTCCCTCAAAGAAAAAAAGAAAAAATTATTTTAGAATTATTTTTGGCAAACTATTGACTTTATCGATTTTTTTATCCTATCTAGAACGACACAGTTCTTACAGCTGTTCCACGACCTGTTTCACGAAATATTCATCTTGATCGATATCGCCAAACTCCAGTGTTTACAATGGTTTCGGGAGGTTCGCTGATCGGTTATACGCCTTGCGCGCAGATATGTTTCGAAAAAATGTCGCATCGAATTGTTAGCTTTGGACCTTACCAAACAAGCACACATGTACGTTTCGGAAACACAAATGAGAGTGCGTTACGCGGAGACCGACCGTATGGGTTACGCCTATTACGGGAACTACGCACAGTACTACGAAGTTGGAAGGGTGGAGGCGCTGCGACAACTCGGCTTCAGTTACCGTGAGCTGGAAGACAGCGGTATACTTCTGCCCGTGCATACTTTCAGCATCACGTACCTTAAGCCCGCTTACTACGACGACCTGCTTACTGTGCGTACGATGATCAAAGAGAAGCCCATGGCAAGGATCCGCTTCGAGTATGAGATGCAGAACGAGAAAGGAGAACTGCTGAACCGCGGCGAGACCACATTAGTGTTCATTGACGCGAAGACGGGGAAGCCCTGCGCGGCACCTGCCGCATTTATTGAGAAGCTGGGAAATTTTCTCTAACCTTTATACTGGTCGTCCTGAAATTATTTTCCGTGAAAACGGATACCTACAACGAGCATATCGTCCACCTGTTCTAATCCGCCTCTCCAGTCTTCTACTGTTTGTTCCAGTATCTTCTTCTGCTCCTGCATGGGCAAATGACAGGAAGAAAGTAACAGTTCCTGCAGCTTCCGGTACTTGAACTTCTTGCCGCTGGGACCGCCGAACTGGTCGGCAACGCCATCAGAGAAAAGATAGATGCAATCACCGGCCTCGATCTGCATCACATGGTTGATAAATGGCACCGGCTTTCCTGAATAGATACCAACGGGTTGTTTGTCAGGCTTGAACACCGTGAGCTTTCCCTGGCGTACGAGGTACATGGGATTGTTGGCGCCAGCGAACTGAAGCTTGCGGCTTTCGCGGTCATAGATAAGCAGGCCTATATCCATACCATCCTTCATGCTCATCTCCTTGTCGTTCTGCTTCAGCAAATTGATCACACCTTCGCGCAGCAAGAGCAATATATCATCGGCCTTCGTGATACGGTTCTCCATCACAATGCTATTGAGCAGGGTAGTGCCCATCATGCTCATAAGCGCGCCGGGAACACCGTGGCCGGTACAATCGGCCACCGCGCCGAACAAATACTGGTCGCGCTCAGCGAACCAGTAGAAATCGCCGCTTACAATATCCTTGGGTTTAAAAAGAATGAACGCGTCGGGGATCGCTGCCTGTATCCTCCCGTCGAAGCGAAGCATGTTACGCTGTATGCGGCTGGCGTAGCTGATACTGTCAGTGATATCCTTGTTGCGTTGCGAGATAAGTTTGTGCTGCTCCCCGATAAGCCCCGAGTATTCGGTGAGCTCGCCTTTGAACTTCCACACAATAAGGAAGAGGGTCATGAACACGATACTGATGTGCACGTAATTGAACACCACAGCATTCTTGTTCCCAAGCAGGGGAGGGAGGTAGTTGAAATACACCTGGCATCCAATGAACGCGATGAAGCTTCCCGCGGAAAGGAGGATGATGTTCCGCGCTTTATCGAAGAACACCAGGGGTGACACACAAAGGATAAGGTCGATGTAGTGCGCGCCACTTTCTTTACCGAAGGAGATGGCGAGCAGGTTGATGAAGATCAGGAAACCGACGTTCGAAAAGATGCGGGCGGCCTGGTGAAGTTTTTTATAGTTGAGAAACAGGGTGAACAGGAAAACGAACTGCCCGGTGCCATTGGTAAGAAAGAAAATGGGCGGCGACCTTTTTATAAGGTTGATGATGAGAAAGGTAAAGATGCAGGTCCAGCCGATGATACAAACATAATTGAGCATTCGTACCTTGCGTGTCTCCTCGAAAGACATGCCGGGCGCAATGCCCAGGAGAATGATGCGGCTAAAGGGGTTTCGCATTAGGGAAAGATGACAGCTCAAAAGTATGAATTTTTATGGGGTCACCTTTTATACCTTTATATATAGGCGGCAACCGATTACCGCTTCCCGGCGCCAAACGAATTATCATTCATGTGGTACGCAGGATAAATAAAGTACCCCGCTTGCCTATTTCCTTAAGATCGCCTCACCGGAAGGGTTACTTTTAGTTGATTTTTTTGAGCTAATGGTTTTGGTGGTTCAGCATAATATCATAGATTTGAAAAAACTTTACACATGAGAAAACTTTTCCTTTCCCTTTCTCTCTTCGCCAGCCTCTTTTTTTGCCAGTCATCCAACGCTCAATCGCTGCAACCTACAGTGATCGCGTCTGACGGTGAATATTACACTTCTTCTTCAGGTTCTGTATCCTGGACACTGGGTGAAGTGATCACAGAGACCTACAGCGCAGGCAACAATATACTTACACAAGGTTTCCAGCAGCCCAAGAGCGGACTGGTAGGTGTGTGGAACATCAAACACACCGAAAGCAGTGTGTTCATTTATCCGAACCCCACCCGGGGCAATGTGTTCATTGACATGAGCAAGCTTCCTGCCGACGAATACACCATCGAGCTGTTCGATGGCATCGGTAAAAAAATATTCAGTGGTGTGGCAAACGCGGGCGGCACAGCTTATCCTTTGTGGGTGGGCGACCAGGCCACCGGCATTTATCTTCTCAGCATTTCATCTTCTACCTTCAGACAATCCTATAAAATAATCAACAACCAATGATCGATATGAAAAAAGTACTCTTATCCCTTCTGCCTCTTTTCTTCGCCGGAACCATCATGGCACAGGTGCCGCAGGCGATCAAGTACCAGGCAATTGCCCGCGACGCCGCCGGCAATGAACTGGTAAGCACAGCCATAACAGTAAAAGCAAGCGTGCGCGACATTTCTTCGACCGGTACCATTGTGTACCAGGAAACGCACGCGGTAACCACTAACCAGTTCGGTCTTTTCACGATCAGCATCGGACAGGGTACTGTGGTGAGCGGAACGTTCAGCGCCATCAACTGGGCTGTAGGAAGTAAATTCCTGCAGCAGGAAGTTGATTTCGGCAGCGGGTATGTTAACATGGGCACTTCGCAAATGCTCAGCGTTCCCTATGCGCTGTACGCGCAGTCGTCAGGCTCAGGTGGAGGCACGGGTGCTACCGGTCCTACCGGAGCTACGGGCCCCGCGGGTACTAACGGCACACAAGGCGCAACAGGTCCTACCGGTGCCCAGGGAACAGCAGGCACCAACGGTACTAACGGAAGTAACGGAGCAACCGGTCCCACAGGCGCGAATGGTACTAATGGTGTTACCGGAGCCACAGGCCCGCAAGGTATTGCGGGAACCAATGGTACTAACGGAGCAACAGGTGCTACCGGTCCTCAGGGAGCAGCGGGTACTAATGGAACAAACGGTGCAACCGGCGCTACTGGTCCCCAGGGTGTTGCGGGAACCAACGGTACTAATGGAACTAACGGAGTAACTGGCCCCACAGGTCCTCAAGGTATTGCCGGAACGAACGGCACCAATGGAACGAATGGTGCTACAGGAGCAACCGGCGCCACAGGTGCTGCTGGTGCAAATGGAGCTACGGGTGCTACCGGTGCTGCAGGAACTAATGGAGCAACGGGCGCTACTGGAGCTACCGGAACCGCAGGTGCTCAGGGTGCAACAGGAGCTACCGGTTCTGCCGGCGCTCAGGGTGTGACCGGTGCCACCGGTGCAGTAGGAGCAACAGGTGCTGCTGGAGCAGCAGGCGCTCAGGGGGCACAAGGTGCTCCCGGTATTTCTGATTATGCGTTGTTCCAGGAGGAGCAAAGCTCAGGAACTGATGCAGGCGGATTCACCAGCGGATCATGGGTGGTACGCACACTTAACACCACGGTTATCAACCAGGGAACAGCCATCACCATTTCAGGCAACGACATTACACTTACCACAGGTACCTATTATATATCCGCATTGGCTCCTGCTTACCAGGTAGGCGTTCACCAGTCGAGGCTCTATAATACTACAGCAGGTTCCACTGCGCTGAAAGGCAGCAGTTCTATTGATGACGCCAGCAGTATCGAAGGATTCATCACGGTATCCGGAACGGCCACCTTCCAGTTGCAGCACCGCTGCACCACTACCAAAGCCACCGATGGCCTTGGAAAAGGAGCAGCCTTCGGAGAGAACGTGGTTTACAGCAGGGTGATGATCGAGATGATCAACTCCAGTTCTAACTCAGGTACCGGCGCTTTTGAACGCTCGTTGGTACATACTGTGAAAGGCTTCTAACTTTAAGAATATGAAATCAAGAACCTTCTTCACCGCACTTGCTATTGTCTTCTGCGGACTCAATGTTTCGGCTCAGGGCAACCTGCAGTTCAACCAGGTGAAATACTTCCAGCTGTTGCTTACCCAGCTCAGCAGCAGTGCATTCGACCAAACCACGCAGGTGGTTACCGTTCCGGCTAATAAAGTTTGGAAAATTGAAGCGGCCTCCGCCACTTATTATTCTCCGACCAGCGGTTCTGCCGTATTCGGGGGGAAGATATGTATCGACGGCCACGTGCTATTCGATTATGCCAACACCCCGGGTGGTTTCAATACCTTGCCCTTTTGGCTTCCGGCAGGCACCTACACTCTTGCATTGAAGTCAAACACCACCTCCAGTACCTATTATTTTAACGGTGCCGTTTCTGTTATTGAATTTAATGTAGTTCCGTAGATCATGAAAAAGGTACTTGTTCTCTTTTTGTTTGTATTATCAGGCACTATGGCAAAGGCTCAGGGCAACCTGCAGTTCAACCAGGTGAAGTTCTTTCAGCTCAACGTTATACAAACCAGCAGCAACGGAACGTTCGACTTTGCCAGCGTGGCGATCACCGTGCCTGCCAATAAGGTATGGAAGATCGAAGCAGCGTCCCCCACTTCATATTCTCCTTCAACAGGCAGCCACTCGTTTGGCGGAAGGATAACGCTTGACGGTAATCTTCTTTCCGACTTTTATTCCACCCCGGGGCAGCTCAGTCATTTACCCTTTTGGCTCCCAGCTGGAAGCTATAACTTAGAATTGAGATCAAGTACCAGCACTCCAACTTTTTATTTTAAGGGCGCCATATCTGTCATTGAATTTAATATTGTACCGTAAATAATGAAAAAGACGTTATTGGCTCTTGTTCTTATTTTTTCTGCGGCTGCGGTATCAGCCCAGGGCAACCTTCAGTTTAACAAGGCCCTGCTGTACGAGATCTCAGTTACCCAGGTAGGTTCCACCTATACCCAAACCGATGTAGTTGTAACAGTTCCTGCCAATAAAGTATGGAAGCTTGACGCAACAGGCTGTAGTACCTTTACAACCGGAACTAACGCTATCGGCACCGGGGGATATATGCTTCTCAACACTAAGGTTATTTCTGGGTATGCTTCCAATACTTATTCATACACGCCTATCTGGCTGGCCGCGGGAACCTATACATTCTCTTGCAAGAGCAATAACCTTAGTGCCGGGAACATTTACAACGGTTTTATTTCTGGTATAGAATTTAACATTGTGCCTTAATAGATGAAAAAGATACTGTTTTCGCTTTTCGCACTTTTGCTCTTTACGGCAGGGGCTAAAGCCCAAGGCAACCTGCAGTTCAACCAGATCATTGTTTTTGATATGGCCTCTGGAGCAACGCAGGCGATCTCTGTTCCTGCTAACAAAGTATGGAAGATAGAAAGTACAGGTACGGGAGCCTCTTCCAACCCAAGCATCGATCTGAGGAATTCATCCGCCGCCGCGATCGCTCATTTCGGAAGTATGACCGGAGCCGCTGCAACGGCCAATTATCCTTTTTGGCTGCCTTCCGGATTTACCGGCAGTTTTCAGAATCTAAACGCTCAAAGAAGCAGCATCTCTATTATTGAATTTAACGTAGTACCTTAACGATATGAAAAAACTGATCCTTATTACCCTGCTTGCGCTTTCAGGAAGCGTTTTTGCCCAGGGAAACCTACAATTCAACGCTGTAAAGTATTTCACTTTCAGCGTTACACAGCCCAACTCCGTTGTGCATGCTGAACAAATAACGAACATTACCGTTCCTGCCAACAAGGTTTGGAAAATAGAAAGCGCGAACTCCAGCTATATAGTTCCGGCCGCTAACTATGCTTCTATTGTAAACGGTGGCAGGATCCTGATCGACGGAAGAGTGATATGGGAGGCTTACAGCTCCTCCAGTACTATCTTTTACACTCCTACACTTCCCATGTGGCTGCCTGCAGGCTCCTATACATTATCAATGAGAACCTCTGCTACTTCTAACGGATATCAATATGTAGGCTCAGTAACAGCCATCGAGTTTAATATAGTTCCTTAAAGGTATTTATGAAAAAACTATTTTTATTATTCCTGCTTCTTGCGTCAACTTCCATAAAGCAGGAAGCGCTCGCCCAGCAAAACAATCTTATTTTCAGCCAGGTGATCCTGGTCGATCTTGCCTCGAACGCAACACAAGCAGTAGTGGTGCCCGCAGGCAAGGTTTGGAAGATCGAAAGTGTTGGAGCGGGAGTGGCTAACGGCGCCGCCATTATGCTGAGGAACAGTTCAGGACAAAATGTTGCTTACTTCGGAAACAACCCCAGTTCCACCGTCGCTAATCCTTCCTTTCCTTTTTGGCTTCCCTCCGGCTTTATCGGAAGTTTCCAGAACGCCGCTACAGCAAGGGGAACTGTGTCGATAGTTGAGTATACTGTTGTTCCGTAAAAATACGAATCAAATGAAAAAGATCGTATCGATCACCTTATTGGTTGCAATTCTAAGTTTTGTCTTTACAACGAGATCGCTTGCTCAGGGCAATCTCCAGTTCAACCAGGTGAAGTACATGCAGTTCTCTGTTACACAAGTGGGCACCAGTTCTTATACCGATGCTACGGTAAATATTACTGTCCCCGCTAATAAGGTATGGAAAATAGAGACACTTACCAGTAGTACTTACATTTCATCAAACAACTTACTGACCTTTAGTAACGGCGGGCGGATCGCCATTGACAACCGGCTGCTGTTCGATGCCAACTCGAACGTACAGGTAATGCCGCATTGGCTGCCTCCCGGAACCTATACCCTTTCGATAAGATCGACCACGCTTACGAATGGAACACCGTTCTACGGTAGCCTTTCCGCTATCGAGTTCAACGTGGTTCCTTAAAAAATCTTACCTTGTAAGTAATGAATGCCCTGAAAGGATCTATCATTCTTCTTTGCCTGTCTTTTTATCTCCCGCTGTTTCCCCAGGGAATGACACCCCAGCAGCAGGCGAAAGTGGACAGCCTTATGAGCTGGATCAAAGCACAGCATATGAGCGGAAAGCCTATCGATCAGAAGAAGATCGACAGCGCTAACGCTGCCATCAGGGCAATGGCCCCTGCCCAAACAAAAACAAACGACACCCTTGCAAAGCCCGGAGGCGGTGAGATCACCAAACAAAGTATGGCCGGAACCAGTTTTACGGTTCCTGCCGGTAAGCAATGGGTAGTGAAGCGTGTTTACGTGAACAACGGTGGCTCCTATAATATCCTCACTTCGCTCAAGTTCGATAAGCCCTATAAGGAAGGGGAGAAGCTCTTCGTCCCGCTCTATAGTGCCGAAGCGGAACTCCTTAACGGAGACAAGAGCAGCTTCTTCTACATTTTTAAGATAGAGGAGACGAACCTCAAAAAATAACTTATCGCATCAGGCTTACCGTGCCTGACTTGATCACCTCTTTATCATCGGTGGTCATTCCCTTCAGCGTATAAACGAATATCGCGGTACTGAACTCCTTTCCGCTAAAAGTGCCGTCCCAGCCTTTTTTTGTCTCGGTGCTCTCGAATACCTTTTCTCCCCAGCGATCGAAAACCATAAAGGTGAATGTCTTGAGGCAGTTGGCGTAAACGAACAGCACATCGTTCTTGCCGTCACCATTGGGCGAGAAGGCATTGGGTACAAATACGCCCTTATCGCATTGCGGGTCAACAAATATCGTTACTTGGTCTGTGGCTGTACACCCGCTGCTGTCGCTTACCGTAAGGGTATAAGTGGTGGTCACCGAAGGTTTTGCTAATGGATTAGGACAGTCAGTACAACTTAAGCCTTCCGCCGGGCTCCAGGTATAGGTTCCGCCGCCGCTTCCTTTCAGCGTCACGGTTATTCCGGCAAGTATTGTGGTGTCATTTCCTGCGCCTGCTGTTGGTCCAATCTTTTGGTTTACGCTAGCAGGCAATGTTACACTACAGCCATTGGAATCGATCACCGTTACAGAATAATTGCCCATTCCCAATCCGCTGATGGAAGCGCTGCTTTGTCCATTACTCCAGGAATAGGTGTAGGGACCGGTCCCTCCTGTAACTACTGCGCTCACTGAACCGCTGGTATCACCAGGGCAGGCCGCGTCTTTAATGGTAAGCGTTATCTTCTGACTTGTAGATACATTAACTACTTTAATGATAGAGTCGCTGCTCCCCGTGCAGTTGATCACACGGAGCTTCACATTAAAATTGCCGCCGCCGCTGAAGGTATGCGTTGGGTTGAGCTGAACAGAAGTATTAGCCGCGCCGCTGGCAGGATCACCAAAATCCCATGACCAGGAACGGATCTCATTGCAGCCGGGAATACTTGTATTGGTGAAACTGAACGAAAGAGGACAGGTTCCGGCAGTGCTTGTAAAACCCGCTGTGGGTTTATCAGGGATGAACTTCCACATATCGTTACGGTCGGCACCTCCGCCGCCGCCAAAGAGCCACAGCTCATTTTGTCCGGGCCGGCGGAAGGGGAGAGAGCCACCCCTGGCTCCGGGAACATTTGTTGCGGAAGCTTGTCCCTGCACTCCATAATTCCCCGCCTGGTTCATGGTGTTGGCACCGCTCACCCAGGTCCAGTTGTTGTTCTTTACACTGTACCTGAAAAGGTTGTTGGAGTATTCACTTACGCTGAAGCCGCCGAACACCCACATATTACCGCAGTCATCGGTCCAGCGCGAACGCTGCTCATACAGCGCGGGAGGATTGTTAAGCGTATCCTCCACGCATTGTGCGCCAAATGAACCTGCGCTGCCATTGGTACTTCCTTTCATCCATGTCCATTGGTTATTACCCATATCATATTTCCAGAGATCATCGCAATTAACACCGGCGATACCACCGCCAAACATCCACATGTTTCCGTTGTTATCGCGCGAAGATGCATACGATGACCTGCCGCCGGGTTTGTTGGTTGTTGCCGAAACTCCTTTGGTTCCCCAAACATCGGCCTGGTTCACCGTATTGTCGCCGCTGATCCAGGTCCAGCGCAGGGTAACAGGGTCGTACATCCAAAGAT
>JANWJV010000007.1 GCA_025451785.1 Bacteroidia bacterium | reverse complement strand
TGTTCATCGATGGTATTTCCAAGTCGCTCGCGGCAACAGGCGTACGCGTTGGCTGGACATTCGGCCCCAAGAAGATCATGGACAAGATGAAATCCATCCTTGGCCACATGGGCGCCTGGGCACCGAAGGCAGAACAGGTAGCCGTTGCCAATTTCCTGAAGAACGAAAAGGCCAACGATACCTTTATGGAAGAGATCCGCAGCCAGATAAGCCAGCGTTTGAATGCCTTTCACAAAGGATTCCAGGCACTGAGGGCCGAAGGCTTTAAAGTAGATTCCATTACACCGCAGGCAGCCATCTATCTCACCGCCGAATTTAAATTACACGGACAAGTGACCGAAAAAGGCGAAGTGCTTAAAACAACTGCCGACGTTACCCGTTATATACTGGACGAAGCCAAGGTGGCGATCGTGCCTTTCTTTGCCTTTGGTTCAGCCGATACCTCCAGCTGGTATCGACTCTCTGTAGGCACCTGCAAGCTGGAAGATACCGGCAAGATCATTGACTCCATCCGCGCGGCTTTGAAGAAGCTGAAAAGCAAATAATCCTAACACGCTCCTCCCTTGGGCAAAGCGAACAATAATTACTGCATCATTATGGCAGGCGGCATCGGCAGCCGCTTCTGGCCTATGAGCCGTACTTCGTATCCCAAGCAGTTCATCGATATCCTGGGAACAGGACGTACGCTGCTTCAGCAAACCTACGATCGCTTCCTTAGGCTTTGTCCGCCAGAGAACATTTACGTAGTAACCAGCGATGCCTACACCCATTTGGTGCATGAACAATTGAAAGACATTCCCAAAGAGAACGTACTCGCCGAACCTGCCCGTAAGAACACCGCGCCCTGTGTGGCCTACGCTTCTTACAAGATCGCCAAGATGAATCCCGATGCTTTGACTGTTGTCGCTCCTTCGGATCACCTGATCTTAAAAGAAGATACCTTCATCAAGGCCATTCGTTCCTGTTACAAAAAAGCGCAGGACGAGAACTGCCTCGTTACCCTCGGCATCAAGCCAAGTCGTCCTGATACCGGTTACGGTTACATCCAGTTCACCGAGAGTAGCGGCGAAAAGGACCCGCGCATCAAAAAGGTGAAGACCTTTACCGAAAAGCCCGACCTGGAAATGGCCAAGTTCTTTATGTCGAGCGGCGACTTCCTCTGGAACTCCGGCATCTTCATCTGGAGCGTGAAAAGCATCATTGAAGCATTCGACAAATACGAGCCCGAGTTGAGCGCGATGTTCAAGGAAGGCATTCCCAATTACAATACCCCCGCTGAAAGCGACTTCATTAAGAAAGCCTATACCGGCTGTAAGAATATCTCCATTGACTACGCCGTTATGGAAAAGGCGGACAACGTATACGTACGCTCTTCCATCATCGGCTGGAGCGACCTCGGCACCTGGGGATCGCTGTACGACCACATTAAGAAAGACGAGAACCAGAACGCCATCGTAGGCAAGAACGTAATGATGTACACCTCCAACAACTGCATCGTAAACGTGTCAAAGGACAAGCTGGTCGTGATCGAAGGCCTCGATGATTATATCGTAGTGGAGTCCGACAACATCATTCTTATCTGCAAGAAGCAGGATGAGCAGCAGATAAGGAATTTTGTGAATGATGTGAAGAGCTCGAAGGGGGAAAAGTTTATTTAGCTTTCCTTTTTCTTCGCCACTTTTTTAGAGGGCCTCGTTCAAAAGTCCGGTGGACTTTTGAACGAGGAGCCAGCTTGTGCGGCTGGTAAACCCCGCGCCCTCCCGCAACCCGGCCCCTCCTTTGAAAGCCCACCGGGCTTTCTCAGTCGGTCCCCCCGACGAATCGTCCATTGCCACCGCGCGGACAGCATTCTTGTAAAGCGTGTTATACGCAGGCAATAAACTGGGTTCAGTGCCACCAATGGCCTCCGTTTTATCCGGTTTTGGAGGCGCAGGGAATTGCGTTAAGCCGAAGGGGAAGCTCCGAGTCTTGCGAGGAGATCACCCCTTCGGTAGCAATTCACAAGCCGGAAAAATTCCGACAGGAAAGGATAAAACGAAGCCTTGACTTTTTCTTTGCAACTTTCTTTTGTGTCAAGACAAAAGAAAGTAGGCTAAGTCGAGGGTATTTCCTTTTTCCGCATATTTTCGTTAACATTGCTGTTAGATTCATAACATTAATTTAACACAACCTCATTATGAACAAGATCATCGCAGCGGCGCTTCTTTTAGGCGCTATGAGCACCTCCATTTTATCATGTAAAAAAGGCGAAGGCGAGGGTGGAAGCTCCTCCATTACCGGCACTATCTATGGCAGGTATTATAACAAGAGCTTCACCACCTTTATTGGCGCCTCCGAAGCTCCACGCGAAAAGGTGTACATCATTTACGGCGATGAAGTGGCCATTGGCGATGACCAGGAGACCAGCTACGACGGTTCCTATGAGTTCAAATACCTGAGGAAAGGACATTATAAAGTGTATGTGTACAGCAAGGATTCTACCCAGAACCTTGTGAAATATCCTTCGGGAAGGTTCGCCATTACACAGGAGATCGACATCACCGACAACAAACAAACGGTGGAGGTTCCCAACATCGTAATCATCCAAAACTAGATCCCGCGCAATTGCTTCAGATGAAGACCTGGGCCTGTTCGTGTTTACTTATGCTTTTTGCGTTGAGCGTATCGGCGCAAAGCAAAAAGGACATCAAGAACAATAAGGTGAAGTCTATCACGGAAAACATTACCGTGGTAGAGAACGGCAAGACGAGCAATTACAAAAGTCAGTATACTGTTTACGATAAAGGCGGTAATGTTATTGAGCGTACCGAATTTATGCCCGACGGTACTGTGAAGAAGAAAGAGACATTCGTGTTCGATAAATCGGGCAACAAGATAGAGGAGAGCCTGGTGGAAGGGAAGACAGCTCCTGATAATGGCAAAGAGGCGAAGAACTATAAGAAGACAAGCAAGTACAATGTGAACAACGATAAGGTGGAGGAGATAGAATACGATGGAACAGGAAAGATCGTGAAGAAGACCGCCATGAACTACAGCACCAATGGAAACAAAACATTGGAAGTGGAGTATGACGGAGCGGGAAAGATAAGTAAGAAGATCATTTACACGTATAACAGCAAAGGCCTGCGTGTTGACAGGAAGGAATACGAAGGGGATACGATGACGGAAGAAAAGAAGTTCGATTACCAGTACTACTAAGCAATGGAAAAACTGCAGCAGATCGTCAATAGCTTCGAGCCCATTACACTGGGGGAGATGGACGGCGTGAAATTGCAGGACCGTACCGATACCAAGTTCGTGTTCAACATAGCATTGCTTGACGAGATATTGGAAAAGCTGAAGCCGAACTATCGTATGCTCGATGTGAACGGCGTTCGCTTTAGCCGATACGAATCATTGTATTACGATACTCCTGAGTTTGAACTATACTTGAAGCATCATGCCGGCAAGATGAATCGCCACAAGGTTCGTTATCGCCGTTATGTGGATTCGAACTTGCATTTTTTTGAGATCAAGTTCAAAAGCAACCGCGACCGTACTGTGAAGACCCGCATCAAACGCAAAGAGATAGAGCTAGCCATTGAGGGCGATGCCGAGGCTTTCCTCAAACAGCATTCGCCTTACGATGGAAAGAAATTGCAGCCGCAGATCTGGATCGATTATACCCGTCTTACATTGGTAAGCAAGAAGAGCCAGGAGCGCCTCACGTTCGATCTCCGTCTGCGTTTCCGTAAAGAAGCCCAGGACATTCTCCTCGATAAAATGGTGATCGCCGAGCTGAAACAGGAACGCGCCAAAGGCAGCGAGTTCAAAACGATCATGAAAGAGGCCGGCATCAGGGAAGGCTCCATCAGCAAATACTGTTTCGGGATCAACAGCACCATTCCCGGCATCAAGAAGAATAATTTCAAACCCAAGGTGCTTCGCATCGAAAAGATAATCGCAGGACTATGAACCAGCTGAAAAGATACTTACGGTTTTTGCTAGTGCTTGCCATCCTGGTGCCTGCTCCCTTGGCCGCCGTAGCGCAAGATGCCGGCACTGACGCCTCTGTGCAGGACGATGGCAGCGACAAAGGCAAGAAGAAAAAGAAAGACAGCGATGATATCTTTTATCTCCTCGAATTCGAAAAGCTCAACGCTACCTTCTTCTTCCGTCTGTTGATCGATCTTATCTCCATGTTCTTATTGGTTCGCGGGGTGTATTATCCCATTTACCGTAAGAAGGATTTCTTCTTTACCTTCTTCATGTTCAACGTGGTGATCTTCATTATCACCTACCTGCTCAACAAAGTTGACCTTTCGATGGGCGCCGCCTTCGGTCTCTTCGCGGTGTTTGCTTTGTTAAGATACCGAACAGAGAACATCTCCGCCAAGGACATGACCTATCTATTTATTGTGATCGCGTTAGGATTGATCACCGCGGTGAGCAAGGGAACTTTCCTTGAGATATCGGTCATCAACCTCATTGTGGTATTGGTGGCCTTTGTGCTCGATGGCAACCTGTTGGTGAAGAACGAGATGATGCAAACCATACAGTACGAGAACATTGAGATGATAAAGCCCGAGAACTACGAAGCGCTCATGGAAGACCTGAAGAAACGTACCGGTTTGAACATCCATAAGATAAGCATCGGCAAAGTGGATTTCCTGAGAGATACCGCTGTGATCCGCGTATACTATTACGGCGACTCAAATAAGAACTAAGATGAAGAACAGGATACTCCTTCTTAGCACGCTCATTGCCTTTACAGGCCAAACCATGGCCCAAGGGGGAGGCACCGATGCTCCTGCGAGTCCCGCCAAGAACCAGGACTTCTGGCTATGGACCACCTTCAGCATTGAGAAAAAGCTTACAGAAAAGATCACCATGGTGGTCGACGAGGAGATCCGCTTCCGCGATAATGTTTCGCGTCTCGATCTTACCTATACCAATTTGGGCTTCGGCTATAAGGTCAACGATCATTTCAAAACAGCTTTGATCTATCGTTTCCTTCAGAAAGAGAATGCCGACGGCAGCACCAGCTTCCGCCACCGAATTATGTGGGATGTGATCGCGAAGACCAAGATCAGCATGGTTACGATGTCGTACCGCTCGAGGCTGCAGTCGCAGATACGCGATGTGTATTCAAGTCCCGACGGAAGGAACCCTGAGAAGTACTGGAGGAATAAGTTCGAGTTCAAGTTCGATCTTGATAAACCCATCACGCCTTACATCGCCATGGAGTTCCGTTACCAGTTCTCGAACGATCGTTTGAAAGAGGCCAACAACAACTGGAACCGCGGCCGGTATTTCATCGGTGCCGATTATAAGATCAACGATGGCCACACCGTGGGCGCCTATTACATGATCCAGAAGAACTATAACGTGATCGATCCCGAAACGGATTTCACCTTAGGCTTCACATACTCCTTGGATCTGGATTTCCTGCTCGGCAAGAGCAATGAGAAGAAGATCCTCAGGCAATAATAAGCAAGTAGTAGTTTAAATGCGTTCCCCTCCTGGCCAGGAGGGGACAGGGGTGGTTGTTTATTGCTTATTGATCAACGCAACTGCATAAGCACAAACTCCATCTTCTCTCCCCACGTAACCCAATTTCTCGTTCGTAGTTGCCTTAATAGAGATACTGCTTTCGGGAATACCCATCACTCCTGATAATACCTTTCTCATTTCCGGAATATGCGGATTGATCTTGGGTTGCTCCAGGCAAAGGGTAGAGTCGATATTGCCAACGGTATAGCCTTCCTTCTTTAGAAGCTCCATAACACGTTTCAGCAGCACTTTACTGTCGATGTTCTTGTATTCAGATGAAGTATTGGGGAAGTGTAAGCCGATATCTCCCAATGCCGCCGCGCCTAACAACGCGTCACAAATAGCATGGATCAAAACATCGGCATCCGAATGTCCTGTAGCGCCTTTTGTATGGGGAACTTGTATACCTCCTAACCAGAAGGGGCTTCCGTCTTTCAGCTGGTGAACGTCAAAACCGAAGCCAACGCGTATGTTCATTTACTCTGTCTTGTTCTCGCCGTCGTTCTGTTTCTTGAAGGCGTCGAAATCGAACATCAGGGTGAACCTGAGCGTATTCGCGAGGGGGTTCCTCACGTGGGTGGGAATGAGGTAGGCCATGTCGAGGGCAAACACGTTGTAACGCAGCCCCGCGCCTACAGTAAAGTATTCACGGTTTCCTTTGGTCTTGTCT
This sequence comes from Bacteroidia bacterium, assembly GCA_025451785.1. Lineage (GTDB taxonomy): Bacteria > Bacteroidota > Bacteroidia > JANWJV01 > JANWJV01 > JANWJV01. Next base: position 87,450 of record JANWJV010000007.1, on the reverse strand, counting down.
TCGTGAAAGAAACCAACACGGAAGGCAAACAGGTTGTCGTACCAGTATTCCATGCCGATGGAAGGGTTGAACTCTTTGAGCTCTTCGCTGAATCCGTTGGGCGCGTCGCTGAAGGATCCGAACATGCCTGCCGCTACACCGCGGTCGGGGTCTTTGCCATCGGCGATCTTGGGCTTGCCTGTTCCGGGATCGATCACAGGGTTTCCGCTGGCATCCACTTCATATACAGGAGGCGTGGGAACCAACAGTTTGCTTACGTCAACAATGAAAGAGAAGGTGTTGTATTTGTCGAGCTCCATGTTAAGGGCGCCGCCGATACGCATGTTAATGGGAATGAAATCTTTTTCGCCGCTGTTGGAGTAGGCCATCTTGTTGCCGATGTTGCTGAAGTTGAAGCCTGCCGAAACAGAAGCTTTCTTGTCACCCAGTTCTATCTCCTTGTCATGGTAAAAACCGCTCAGGTCAACAGCAAAGGCCTGGCCCGGCTTGGTAGCCGTGCCGGCAACGTTGATGCCGCTGGTAAGGTTCGAAAAGATATAACGGGCCGCCATTCCGCCGCTGAACTTTTCGGCGAGCTTGCGCGAATAAGCAAAGTCGAGGGCGAACTCATTGGGCCTGAACTGGCCGATGGTATTGCCGGTATTGTCGGTAAAGGTGATATCGCCCAGCGAGAAGTAACGAAGTGATCCCGCGAACACCTGGTCTTTCTTGGCTTTGTAATAACCAGAAAGGTAAGCCAGGTTGATGTCAGGAACAAGCGCCCTTAACCAGGGAGTGTAAGACACACTAAGACCCATTTTCTTTTCAGCAAAGGCCAGCTTCGAGGCGTTCCAGTGAATGGAGTTGGCGTCGGGTGATGAAGCGCAGCCTCCGTCACCTAATCCGCCGGCACGTGAATCGGGGCCGATGAGCAGGAAGGGAACAGCCGTGGTAATGGTGTTGAGCTGGAGCTTTTTCTCTGTCTCTGTTTGGGTGCCGCTTTGTGCCTGCACGGTATTTCCGGCGAGGACCAAAGTAAGCAGTGAGAAAGCTTTAAAAGGTGAAAAAGAAGAGGTCATTCCTTTTATTTAAGGGTTGCTAATTTATTAAATTAATTCAAGATGACAAGTTTTTCGTATTTGTCGGCCACGCCGCCGCTGGAGCTGCGCACCTTCACACGATAAACGTAAACCCCTCTTCCTATCTTGTCTCCGTAGTCATCTTTTCCATCCCAATAAATGGGCTCCGACCTGAATCCTTGCGATTGCGCCACCGTGTTGATGGTCTTCACAAGCTTTCCGGCAACGGTAAATATCTGTACCTGCACATCCAATGCGTCGCAGGCCTGGTTGTGTTCGAAATAAAATGCTGTTTTGGTGGTGAAAGGGTTGGGATAGTTGAGCACATGGTTCAGTGCCAGCGATGCGTTGGGTGCTACCACGAACTCAGTATACGCTTGCGATGAATTGTTGTACACGTCCCACACTTTCAGCTTTAAGGTATGTCTTCCTTCCGTGAGCTTTGAAAGAGGGTAGAGAATGCTTCCGCTCTGGTAACTGTTAAGGTCGGCCTCATAATAATCGTTCAGTACGATCACCTTCTCTGTATTGCCGTCGATCACCGCGGTAAGATCATGGCCAATGCCGTTGCCTACCGTGTTCACGCCGCTTGAATCACCTATCTGCGCGAAGATGTAAGGCGACTCACCGGTGGTACCTCCGAACACGAACTTGTTGTCGTTCATGTATAGTTTTACTTCGGGTCCGCTTACGTCGTTAGGGAAACCGGTGGCGGCTCCGCCTACCACTACGTTCTCAAAAAATCCGTTGGCGTCGTACTCGCCGTTCTGCGCGTAATAGCTTATCCTTCCGATGCCGAACTGGTAAGCGATGTCTTTGGGAACAATGAAAGAGAATTTGAAGTTGCCGTTGGTCACGCTTACTTTACCGCGATACAATACGTTCTTCTGCAACTTGAAGTTCATCGCGGGGCTTTCCACAGTACCATCGTTAGAAAGCGTGGTGATGGTTACTGGCTTGTCGAACACCGTGGGATAAATGATTCCGTTAAAGTCATTGATCTTATTACCGAACTTGTCGCGAACATAGCCTTCGATGGTCACCGGGCTCAGTGCCTTTAAGGTATCGTTATAGGTGCTCACATCCTTGCCGTTGATCTTGGTAGTGGTAACGCGTTCCCTGGGATAAGCGAGCTTCAAAGCAGGATCGCCCAGCAATGTAAAGTTGCGGTGGTTGGGATCGGTGCCGCTGGCATTTTTTGTTAAACGATAAAGATCGCCGAGGCGCGGCATGGTTCCGTTCAGTTCTTCGAACGCGTATTTATAAAAGTTCTGGTTAAGGAAGAAGTTGGGTGATGCGTACACCAAACGAACAGTGCTCATGAGCGCGATGCCTCCTCCGTCAGGATTAAGGAATACGTTCTCACCGGCCGAAGTCCGTTCAGGATCATCGAAGCGGCTGAACTCGCAGGTAGCCGTAAAGAAGAGCGGCATGTTGTTGATGTTCTTCCAGTTGTTGATCGTTGAGTTCTCCAGCACACGCTCGTGCGACAATCCCACTTCGCCTCCGTGGCCTGTATAGTTTACGATGAGCGCTCCTTTCTCCACGCGTTTGTCAAAGGCAGCAGCGGCATCAGGATAACGCTGGCCGCCGGGTGTGGAAACCTGAACGTAAGCGTCGAGCTGGATCTTGTCAACGTTGTACTCGTTGTATTTTACGTCCACCGAGTTGGCGAGCGATTCCGCTTGTGTTTCATGCAAACCTCCGTCTTCATCATCGCCCACAAAGGCCACCCAGTTCCTCCAGTCGCCCATGGTGGCGTCGCTTTGTCCGTTGCAGCAGGAAGCGGAAGTGGCTCCACCTTTGCTTACGTACTTGAACACTTTATTGATCGCCGCTTGCGCCTCTTCGGTCGTCTTCACCGGGAAACGTCCCACGCCGATGTCCGGAAGATCGTTGGTGAACTCACCTTCGCCGTCATCGAGCAATGAATAAAAATCGTCGGAAACATAAGAGAGGGTAGGAGCCGCTGAGTTCTCACTTTGATAAGTGGGAATGTAATTGGTATTGGAAATGAAGCGGTGTTTGTTGTCGTACGATCCGTCGCCGAACAAGAGAAGGTATTGCGGAAGATCGTTGAATCCCTGCGCGCGGTCGTAGAACATCTTCACAAAGTTCCTGATCGCCGAAACATCCTGCGCGCCCGAAGAGAACTCGTTATAGATCTGCGCCGGTGTTACCACCACAGTGCTCAGGTTGTCGTTCTCGTAATGATGGCTGGCCAGTTCGGTAGCTTGTGTAAGAAAATCGGGGTGAGCAACGATAACGAAATCATATTGCCCCAGTTTGTGAAGGTCCTGGTTGGGAACCACACCATAACTGGTAGGTGTATAAAAGGTCTTTCCGTTAAAGGCCACGAACTGGCGCAGTGAATCGGTGTTCATTACGAAGCGGCGTTTGGTGCCGTTGGTGGCGCTCAATTGTATCTTCGGCTGCAAGGGATCGGTGATCTCCCATAGCTGCAGCGCGCTGCCCAGTGTGTCGATCTCGAACTGTGTTACCTTGCCGGTGCCGATGGTCTTTACATCGCGGAACCACATTTGGTCGCCCGACATTTGCGGCTTGCGGCGGATGTTAAGTTCCAAATAGTTTAACCAACCTAAAGCGGGAGGCTCCAGCTTCGTAACGTTCACCACGATGGTAGAACTATTGGGATTGAACTCGTACCAGCTTGAATTTTGTTTCACATAATCACAGAAGTAACAAGTAACATCAGTTCCTGAAATGGAAACCGTTGTTGTGCCTGATTGGCTCGAGATCACATAATTGCTCGTAAGGCTGTGGCGCGAAGCCATGTCGGCCTTTACATATACAGGATAGCTGAAGTCGAGGTTGGGAAAGCTGAAGCTGAAGTTATACGAAGTGGTTACTTCAAAGTATTCACCAAACCATTCACGTCCCGACTTGATAAGGTTTACGGCATCTTTCTCATGATAATCGTAATCGTCAAAAGCTTTCGCTGTGTCGGTTACGGTTTGTGTGGAAGAAGCCTGTGTTTGAACGCGCTTGCCGGCGCCGAGATCGGCCGTTAAGAAATAATAAGTACTGTCGGAATAAAGGTTGGGATGGTGATGAAATCGATAACCGCCCACATCGCCCGGCAATGAATCGTAGGTCCATTGAATGGGATCATCGCCATAGAACAACACGTAATCAGAAGTGTTGAACACACCGTCGTTCTCACCCTGTACAAAAATGGAATTCTCCACCAGGTCGTCGTAACGCTTGGCATTGTTCAAATAAGGCAGGTTGCCGCCACCGTTACCATAAATGCGAATGTTCTTGGGATTTAGGCCCGACATATCGATGCCTAAGCCCTGGAGGAAACCATAGGAGAGCTTGTGAATGCCGCCTTTGGCAATTCCCAACTTGTACCAGGTACCGCTTGAAAGCACGGAGCTGGAGGTGTAGGTTTGAACAGAGCTGGAGGAATTCTTTTGTGAAGCTTTGGGGATCTCGTTGGCAGTAAGCTCAAAGGACACCAGCTTTTCGTATTTACCTGTAGAGGTATTCTTACGGATCGGAATGAAGGAAAGCATGCCGTATAACTCCTTACGGTCGGCGGCTACGGTTGTATTAACCTTTATTTCAGGTCCAATTAAGCTGTTTCCAGCAATTAATTGGCTTTCTTTATCGGTTAACGGCTCAAAAACAGCGTTGCCGATCACCGGCTGGAGGCTTCCGTTGCCGGGCTTCAGCTTTATCCTTTCAAAGTAAGAGGGAATGTAGTTATTACGGGAATCAAAAACGGCTCCTTCAAAGTATAAAAAGGCCTTCTTTTTAGCCTCTCCAATGGTGTTATATTGGATTGGTTTCCAAGCAATTGCTTTGGTTCCGGGGGCTCGTTGAGCTTGCCCGAAAGAAGCAAAGGAAAAGAGGCTTAGAACAAGGATGGAAGAAAGCTGTTTCATTGAATTACCCTGTGGGTGGTACAAAAGGTCAAATCTACCGATTTTCTTTTGATAATTTCCAGGGATTTAGGCTTTTATTTTGGGAAAAAAGGGTATATATTTGTAAAAATCGCATAACCATATACGTAATAACCCCTGATTTTATTGTAAAAAGGCTAAAATTATTTGAAACCCTCTGATTTTTTTTTCGTATCATTGCATCCTTATAACCTTTCGAAGCTATGCCCATGCTGAAACGTTGTACATTCGCAGTACTTACCACTCTTACTCTGTTTTGTTCTGAGTCCGCTTTTGCTCAGGACCCTGAGTTCACCCAGTTCTACGCCAACCCTCTGTACCTGAACCCTGCTTTCGCGGGAACTGCCAGGTGCCCCAGGATATGTCTTAACTACCGTAACGAGTGGCCTGCTATAACAGGTACTTTCGTTACCTACGCCGCTTCTTACGATCAGCACGTTGACGCGATCTCCGGAGGTCTTGGTTTCCTTGTTACCAACGATAAGGCGGGCGAAGGAACCATCAATACTACCAATATCAGCGGTATGTATTCGTACCAGCTGAACGTGACCCGTACATTCTCTATCAAGGCGGCCTTCGAAGCCACCTATATGCAAAAGAAGCTCGACTGGAGCAAGCTCACTTTCGGTGATATGATCGACAACCGCCGTGGTTTCGTTTATAACTCTGCCGAGATACAGGGTCTTGGCTCCAAGAGCAATATCGACATTTCAGCAGGTATGCTTGGTTACAGCAAACACTACTTCGTAGGTTTCGCGGTGAACCACCTCAGCCAGCCCGACGAATCATTGATCGGTTCTGTGGTAGCAAAACTGCCCATGAAATACACCGGTCACGCCGGCGCGCTTATTCCCCTCGACGGAAAAGGCGGCGAAGCATTCATCTCCCCCAACATCCTTTACCAAAAACAACAGGACTTCCAGCAGATCAACTTAGGCCTTTACCTTATGAAAGGGCCGGTTGTAGGAGGTTTGTGGTACAGGAACCAGGACTCATTCATTGCTCTCATCGGGTTCCAGCAGGACCTGTTCAAGGTGGGTTATAGTTACGATGTAACTATCTCTAAACTCAGCAACGCTACTGCCGGTTCACACGAATTGTCTTTTCAGCTGCAATTCGAGTGTAAGCCCAAGAAAAGGAAGTTCAGAACAATAAGTTGTCCGTCTTTTTAGTTATTAGATTTAACTTTCAGTTTGCGAGGTGATAAATAAACTTAGTATAAACTAAATTTATAGAAATGAAAATGATGAAAGTGTCAGGCAGAATGGTGATGGTGGCTGGTGCGTTGTTCCTGGCTTCGTGTCACAAAGAGACTTCAAACGTGACCGGCTGGAACTACAACGATCCCAAGAACGGCGGGTTTGAGAAAGTGCCTTACGAAGAACAGGAAACAGGCCCCGGCCTGGTGCTGATCGAAGGCGGTACGTTCACCATGGGAAGGATCGAGCAGGATGTGATGTATGATTGGAACAACGTTCCCCGCAGGGTGACCGTTTCTTCCTTCTACCTCGATGAAGTGGAGATCTCTAACTTTAACTACCTCGAATATCTTTATTGGACACGCAGGGTGTTCGGACCTAACTTCGCCGAAGTTTATAAGAAGGCGCTGCCCGATACCCTTTGCTGGAGGAGCAAACTGGCTTATAACGAGCCTTACGTTGACTACTACCTGCGCCACCCCGCTTACCGCGAATATCCTGTGGTAGGCATCAACTGGCTCCAGGCTAACGACTTCTGCGCTTGGAGGACCGACCGTGTGAACGAATTCATCATGATCCGTGAAGGCATCATCGATCACGCGCCCACTCCTTCGGACCAGGACTACTTTAATACCGACACCTATCTCCAGGGCAAATGGACCGGCGTTGTGAAGACACCTCTTCCTTCGCTTGACCCCAACGTTCCTGAAAGGCAGGTGAGGATGGAAGACGGTATACTTCTGCCGAAGTACCGCCTGCCCACCGAAGCGGAATGGGAATATGCTGCGTACAGTTTGATCGGTACCACCATCGAGGAACGTATCACCGAAAGGAGGATATATCCCTGGAACGGTCACCACGTACGTAACCCCGACGAGAAATTCCTCGGCGACATGTTAGCCAACTACAAGAGAAGTAATGGTGACAACATGGGAGCTGCAGGCCACCTGAACGATAACGCCGACGTAACCGCGCCTGTGTATTCGTACTGGCCCAACGATTACGGCCTGTATAACATGGCTGGTAACGTGTGCGAGTGGGTGATGGACGTTTACCGTCCTCTTTCTCCCCAGGACAAGGATGACTTCCGTCCTTTCCGCGGTAACGTGTTCCGCACGTACCAGAAAGACGTTGACGGTGTGATCATCAATACCGACTCTATCCTTTACGACAAAGACTCCAACATCATCAACGTGCCCGGCAACATCCGCTGGAGGGACGTAAGTCTTGCTTACAAAGATGACAGGCTGGAAGAAAGAAGGAACTATAAGACCGCTGATAACATCAGCTACCTCGACGGTGACATTGAGTCCAGCGTTTTCTACAGCGAAGGACAGGATGCTTCGGCGCGTGGCGATAAGCTGATGTACCAAATGACAGGACAAACGCCTACCTCTATGCTTAACGACAAAGCAAGGGTTTACAAAGGCGCTTCCTGGAACGACAGGGCGTATTACATGAACCCCGGCACCCGCCGCTACCTCGACCAGAGGCAAACTGCTCCCTGGTTAGGTTTCCGTTGCGCGATGACCAGGGTGGGAAGCCCCGTTGGTCTCGGCAGCAGAAGGTAAAATGCCGGATAAGAAAAAAGGAACGCCAGGTTATTCTTAACTTGGCGTTCTTCTTTTATATGGATAGCATAGAAACGATCTACAAAGCCTACCTCCAACATCCCCTGGTGAGTACCGATACCAGGAACATCATTCCCGGCTCCATCTTCTTCGCGTTAAAGGGCGACAGCTTCAACGGCAACCGCTTTGCCGCCGAGGCCCTCGAAAGAGGCGCTGCCTTTGCCGTGGTGGATGAAGCGGAGGTAAAGAAAGACAACAGGTATTTCCTGGTGAAGGATGTGCTTGGCGCTTTGCAGGATCTTGCCTCATATCATCGCAGTCAATTGAAGATCCCCTTCATCGGCATTACCGGCAGCAATGGCAAGACCACCAGCAAGGAATTGATCCATGCCGTGCTTTCGCGTAAGTACAAGACCTGCGCTACCAAAGGAAACCTTAACAACCATATCGGCGTTCCGCTTACGCTCCTTTCCATAACAAAGGAACACGAAGCCGCCGTGATAGAGATGGGCGCCAACCATGTGGGAGAGATCGCCATGCTTTGCGGCATCGCAAAACCGGAGTACGGCATCATCACCAACATAGGCAAGGCTCACCTCGAAGGCTTCGGGGGATTTGAAGGGGTGAAGAAGGCCAAGAGCGAATTGTATAAACATATAAAGGCACATGGAGGACAGCTGTTCGTGAACGCTGATAATCCATTGCTCGAAGAACTTTCAGGGGGAATAAAGAGAACCACTTACGGAGCCGGTGCTGGATGTGACTATAAAGGAAAGTTCATGGGCAGCGAGCCTTTTGTGAAGATGGATTTTGGTGCCGGCGAGGTGCAAACACGCCTCGTGGGCAAATATAACTTTGAGAACATTCTTGCTGCCGCTTGTATCGGACATCATTTCGGTGTAAGCGACCAGGACATCAAAGCCGCGCTGGAAGGATACGAACCTTCGAACAATCGTTCTCAGGTAATGAAGAAGGGGAGCAATACGCTCTTGCTCGACGCTTACAATGCCAATCCTACGAGCATGACAGCGGCCATTGAGAACTTTGTCGCGATGGGCTCGGCCAACAAAGTGATGGTGCTGGGCGATATGCTGGAGCTGGGCAAGGAGAGCGCGGCAGAACATAACAATATCATCAACCTCATTAAGAGCAAAGGTTTTAAAGGAACGGTGGTGCTTGTAGGGAAACTGTTTTCCGCTGCGGAGAATACCATTGGCGCCAAGACCTTTGAAGATGCTTCACAGGCCTTTGCATGGCTTAAGGGCAATGCCCTAAGCAACAGCACGGTCCTGGTAAAAGGATCGAGGGGAATTAAACTGGAAACGGTAGTGGAAGCCTTTTAGGCAAGCACCGCGCGCGAGATCACGATCTTCTGCACTTCGGTGGTGCCTTCGTAGATCTGTGTGATCTTGGCGTCGCGCATGAGGCGCTCCACGTGGTACTCCTTCACAAAGCCATACCCTCCATGAACCTGAACGGCTTCAACGGTTACTTCCATCGCCACGCGCGAGGCAAATACCTTTGCCATGGCGCTGGCGGTGCCGTAATCCATGTGGTGGTCTTTGAGCCAGGCGGCCTTGAGGCAGAGCAGGCGCGCTGCTTCTATCTCTGTGGCCATGTCGGCCAGTTTGAACTGTATGGCCTGGTGTTGTGATATGGTTTTGCCGAAGGCTTTTCGCTCTTTGGAATAAGCGAGTGCCAGCTCATAAGCGCCGGAGGCGATGCCAAGGGCCTGTGAAGCGATGCCGATACGTCCGCCGGTAAGGGTCTTCATGGCGAACTTAAAGCCAAAGCCATCCTCACCTATACGGTTCGCCTTGGGAACTTTCACATCGGTAAACATCAGCGAATGCGTGTCCGATCCGCGGATGCCGAGCTTGTCTTCTTTTTTGCCTACCTGGAAGCCGGGCATTCCTTTCTCTACGATAAAGGCATTGATGCCTTTGTGTTTTTTGGCGGCATCTGTTTGCGCTATCACCAGGTAAACGGAAGCGGTGCTGCCGTTGGTGATCCAGTTCTTGGTGCCGTTGAGCAGGTAATGGTCGCCCATGTCAACAGCGGTGGTACGCTGTGAAGTGGCGTCGGAACCTGCCTCAGGCTCTGAAAGACAAAAAGCGCCAATGATCTCGCCCTTCGCCAGTGGAATAAGGTATTTCTGTTTTTGTTCTTCGGTGCCAAAGGTCTCGATGCCCCAGCAAACAAGCGAGTTGTTTACCGACATCACTACCGAGGCCGACGCGTCCACTTTCGATATCTCCTCCATGGCCAGCACATAAGAGATACAGTCCATGCCTCCGCCCCCGTACTTGGGGTCTACCATCATGCCCAGGAAGCCGAGCTCCCCCAGCTTCTTGATCTCTTCGGCCGGGAATTTCTGCTTGTCATCACGCTCGATCACGCCGGGCTTCAGCACATCGTTGGCAAAATCCCTTGCCGCCTTCTGTATCATCAGGTGCTCTTCAGATAGTTCGAATATCATGGATCTTCAATTATAAGGGTAGGAAGCAAAAATACTTTTTTATATGAATTTTTGCTAATCTTTGCCTTAAGAAATGCCCACTTACCGCGTCATCGGCTTGATGTCGGGCACCTCGCTCGACGGCCTCGATATTGCCTATTGTACTTTCACAGAAAACAAGGGCTCCTGGAGCTTTAAGGTATTGAAAGCCGAAACGCTTCGCTATTCTCCCGCCCGTGAAAACGAGCTGCGTTCTATGTTTGATATGAATGACCGGGACCTGCAACGGGCCCATGCGGAGTACGGCACTTTTTTGGGCGAAGCGGTAAAGGCCTTTGTAAAGAAACACAAGCTAAGGCCCGACTTCGTCGCCTCCCATGGTCACACCATTTTTCATCAGCCTGAGAAAGGAATTACCTTCCAGGCCGGCGCTGGCGACACGCTGGCGGCAGCCTGTGGGCTGACAGTGATCTGCGATTTCCGTTCGCTGGATGTAAAGCTGGGTGGACAAGGCGCCCCTTTGGTTCCCATAGGGGATGAGCTTTTGTTCAGTAAGTATGATCGTTGTCTCAACCTGGGCGGCTTCGCGAACGTGTCATATAACAAAGGAAAGCATCGCATCGCTTTTGATATCTGTCCTGTGAATATTGTCCTTAACCGGCTGAGTATTTCGTTGGGAAAGAAATACGATAAGGGCGGAGCTATTGCGCGTTCAGGAAAACTGGACGAGCGCTTGTTAAAAGCACTCAACGCTATTCCCTTTTATAAGAAGAAAGCACCCAAATCGCTGGGAGCAGAGTGGCTTGAGAAGGAGTTTATGACCGTGTTGGCTCGTAGCAGGCTTCCTTTGCGTGATAAGCTTCGTACGGTGGCTGAACATGCAGCAATTCAAATAGGCAAATGTGCAGGAGGCAAAGGGCGATTATTTATTACGGGCGGAGGTGCATATAATAAGTTCCTCCTCTCCCGAATCAAAGCGCATACGAAGAGCCGTATCGTGATCCCCGCGGCGAAGATCATTGAGTTCAAGGAAGCAATGATCTTTGCGTTCCTGGGCGTACTAAGGAAAAGGGAAGAGGTAAATTGTTTGGCTTCTGTTACGGGTGCCAGGCGCGATAGTTCAGGCGGCAGCATACACCTGCCTCAATAAAAAACCCTGGTGCTTACCAGGGTTGTGTGTTGTCTGTGAGGGCTTAAAAGTTATCGTCGAAATAGCCATCGTCCTCTTCTTCCTCATCAGGCATGGCGTTGAGGTCATCGAACTTGATATCCTCTTCCTCCGGAAGCATCTCAAAATCTCCCTCTTCTTCCTCTTCCTGCAAAGAGTTCTTCCAATTCTTGTTCTCCTTGCCCTTAAGCGGCTTGAGCTTATTGGGTTTCCTCAGCTCACCAGAATCGCCTTTGGCAGGCTTCTTCTTTTTCGGGGGACTTTTTTTTGAATGGCTCGTCTTTTTCATTGGGAATCAAAAAATACTAATTCTCAATTTCCTTTGTTAACGTGTTTTATAAGGCAATAATACAAATTTCTAAAAAAAAATACCATTCAAAGAAATTTTTTGGATTAATTTTTTTGATGCCCCACAAGAGATTTTTGCTTATAGGTTTCGGATAAGATGTGATGATGAGGAAATAAATTGCGCCGGAGAAATCCTCTTCGTGGGTTCAGGCAAGTACTAATAACACGGCGATACCTACCGCGGTGAAGTGCGCGAGGAAGAGAATGGTGTATTCGGCGATGGAGTATTCACCGATCCAGTTGCGGAAGGTCCTGCTCAAAAAGTGGAGAGGAGTATCGGGAGAGATAGATTTCATACAGCTATTTTGAGGCAAAATTACCCGGGCGCCAAGGCTAAACGAATGATAAGCATCATGGCCATGGGTGATAAAATCCTTTGTTTTTAAGTGATTTCAGGGTTTCTGCACAATATTCCGGGCCTTGTGCCGTTGTAGTTATGGAATTATCGAAGGGGAGACATCTAATGTGCAGAGTACCATAAAAACTTAACCCTTTCAGCCATGGAAACCACAAACAGAAAACCCGGGAACTTCAACGAAGTTGTTTTCGAGAACCGCAACAGGCAATACGGCGCCTACGTGATCCGCAGGGATTACTCCGACAGTGTTACTAAATCATTCTTCATTGCCCTCACAGGCATGATGCTGGCGATAGGTATTCCTCTTGCCATACAGCTGATGAGCGTGGTAGCGGAGGTGAAACCGCCTGATACAGGACCGGTCCTGGGCACTGTGAACGCCATTATCGACATTAAACTCCCGGATAACAAACAAGCGGACAAAGCCAAGGAGCCCCGCAAGAACGCAAGCGGCCCCCCTGTGATAAAGAACGATCCTGAGAAGAAAGAGGAACCTAAAAAGGACCCTGATCCCAACCCTAACGGGAACGGGAAGGGCAAGGATACCCTGGGCCCGACCGGTGGAACTCCCGGCGGCAAAGGCCTTGAGCCTCGCAAGGATTCGATCAAAGAACCCGATGTACCTGTAGTGTATACAGAATTCCCTCCTGAATTTCCGGGCGGAGAAAAAGCCCTCCTGAAATACTTTTCAGATAACATGCGCTATCCTCGTGAAGCCGTGGAATCGGGGATACAGGGCAGCGTGGTGCTCACTTTCGTGATCGGAAAGGATGGAAGAGTGACCGACGTGATCCCTCTGAAAAAACTCTCCGGCGGATGCACCGAAGCGGCGATCAGCGCAGCCAAAGGAATGCCCGCCTGGCAGCCAGGACGTAACAAAGCGGGTAAACCGGTAATGGTACAATACAACCTGCCGGTATCCTTCCGCCTGAAGTGATGAACATAAAAAAGAACAACACAACAGGAGAGCCCCGGCTCTCCTGTTTCATATCCAACTAACACGTACCTGTTTATAAGTTGGGGAAAGGCATGGACATCGGAAGAAGCGGCGTCCTAATTTAGCAGATAGATAAAAAACAGAATACGGAATGTTATTGTACACCCTCCTCCAAGTCGTTAGCAGCGCCTCTGCTACAGTAAATGACAGCCTGAGCAAAGCGGCAGCGGCAGCGCCACCTACGTTGAACAACCTGCCGCCAGCCGCTCCCAAAGTTGACACCCTTTCGCTCCTCGACATGGTGATGAAGGGAGGCTATATCATGATCCCCATAGGGATACTCTCATTGCTTGCTTTTTATTTCATCATCGAGCGCACCATCGTCATCAGCAGGGCTTCACGTACCGAACGTAATTTCATGAACACCATCCGCGACTTTATGGTGAACGGAAATATTGAGGCGGCGAAAGCCGTTTGCAGGAACTCTACTTCGCCCCAGGCCCGCGTGATAGAGAAAGGCATTTCAAAAATAGGGCAGCCCATAAAAGTGATCCGTGCCTCGTTGGAAGATACAGGCCGCGACGAAGTGTATAAGCTGGAGCGCAACCTCAGTATCTTAAGCATCATTGGCCGTATCGCTCCTATGCTTGGCTTTATCGGCACCATTATGGGTGTGATCAGGATATTCTATAATATCTCGCTTGTCAACAACATCAGCATCGGCCTTATTGCCGGTGGTCTGTATGAGAAGATGGTGACCAGCGCCGGAGGCCTTGTGGTAGGTATTATTGCCTTTGTGGGTTACCACTGGCTCAACATCATCGTCGACAAAATATCGCACCGCATCGAGCACAGCGCCACCCAGTTCCTCGATATCTTACAGGAGCCCACCAAATGAACCTGAGAAAGAAACATAAGGAAGGAGCAGAGGTCAGCACCGAGTCGCTGAACGACATCATGTTCTTTTTGCTGCTGTTCTTTTTGATCATCTCTACCCTTGTTACACCGAGCGTAATGAAGCTCACGCTCCCGAACTCTGAGCCGATACAGCAAGCCCCCACCAAGCCCATCACCCTCGATGTGAGCAAGGACCTGGAGTATGCCGTGAACAATTCACGGGTGACCTTCGCGGAGATCGAGCCGGCTATCTCGATAGAAATGAAACGCACCAGCCAGACCACCGTGGTGCTGAGGATCGACAACTCACTGAAGATCCAGGACCTGGTGGATGTGCTGCAGATCGGCAATAAGCTGAAAGTGAAAATGGTTTTGGCCACCAAGCCCCCTAACGGATAAGATCATGGAAGCAACAGAGAGAGGAAATAAAGCGCTTGCGCTCGGGATCACCATCGGCATACATGCCCTGCTGTTCCTGCTTTTCATCATGGCAATTTTTAAAACACCCATCCCCCCTTTCCCTGAAACACCAATGCCAGAAGTAGTGTTCGATTTCGGAAACTTTATTGAAGGTTCCGGCAGCACAGAAGCGAACGGAATGGGTGATGCGCAGCCCAGTGATGCCAATACGGCGAAAACAGAAAAGAGCAATACGAGCCCGAGTGACAATAAACTGCTCACCAGCAATGTTGAAGAAAGCGTTAATGTAAAGAGCAGCGAAAAGACGGAGAAGCCTAACAATACGAAGGTGGAGAACACCACCGAAAAGACCACGGAGCAAAAGCCCAGTACCGAGTTGGAGGCAGCGCTCAATAAGCTTAGGAACAAAAAATCAGGCACAGGTGGTGACGGGGGCTCAGACCAGCCAGGGAACAAAGGCGATCTTCGGGGCGACCCCGATGGCTTCGAAGATGGTAAAATCCCAAATAGGATAATGACTCGCAGGCCCCACCTGGTGGACGATTCAAGCGAAGAAGGAAAAGTGGTGGTGACGATCGTTGTGAACAAAGCCGGAAAGGTGATCGATGCTGTTCCCGGTGCGAGGGGTTCCACCACTACCAATTCGGTGTTGTACGCAAAAGCGCGACAAGCGGCGCTCAGCACTAAGTACAACGATACTTCCGAAGGACCGGAGGAAGTACGGACCACTATTAGCTTCACTTTCGTCAACAACTAATGACCTATCAGCAGGCGCTGGACTATCTTTACAGCCAGCTGCCGATGTTCCACCGCATCGGCGCTGCGGCGTACAAGGCTGATCTTAACAACACCATTGCCATTTGTAAAATGCTCAGGAACCCTGAGCGGAAGTTCCGCGCCATTCATGTGGCGGGCACCAATGGCAAAGGATCTGTATCGCATATGCTTGCTTCGGTGCTGCAAACGGCCGGCTTCAAAACAGGACTGTACACTTCGCCTCACCTGAAAGATTTTCGGGAGCGCATTCGCGTGAACGGCCAGATGATCTCAAAAGACAGCGTGTGCGCATTCGTTAACAAGCACCGCAAGGCCTTCGACCGTATACAGCCTTCCTTCTTCGAATGGACAGTGGGCCTCGCCTTCGATCATTTCGCGAAAGAGAAGGTGGACATCGCTATTGTAGAAGTTGGATTGGGTGGCCGCCTCGATTCGACCAACGTAGTTAGCCCGCTGGTATCGGTCATCACCAATATCAGTTATGATCATGAGGCATTGCTTGGTAACACGGTGCAGAAGATCGCCGCGGAGAAGGCGGGGATCGTAAAGAAAAAGGTGCCGGTGGTAGTGGGAGAAAAGCAGAAGGAAGTAGCTTCTGTTTTCAGTAAGAAGGCGAAAGAGATGAGTGCTCCCCTGGTATTTGCCAGCGAGGTATACCAGGCTTCCAGGATGAGGATCAGGCAGGGGAAATTATGGATGGATATTAAAAAGGGGAAAGAGCTGTTCATGAAGGACATTGGCTGTGAACTGAAGGGCATGTACCAGGGCCGGAACGTGTGCACGGTGATGGCTGTGCTTGAGGTGTTGGAGAAGCAAGGCATTACGGTGAGCAAGCCCGAACTTCGACGCGGATTATTATTGGTGACAGGCCAAACCGGGCTGCTGGGCCGCTGGCAGGTTCTTTCGAGGCGCCCATTGATGATCGCTGATACGGGCCATAACGAAGCGGGAATTCGTGAGGTGCTCGACCAGGTGAAAAAGACCCGCTATGAGCAGCTGCACTTTGTGTTCGGCGCGGTGAACGATAAGGCCATCGATAAGATATTAAAACTCCTGCCTAAGGAAGCCCGGTATTACTTCTGCAAGGCCTCCATTCCAAGGGCATTGGATGAATCAGAACTGGCTAAACAGGCCTCAAAAGCAGGCCTCAAGGGTAAGGCCTTTTCAAGTGTAAAAGAGGCCTTCCAGGCCGCCAAAAAGGCGGCATCCCCCCGCGATCTTGTATTGGTAGGGGGAAGCACTTTTGTAGTGGCCGAAGTGCTCTGAATAAATTTTTACGGGATTCTTATAATTCATTATATTTGCGTCCCTTTTATGGGAGCATAGCTCAGCTGGTTCAGAGCATCTGCCTTACAAGCAGAGGGTCACAGGTTCGAACCCTGTTGCTCCCACCAAACCCCCGAATAGGGGGTTTTCTTTTTAATGAAGAAGCTCTCTTTCATTCTCCGTTACCTGAACTTCCTTGTTCGGGCCAAAACCAGGCACGGTGTGCATTCACCCTTTGTGTTCGAACTCCTTACCAAGGTGATCGCTGAGAAAGCGCCTTTTTATGCTTTCGATAAGATAGAATACCTGCGCAAACAGTTATTGCTTTCGAAAAAAGAAATAGAAGTGACCGACCTCGGTACCGGAGATTCAGGAAAACGTACCATTGCTGAAATAGCGCAGCGCTCAGCCAAGCCGGCCGCGCAGGGACAATTACTATTCAGGCTGGTGAACCATTTTAAGCCGAAACATTTACTGGAGTTGGGCACGTCACTTGGCCTCAGCAGCCTGTACATGGCTGCGCCTGATTCATCCGCAAAGCTCATCACCATCGAAGGCAGTCGCGCTACCGCGAAAGCCGCCGAAGAGAATTTCCGCAAGTTTGGCGCGCAGAACATTGAAACAGTGACAGGCAATTTTGATGAAGTGCTTCCCGTTGTCCTGGAAAAAAATCTTCCTTTTGACTTTATCTTCTTCGACGGCAACCACCGCAAAGAACCAACGCTTCGTTACTTTGAGCAATGCCTGGCAAAGGCAGGGCCCCAGGCGGTGTTTGTGTTCGATGATATTCACTGGTCGGCAGAAATGGAGGAGGCCTGGGAGCAGATCAAGGCTCACCAGAAGGTGACGGTCACTGTCGACCTGTTCTTCCTTGGCCTTGTCTTCTTCCGGCCGGAGCAGGCAAAGGAGCATTTCCTGCTCAGGGCCTCTTAGTTTAAATTGCTATTTTTGTTTAGGATGAGCTCCATTATACGTCTCAGTGAAATTGCCAAGGCCTACCAGATAGGTACGGAGACGATCCATGCCCTCCGTTCGGTATCGCTCGAGATTTTCAAGAACGAGTATGTGGCTTTGATGGGACCTTCGGGCTCAGGAAAATCAACCTTGATGAATATGCTGGGCTGCCTTGATACGCCCAGTGATGGAGAATACATCCTCAACGGCCTTTCGGTGGCGCGTATGCTCGACAATGAGCTGGCGGAGGTGCGTAATAAGGAGATCGGCTTCGTGTTCCAGACCTTTAACCTGCTTCCGCGCTCCACGGCTCTTGAGAACGTAGCGTTGCCGCTGGTGTATTCGGGTATCGGAAAGAAAGAGCGGAATGAACGGGCAAAGGAAGTATTGGAGCAGGTAGGTTTGGGCGATCGCATTCATCACAAGCCGAATGAGCTTTCGGGCGGGCAGCGCCAGCGTGTGGCCATTGCCAGGGCCCTGGTGAACCGCCCCGCGATCATCCTTGCGGATGAGCCTACCGGTAACCTCGATTCGAAGACCTCAGTAGAGATCATGGGGCTGTTCGAGGAGATACACCGCAGCGGGAACACCATCATTGTGGTAACACATGAGGAGGACATTGCCCAGCATGCGCACCGCATTGTAAGGCTCAAGGACGGTTTGGTGGAATCAGACATGAAGAACGAAAATATAAGAACGGTTCTTGTACACAACGCATGAAAGTATACACCAAAACAGGAGATAAAGGGGAGACCTCGCTCATAGGCGGTACCCGTGTTGCCAAGCATCATATCCGTATTGAAGCCTACGGCACCGTGGATGAGCTTAACTCCTGGATCGGCCTTATCCGTGACCAGGCGATGGACGCTTCATACATTAAGATACTCCTGGAGGTGCAGGATCGTCTCTTTACTATTGGTTCCTCCCTTGCTTCAGACCCTGAAAAGTCAAAGATGAAGATCCCCGACCTAAGGGAGGAAGATATTGTGCTACTGGAGAAAGAGATCGACCGGATGAGCGAAAAGCTTCCGGAGATGCGGTCTTTTGTATTACCCGGAGGCCATACTACGGTATCGTACTGTCACATTGCCCGTTGCGTTTGCAGGCGCGCTGAACGCTGTGCTATTCATCTTTCTGAGAACCATTTTGTTGATGGTTCCGTTATCAGGTACCTCAACCGCCTTTCTGACTATTTATTCGTCCTTTCCCGCTCTTTAAGCCATGATCTGCAGGCGAAAGAGCAGCCCTGGAAGCCGAGGATGTAATTTTCCCACAAAAATTTTGTTCGTATTATTTAATTTTTACTTTTGCACGAAAGTTGAGTGTTTTCAAAAAATCGAATGCATTGCAACATAATTTTGAATTTTTCGTTTTACAGTAAAAAATCCCTGAATGTACTGGACACTTGAACTAGCATCGTACCTCGAAGATGCTCCCTGGCCCGCCACCAAGGACGAGCTCATTGACTTTGCGATCCGTTCCGGAGCACCTATGGAAGTGATCGAGAACCTGCAGGAGATCGAGGACGAAGGCGAGGCCTATGAATCCATTGAGGAGATATGGCCTGATTACCCCACCAAGGAAGACTTCTTCTTTAACGAAGACGAATACTAGAACAAAGGGCCCTTAAGGGCCCTTTCTCTTTCTGTCATTTCGCCAGCACCACTTTGGCGTTTCGTTCACCGGCCCTTATAAAATAGGTGCCGGCAGGAGACGCGCTGAGGTCAGCCATATAACTGTTGCTGCCAGGCAGCAGCAGCCATTTTTCTTCGAGTATCTTTTCGCCAAGCAAATTGTACACCGCTATTACCGTTTCCTTCGCTTCGGGGGAGTGGATATTCACATGGAACCTGTCGCGCGAAGGATTGGGCGATACGCTCAGCTGCAGCTCAGCCTGTGCCTTTTCATTTACACCGGTGAGGTTATTCACGTTCGACTCCCATAGCCCGCGGCCATAGGTGGCAGCACGTATCTTGCCCGAACCGTAATGGATCTCCAGTTCGCTCACGATCACATTGGGCAGCCCGGTGTTATAAGCTGTCCAGCCCTGCCAGTTATTGATATAATAAACACCCATGTCGGTAGCGGCGTACAGCCCGTCAGGTGTGTTCTTCTCATACACAATGCAGTTGACCGGCAGGTTAGGAAGGCCAGCGCTTATATTGGTCCAGGTAAGTCCGCCGTTGGTTGACTTGAATACTTTGTTGGCTGCGGAGTAGCCCGAAAAACTGGCCCAGATATGCAGCGGGTTGGTATAACTTACCGCTACACTGTTGAGGCCCACGCTGGAGAAAGGAAGCCCGGTGCTGATGTTGGTCCAGGAAGAACCTCCGTTGGAGGTCATGTGCAGTTCGCTGAGCGTTCCGGCATAAATATAATTGCTGTTGGTGGGTGCTACCATCAAAACGCTGAGGTCGCCGGTAACAAGCCCCGAAGAAAGCGCGTTCCAGCTCATGCCGCTGTCGGGCGACATGTACACTTCATCGTATCCCGCGTAAAGAGTAGTGTGGTTAAAAGGGTCGATCACAAAAGGCGCTATCCAGTCGCCGCTGGCGGGAGCGATGCTGAAGAAGTTAGCGCCGCCGTCGTAAGAAGCATAAAGATCACCGTACTGGAAAGAATAATAGATGTTCTGCGGGTTCTTGTAGTCGATGAGGCATTCCATGCCATCGCCCAAGCCATCGAACTGTGCCCAGGAGCCTGCGTTGTAACGAACTACACCATTGTCCTGCTGCCCGCATATCGTAACGTTAGCATTCGTTGCCGAACAGCTGAGGCGGTAGTACTGTGAAATATTAAGCCCGTTGCTGAGGTCGGTCCAGGTGCCGCCCTGGTCAGTGGTCTTGAACAAGCCTCCGTCAGTGCCGGCCAAAACGGTATTCGTTCCGGGCATGAACTCGAACACATGTTTGTCGGCATGCACGTAATCCTGCGCCTGGTAATTGACCCAGTCGGCAGTGATAAGCCAGTTATTGCCGCCATCAACGGACTTCACCGTTTCCAATCCTCCCACAAACACCAGGTCGGCGTTGAGGGGAGAAACGTTAAGCGCCATGTCGTAATATCCGTAAGGAAAGGCATCGCCATCAGGAGAGGTTACCACAGGAAAAGTAGCTCCGCCATCAGCCGAGCGGTAAAAGGATCCGTCGGAACACCAGGCGTAGATCACCTGGGCGTTAGCGGGTGTTACCGCGATGCTGAGCCTGCCGGCGGTAGTAGAAAGGTTAGCGGCAAGTGTTGTCCAGGTAGCGCCGGTATCTAGCGATCTATAAATACCTTTGCCGAACGAAGCATAAACAACAGCCGGGTTGGAAGCGTTGAACTCCATGTCGAACACGTGTGTGCCCTGCACCAGGTTCCAGGTGCTGCCGGCATCCTTGGTCCTCCAGATGCCGTTGCGCGTGGCAGCCATCAATATGTTGGGATTGGCCGGACAAATAATGAGGCGCTGAATGATCTCTGTTTGACCTTGGTTGTACGAAAGGCCCGTGGCGTTCCAGGTGTTTCCGCCGTCGGTTGACTTCATCACACCGGCGGTATAAACGCCGCCCCAAAAATGCCAGTAGGTACCGTATTCATAACCATAACCGTCGCCGGTGGCCACATAAACATTGTTTGGGTTTTGCGGGTCAACGGCAATATCGGCAATGCTGATGTTGGGAAGCAGGTCGGTAGTGGTGCTCCAGGTTGTACCGCCGTTGGTGGTCTTCCAAAGTCCGCCGTTGGCGCCGCCGATCCAGAAGGTATTGTTGTTTGTCGGGTGAAAACGGATGCAGTCAACACGTCCTTGCGCGCCGCCGTTGCCGGGCACTACATAGGGTCCCAAGCCTGTCCAGTTAGCTGCGGAACTCATCTTATTTGCTTCGCCCTTTAGCCGGTCACGCTCCTTCATTAGGATGCCCGCATCCGGGAAGTTGCCGGTAGGGAATACCCTGGGCTTCGCGAAGTTCTCCCAGCGCCTGAACTGCATATAGCCACCGCCCTCCTGGTTCTTCCATTCGGCACGCGGCTCTACGGTCTTGTCTTTCCAGTAATTGTTGAACTCGGCCTGAATGTCATAGAAATTCTGGCTGCGCTGTTGTGCGGTTACCTGACTGAAGGTACAGATAAGGAGCAGCGCGAGGGAAGGTTTAAGAAATTTTGTCATGCTTACAGGGGCTTTGAGCAGGAGGTACGGATTTTGACTCTAAGGTACCCGATTTTGCTTAATAACGCAATCTTTCAATAAAACCGGGCCGCGCCCATTGACAAAATAAAGCTAAATTTGCAATCCTTCAGTTACGGACAATGATAGATTCCATCCTCAAGAGCATTTCCAAAGTTTTCGGCAATAAGTCGGACCGCGATATTAAAGAGATACAGCCCCTTGTAGAACAGGTACATGAGGCGACCAAAAGCATTACCCTGCTAAGCAACGATGCTCTTCGTGCCAAGACCCAGGAGTTCAGAAAGCGTATTTCGGAGCATATCAAAGAGGAGGTGGATCGCATTGCCGAGCTTAAGAAGCTCGCCGAAAGTGAGGAGGAGATCGATGCTAAGGAGAAACATTACGTAGAGATCGACGCGGTAGAGAAGGAGATCGTGAAGAAGACCGAAACGGTACTGAACGACATACTTCCCGAGGCTTTCGCCGTAGTGAAAGAAACGGCACGCCGTTTCAAAGAGAACAAAAGCATTACCGTTGCTGCCACCCAAATGGACAAGGACCTGGCGGTTATTCGTCCGCACATTACCATTGATGGTGAAAAGGCCACCTGGCAGAACAGCTGGGAGGCGGCAGGCAATACTGTTACCTGGGACATGGTGCATTACGACGTGCAGCTCATCGGTGGCATCGTGCTACACCAGGGTAAGATATCGGAGATGGCTACCGGTGAAGGTAAGACCCTTGTGGCTACACTGCCTGTATACCTTAACGCGCTGCCAGGCCGCGGCCTGCACGTGGTAACGGTGAACAACTACCTTTCTAAACGCGACAGCGAGTGGAACGGTCCTTTGTTCGAGTTCCTCGGCCTTAGCGTTGACTGCATTGATAAGCACGAGCCGAACTCATCAGAAAGAAGAAAAGCCTACCAGGCTGATATCACTTACGGCACCAATAACGAATTTGGTTTCGATTACCTCCGCGACAACATGGCGC
This sequence comes from Bacteroidia bacterium, assembly GCA_025451785.1. GTDB lineage: Bacteria > Bacteroidota > Bacteroidia > JANWJV01 > JANWJV01 > JANWJV01. The sequence continues at coordinate 64,970 of JANWJV010000007.1, read as the reverse complement.
GCGACCCGGAAGAACTGGTGCAGCGCAAGCACAACTACGCAATTGTGGATGAGGTGGACTCGGTGCTGATCGATGACGCGCGTACACCGCTTATTATTTCGGGCCCTACTCCCAAAGGCGACAAGCAGGAGTTTCAGGAACTGAAACCCAAGATCGAAAAGCTGGTGAATGCCCAGCGTAACTATATCAATACAGCCATTGCGGATTCTAAGAAGCTGCTGGCCGAGAAAAAAGATAAGGAAGGGGGGATGTCGTTATTGCGTGCTTATCGTGGTCTTCCTAAGAACAAGGCGCTTATCAAATTTTTGAGCGAACCAGGCGTAAGGGCCGTACTTCAAAAGACAGAGAACTACTACATGCAGGACCAGAACAGGGAGATGCATAAAGTGGATGCTGAACTGTTCTTTGTTATCGACGAGAAACACAACAGTATAGAGCTTACAGAAAAAGGAATTGAACTGGTGTCTAACTCAAGTGAAGACGCGAAGTTCTTTGTGCTACCCGATGTAGGTTCCGAAGTGGCGGAGATCGAAAAGATGCAGGTGGCAGACGCGGAGAAGGCGAAACTGAAAGATGAGCTGCTCCGCAATTTCGCGATACAGAGCGAGCGTGTGCATACCATCAACCAATTGCTAAAGGCGTATACGCTGTTCGAGAAGGACGTGGAATACGTGATCATGGACGGCAAGGTGAAGATCGTCGATGAGCAAACGGGCCGTATCATGGATGGCCGCCGTTATTCTGACGGCCTGCACCAGGCCATAGAGGCGAAGGAGAATGTGAAGATCGAGGCGGCGACCCAAACCTATGCTACCATTACGTTACAGAACTATTTCAGGATGTACAGCAAACTGGCCGGCATGACCGGTACAGCGGAAACGGAAGCGGGCGAGTTCTGGAGCATTTATAAGCTTGATGTAGTGGTGATCCCCACCAATAAGCCTATCGTAAGGAAAGACAGCAACGACCTGGTTTATAAAACCAAGCGTGAGAAATATAACGCGGTCATCGATGAGATCGTGAAATGTGTGGAGGCGGGAAGGCCGGTGCTGGTGGGTACTACGTCGGTGGAGATATCGGAACTGCTGAGCCGCATGCTTAAGATAAAAGGCATACGTCATAATGTTCTTAACGCGAAGCTGCACCAACGTGAAGCGGAGATCGTGGCCGAAGCGGGTAAGCCGGGTACGGTTACCATCGCTACCAACATGGCGGGCCGTGGTACCGACATTAAGCTGGGTGCCGGAGTTCGTGAGGCGGGTGGTTTGGCTATCATCGGCACGGAGCGTCATGAGTCGCGCCGTGTTGACAGGCAGCTACGCGGACGTGCGGGCAGGCAGGGCGACCCCGGCTCATCGAGGTTCTTCTCCTCGCTCGAGGACGACCTGATGCGCCTGTTCGGATCGGAACGCATCGCCAAACTGATGGACAGAATGGGTATTGAGGAAGGTGAAGTGATCGAACACTCCATGATCACCCGTTCCATAGAGCGCGCGCAGAAAAAAGTGGAAGAGAACAATTTCGGCATACGTAAGCGCCTTATTGAATACGATGACGTGATGAACTCGCAGCGCGAGGTGATCTATAAAAAACGCAGGCACGGACTTTTTGGTGAACGCCTTTCGGTTGACATCGCTAACACCATGTACGACGTGGCGGAGAACATCGCTTCCGACTACGAGGATGTAAAAGATTACGAGAGCTTCAAGCTCGATCTTATCAGAACCTTTTCTATCGAATCACCGGTGACCGAAGAGGAGTTCAACGCGCTGAACACGCAGGAGATCGCCGCGAGAGTGTACCAGCATGCCGAACAGCATTACAGGGAAAAGAACGAGCAGATAGCGGAGCGTGTATTGCCTGTGGTGAAGGAAGTGTACGGGAATCCCTCGAACACGTTCGAGAACATCATGACAGGATTTACCGACGGCCTTCGTACCATACAGGTGATGGCCAATATGAAGAAGACGATCGAGAGCGGCGGCAAGGAAATGGTGCTGAGCTTTGAGAAAGGAATTGTGCTGGCCATGATCGACGATGCCTGGAAAGAACACCTGCGGGAGATGGACGACCTGAAGCAGAGCGTACAGAACGCGGTGTACGAACAGAAGGACCCGCTGCTCATCTATAAGTTTGAATCTTTCAACCTCTTCAAGCAAATGGTGCAGAAGGTGAACAGGGAAGTGATCGCTTTCCTGGTGAAAGGCAATTTGCCCGGCGACGGTACCAATGTGCAGCAGGCCCGCGGCCCGCAAAAGGTGAAGCAGAACCTCAAGACCTCACGTGCAGATGATACTCCCCAGCAGCAAAGGCCCGAGATGCAGAACCAGCAGCAGGAGAAGATACAGCCTGTGAAAGTGGAGAAGCAGGTAGGGAGGAACGAGCCTTGTCCTTGCGGCAGTGGCAAGAAGTTTAAGAACTGCCACGGGAAATAACACCTCCCAGGCAAACCACCCGTATTTTTCTTAATCGCAACAGGAGATCCCTATTGGGGACAACAATGAAGTTGTACATCAAGTATATGGTCAGTTTGCGCTGCAAAATGATGGTGAAGGAAGAGCTGAAAAAGCTTGGGCTGCGCTACGTTGTGGTTGACCTGGGCCTGGTGGAGATCATGGAAGATATTACGCAGCAGCAGCGGCAGCAACTGAAAGAGAACCTTCGCCGTTCAGGCCTTGAACTGCTCGATACGAAGAGGAGCATCCTGATCGAGAAGATAAAGAATGTGATCACCGAAATGATCCATTACTCTGATGAGCTGCCCAAAACGAACTATTCGGAATACATAAGCGAAAAACTGGGCTATGACTACACCTACCTGGCCAACATATTCTCAGAAGTTAAGGGCATTACCATTCAGCAGTTCATCATTGTTCATAAGATCGAAAGAGTAAAAGAATTGCTCCTTTACGACGAACTGAACCTTACGGAGATCTCGTACAGGCTGCATTACAGCAGTGTTGCGCACCTCTCGAACCAGTTCAAAAAGATCACCGGTCTTTCCCCTTCCTTTTACAAGAAGCTGAAACAAAAGCGAAAGGGCAACCTCGAAAACATGTGATATGTGTAATATTTTGACATAACTATATAAGTACCCTGCCGGAAGATAGCCTCACCTTTGTCCCTGAATCAATCAATCAACAAGAACATGGACACAACAAACAACAAAAGTGACGCTCCGTTTAAGATCACAGGTGACTGGGATGAACAAGCAAAAGTGCTTAAAGGCAAATTTTCTCAGCTGACCGATTCGGACCTCAAGTTCGAAACCGGCAAGGAGAGCGAACTGCTTGGGAGGCTTGAAAGCAAGCTCAACAAAAAGCGCGAAGAGGTGATCAACATCATCCAAAAGGGCCAGCCGGAGAAGGTTTAATTCTCCTATGAAGGACAAAAAAAGGACAGGAAAGAGAACCTGTCCTTTTTCGTTTAAACAGACGATCGAAATTATGTAACTCTTTCCCAAAGTAATGCAATACGGATCCTCCGGAAGGTGCTCACCTTTGTAACGCAGTAAAAAATCATTTACCGCGTTAAGACAGATCAAATGAAAAATCTAAAATTATTGACAACCCTTGCCATTGTATCGGTTGTTGTTATTGCGGCCTGCAAGAAAGATAAGGCGCAGCCGGCGAGCAATAATCCTATTGTGATCCCTACTCAAACGACCGTGCACGGCATGGTGACGCTGAACGGCGCAGCCGCCTTTGCTGTACTTGCGGGATCGGCCGTTACCAGTACCGGCGCCACACAGATCACCGGCGATGTCGGCCTGAGTCCCGGTTCTTCACTGGGCGGTTTTCCTCCCGGGATCATTGTAGGAACCAAACACGTGAACGACCCCACTGCCAGCCAGGCGAAACTGGACTTGACCGCGGCTTATAATGACGCGGCCGGTCGCACAGCTCCTGACATGGTTACCTTGTCGGGAAACCTGGGCGGGCTTACACTTACACCCGGGCTTTACAAATCCACGTCCTCGTTTGCCATATCATCGGGCGACCTTACATTCGACGCGAAAGGAGATGCGAACGCGGTGTTCATTCTTCAGATGGCATCCACGCTTACCACCACTTCGGGCCGCCAGGTGATCCTGAAAGGCGGAGCGCAAGCCTCCCACATTTTCTGGCAGGTAGGCAGCTCGGCAACCTTCGGGACCACGTCGGTCTTTAAAGGGGTCGTAATGGCCATGCAATCCATCTCCTTCAATACCGGAGCCACGCTCGACGGCATGGCACTGGCAAGGACCGGTGCGGTTACGATGGCGGCTAATACCATTGTGAAGTAGTAAGAGTTCAATGATACATAAAGCGCCGTTGCGGTATTACCGCAACGGCGCTTTTCATTTACCCCTAAAGTGCATTGTGTGAATCATACAAGTAATTGACAAAGTCATGTAATATAAGTCCTGGGCATGGGCTGCATCTTTGCGAAGTGAAAATGTATTCACCACTAAAACCAATGAAAATGAAAACCAATCTACTCAGTGTATTAACAGCAGGTATCCTGTTCTTAATGCCGACGATAAACTTCGGGCAGGCACCCAACCTGGGGACAGCTGCCGAGTTTGTTCTCTTCTCCACGAATGGGGCAGTAGGCAATACAGGCATATCACAGCTTACTGGCAACGTAGGCACCAACAATGGTATCAGCACCGGTTTCGGCAACGTGAACGGCGGGATGCATGATCAGGATGGCGCAAGCGCACAGTGCGCGGCTGACCTTCTGATAGCGTACAATCAGTTGGATGCCACCATTCCCACCTTTTTTCCCTCATCATTGCTCGGAAACGGAGACACTCTTATTGCGGGCGTGTATTCCATCGCCGCTGCTGCAACACTCAACCTGGACCTGTTTCTGAATGCAAAAGGCAGTGCCAGCGCGGTATTTATTATTCAGATAGAAGGACCCTTTTCCGCCGCCGCAAATGCAAAGGTAAAGCTGATCAACGGTGCCAAAGCATGCAATGTGTTCTGGAAAGTGGAAGGGCTGGTAAGCCTGGCTTCAGGCACTACCATGCGGGGAACTATTGTTGCCAACAACGCTGCCATTAACATGAGCACAGGAGATACGCTTGAAGGCAGGGCGCTTTCTACCACCGGCGCTGTTACGGTTGACGGTGTGATGGCTTATTTGCCCATCGGTTGCGGAAGTGTGGTTCTTACAGGGCCCGCCGCTCCCGCGCTTGCGTCCACAATATGTTACGCCATCTTTTCGTCCGACGGACCGGTGACCAATACAGGTGTAACCTACGTTACAGGCGATATCGGAACGAATCTCGGTCTTACCACCGGTTACAACTCGTTGAACGTAACAGGCGCTATCCATCCTATTCCCGATGGATCTACCACAACATGCGCAGCCGACCTGCTGAACGTTTACAACTATCTTAACACGCTCAGCCCCGACATAGAACTGCTGTACCCTGCACAATTCGGGAACAACCTGGTTCTTACACCGCATACATACATTATGAAAGCAGCTGTAACCTTTACTGATACGCTGTACCTCAATGCTCGCGGCAATGCCAACGCGGTATTTGTGATCATGGCGAATGGCGCCCTTTCTACCAGTACGTATTCAAAGGTCATTCTGATCAACGGAACCCAGGCAAAGAACGTGTATTGGAAGATCGAAGGAGCTGTGGATATCAACGACTATTCTGTTTTCCGTGGTACGATCGTTTCCAACAACGGCGCGATCAACCTCACCACCGGGGTCACGCTCGACGGCAGGGCTCTTACCACCACCGGTGCTGTAAACACTGCAGCCATTGATGCGGTGATACCTCCCGGCTGTCTCACCACAGGCATCGCCTCTTTTGAGGCCGGGAATACGGGCGAAGCAGTTAGCATTTACCCGAACCCGTTCAGCGGCTCTGTCACCATTGTTATCAACGGCGCTATGCAGGCCGGTAATTACGAATGGAGGATGTACAATGTACTGGGAGCCGAAGTGATGTATGCAAACCTCACGAAACAAACCAATACCCTTGAAAGCAATGACCTTGCTCCTGGGATCTATTCTTACAGGGTAATCAACAATGGTACGACCGTTCAGTCGGGCCGTGTGGTTGCCAGGTAGTAAACTTTTCATAGGCAAGGGCCCGCTTCATATTTGTAGCGGGCCTTGCCTATTTTGATCTTGAAGGTAGAATGTGAATCATGTAAGTTATTGAAAAGGTTGTGTAACGCGCGGGGGTTCAATACTTCGCAGTTTTGCCTTATAAATCTTAAACACAAAAACCAACATGAAAACCAAACTACTCCATGCATTATCAGCAGGTATACTGCTCCTAATGCCATTTATCAGCTTCGGGCAACCCAATTTGGGCACAGCCGTCAATTTTGTCCTGTTCTCCACTAACGGAGCGATGGGTAATTCAGGCATTTCACAGATCACGGGCGACGTAGGGACCAACAACGGTTCCAGCACCGGTTTCGGGAATGTGAACGGCGGGATGCAAAATAACAATGGCGCCACGGCACAATGTGCTGCCGACCTGCTGATCGCCTATAACCAATTGAACGCCACCACTGCCACCTTCTTTCCCGCGCCTTTGCTCGGGAACGGCCAGGTGCTTATTCCCGGCGTGTATTCTATTTCTGCTGCGGCAACCATTAACCAGAGCCTTACCTTTAACGCTCAAGGCAATGCGAACGCGGTGTTCATTATGAAGATCCAGGGGCCTTTGTCTACCAATGCGAATGCCAAGGTCAAACTGATCAATGGCGCGCAGGCATGTAATGTGTTCTGGAAAATAGAAGGACTGGTAAGCATGGCTTCAGGTACCACTATGAGAGGAACTGTTGTTGCGAACAACGCGGCCATCAATATGAATGCAGGCGATACCCTTGAAGGGAGAGCGCTGAGCACTGCAGGGGCGATTACTGTTGACGGCGTGATGGCGTATACGCCTGTTGGCTGCGGAAGCGCTGTCCTTACAGGACCTGCTGCTGCTAACCTGGCTTCTACAGCTTGTTATGGTCTGTTCTCCGGAAACGGGGCGCTTACCAACGCGGGCGTAACCTATGTTACCGGAGATGTTGGAACCAATGTAGGTTTAACTACCGGTTTCAATTCCTTGAATGTAACGGGTGCTATCCATCCTATACCTGACGCTTCTACCGCTGCATGTGCGGCCGACCTTGGTACTGTTTATACCTACCTGAACACGCTTCCGTCGGACATCGAGCTATTGTATCCTGCCCAGTTTGGGCGGAACCTGGTCCTCACCCCGCATACCTATATCATGAAAGCGGCGGTGACATTCACCGATACTCTTTACCTTAACGGGCGCGGCAACGCAAACGCGGTGTTCGTTATACAGGTGAACGGAGCAATGTCCACCAGCACCTACTCGAGGGTGATCCTCACCAATGGAACACAGGCAAAGAATGTGTTCTGGAAGATCGACGGCGCGGTAAGCATCAACGATTACTCTGTTTTCAGGGGAACGCTGATCGCTAATAACGGAGCCATCAACTTAAAGACCGGTGTCACGCTCGACGGCCGGGCACTTACCACCACTGGAACGTTTACTACGGCTGCGGTGACGGCAGTGGCTACTTCCATACCTTCCAACTGCGGAACATTGGGGATCAATTCCCTGGCGCCTGCCGAAGGATCGGTAACCATTTATCCCAATCCTTTCGGCTCCTCTGTGAGCGTCCGGCTTATGGACGTATCATTGATCGGCAATTGTGAGTGGAGGATGTATAATGTTCTGGGAGAAGTGGTGATGAAGGCCTTTATCAGCCAACAGACCAGCATCCTTGAAACAGGAAGCCTTCCTTCGGGGATATATTTCTACGAACTGACCAGCAAGGGCAATATCATGCAATCAGGCAGGCTGGTTGCGAAACAGTAGATCATAGTAAATACACCAGGCCTGGCCCCCTTTACAGGGAGCCGGGTCTCGTGTTATAATAAAAGGCCCGATGTGTGAATGTTACAACAGTAACAAGGGCTTGTGTAACACTTTCGCGTGCTCAGAGGCGCACCTTTGCAGAAGTAATTAACTAATATGAATACTATGAAAACACTGAAAGATATAACAGTAGGAATTGTTCTCTTGCTGTCAGGCACCCTCAGCGCCCAGGTGACCGTGAATGTGAACATTGGCTCCCCTCCCCCCTGGGGTCCCGTGGGATATACCGAAGTGCGGTATTACTACCTGCCCGATGTGGAAGCCTATTATGATATTCAAACCTCCCTGTTCATTTATTACGGAGGAGGAGTGTGGCTGCACAGAACCTACCTGCCTACACAATACCGCAATTACGATCTGTATTACGGGTATAAGGTAGTGCTTAGCGATTATCGCGGCACGGCTCCCTACAACAATTTTGCGAGCCATAAAGTGAAATACGCAAAGGGCTACCGCGGCAAAGAACAGAAGACCATAGGAGTAAAACCTGGAAAAGGTAACCAGAAGACAAAAGCAAATTCGACAGGTAAGCCGGCCCAGCCGGCAAGCAAGAGTAGTGGCAAAAGTGCCGCGCCTGCCCAAAAAGGCGGACATGACAACGGTAAAGGACATAAGAAATAACTATCACTCCGTATGAAACGACGGAAACAAAAACCAAAAAATATGAAAACGATCAAAACATGTTTACTCACAGTTTTCCTGGCCCTTGCCAGCCTCTCAGGCAGCGCAAACGCGGCCCCGGAACAAACGATGGCCGTACCGACCGAAAGTGTCTACGAACCATCCGTGATCACCCTGGGTCCCGGCGATAACACGCGTCCCGACAGGAGCGAAAGGAAAGCGCTGCGCAAAAAGGCCCGTGAGAGCAGTGGAGGAGGAGTATATATTTCAGTAGGAGCTGTCATCATTATTATACTCCTGCTCATCATCCTCCTGTAAGGCCCTTTGAACTAACCACATTAAACCAACACAAATGAAGACTCAACCACTTAACCTGTTTATCATTGACGATAACGCGTTGATGTTAGAAGGGCTGCGGGCTTACCTGGATAAAAGGTTCGGGACTGAGCTGAACATCTCTACTTACTATAGTGGCGAGAGCGCGCTGAAAGTGCTGGGAAGCGATACCAACATCGTTATACTGGACTATTACCTGGACGGCGAGAACGGGAACGACATATTGATGGCGATCAAGAAGATCAATCCTCAAACGGAGGTGATCATGCTGTCTTCCAACGAAGACATCGCGGTAGCGATCGATTCCTTTCGCAAGGGAGCGACCGACTACGTCATCAAAGGAGAGAAGGCATGGAGGAAACTTACCTCCCTTATTTATGGGATACTTACCTACCCGGTGCGGGTGCTTATAAAAGAGTTCGGCATCAGCAAATACCTGGCGATGTTCTTCTTTGCCTTTGCATGCGTAGGTACGGGGGTTTATGTGATCATGAAATTTATTCCCTGACCTTGACCCTGTGTGAATGATGTAAGTTCTTTCCGAACTTCTGTAACGTTTGCAGCATCCTGAGTACCCACCTTTGTATCCAAATCAATTAAAAAAACAAAAAAATGAAAAATTCAATTATATCACTAGCAGTAGGTGTGTGCATGGCGGGAGCCTTCATACAGAGCTGTAACTCATCTGCCGAAAAGGTAGAGATCGCACAAGACAAACTGATAGAGGCGAACAAGAACCTCGAAGAGGCCAACGAAGCCTACCTGGCGGACATTGACATTTACAGGCAAGAGACCGCAAAAAGGTTCGCTGCCAACGAAAAGAGCATTGCTGACTTCAAGGCAAGAGTAGAGAACCAGAAACGCGAAGCGAGAGTGGATTACAATAAGAAGATCGTCGAACTGGAACAGAAGAACGGTGATTTCAAAAAGCTGATGGACGACTATGAAGCAGAAGGAGCGGCCAACTGGGAACAGTTCAAGGCGGAGTTCGGTCGCAATATGGACGAACTGGGTAAAGCATTTAAGGATTTTGGCACCAGAAATGTAAAACAATGAAAAACACCTGGTACATAGTCGCGATGCTGCTGGTCACCGCCTGGGTTGTCGGTCATTTCGGTTTTGGCGCTAACGGACTCATTCATATTCTTCTGGTAATGGCCGTAATGGCCTTTATGATGAAGGTCGTGGAAGGTAAAAAGCTCTGATCAAAAGATAAAAGAAAAAGGCACATTGGTATTTAGATAGATCATTTCCGTGCTTCATTGGTATAAACATGAAAAAGAAGAAGCTGACTACCGCCGGAGGACGGCCCTACTTCGAGTTCGAAAACTCGATGACCGTGGGAAACCGCGGCCCGATCCTTCTGCAAGACTATTTTCTGCATGAGGATATGGCCCACTTCAACCGTGAACGTATCCCCGAAAGGGTGGTTCATGCCAAAGGCACAGGAGCCTTCGGTACCTTCACCGTAACGCACGACATTACCCGGTACACCAAAGCGAAGCTGTTTTCGGAGATCGGGAAACAAACAGGGATGTTTGCCAGGTTCTCATTGGTAGGAGGAGAAAAAGGGAGCGCCGACAGCGAGCGGGACCCCAGGGGGTTTGCCCTTAAGTTCTATACGGAAGATGGTAACTGGGACCTTGTAGGCAATAATACGCCGGTGTTCTTCATCAAGGACCCGAAAAAATTCTCTCACTTCATTCACACACAAAAGCGCGACCCAAAGACCAATTGCAAGAGTCCTACCATGATGTGGGATTTCTGGAGCCTGAACCCTGAGAGCCTGCACCAGGTGATGATCCTGATGAGCGACCGGGGAACTCCCTTTTCGTACCGTAACATGAATGGTTTCGGAAGCCATACCTTTTCACTCCTCGACAAGGATAATGCAAGGGTTTGGGTAAAGTTCCATTTCGTGACCGGGCAGGGAATTAAGAATTTCAATGGACAAGAAGCAGGTGAAATGCGCGGCACCGACCCCGATCATGCGCAGCGCGACCTGGTAGAGGCGATCGGCCGGAAGGATTTTCCTAAATGGGCCCTTAAGATCCAGGTAATGACCAACGAACAGGCGAAGGCCTTTCCGTGGAACCCTTTTGATGTTACCAAAGTATGGGGGCACCAGGAATTTCCCTTGATCGACGTGGGGACAATGGAATTGAATGAGATCCCGGAGAATTATTTCAGGGACGTTGAGCAGGCTGCTTTTGCCCCCGCCAATGTGGTGAACGGTATCGGCTATTCGCCCGATAAGATGCTCCAGGGGCGTTTGCTGTCCTATCCCGACGCGCACCGCTACCGCCTGGGGGTGAACTACGAACAGATCCCCGTGAACAAATGTCCCTATGCGGTAACTAATTACCAGCGCGACGGGCTGATGCAGACCAGCGACAATGGCGGAGCGGAACCGAACTACCGGCCGAACAGTTTCGACGAGATCGTTGCTGACGAAAGCTATAAAGAACCTGCGATGGAGCTCGGATCCTATCTGGCCGATTGGTTTGATCGCAATGAAAATGATAACGACCACTATTCACAGCCCGGCATGCTGTATCGAAAAGCAATGAACGAGCAGGACAGGAAGAACCTCGCAAGCAATATCGTAAGCTCCATGAAAGGGATCAGCGGGGAAAAGAAAGAGGAGATCATTCAACGCCAGCTGTGCCATTTTTTTCGTGTGGATATCCAACTGGGCATGGCCATAGCAGCGGCCCTGGGGCTTAGCACCAAAGAAATGGAAACGGAACATCTGAGACATAACATTCACCAATGAGCAGAAAAGACACTGACATACACAAAGAGACGGTAGGAGACCTTAACGCGAAGATCCTGGAGATCACCATGCGTATAAAAGAGAAGTACCCGGAGCTTTCGAAATACCTGGATGAAATGAAGGTATCCATCCCTGATGAAAAAAATCCAGAAGTGAACGTGAAGAGCCTGCAAAAATATCACGACTCGCTGAGATCGATGCTCAACAGGTATATGCTGGGCCGGCCGGAGAGCCCTCCCCTGAAACACGGAATGTGAATGATGTAAGCCTTTGAAGGTTTCGTGTAACACATTCCCTTTGAAAACAGCGCAACTTTGTACCGTGAAAATGAATTCACAACTAAAACAAAAACAATGAAAAGATCATTTATTATAACTTGCTTGCTGTCGTTGCCCATAGGGATGACACTGAGCGCGCAGGATGAGGAAACAGATCCGCGTGAACTGTTCGCGTTCGGCGTTAAGGCCGGCATCAACTCTTCTAATGTTTGGGATGAACAAGGCCAGGACTTCAGGGCCGATAACAAGATCGGTTTTGCCGGCGGCATTTTCTTCGGTATCCCTATCGGGAAATACCTGGGCTTCCAGCCGGAACTGCTCATTTCCCAGAAAGGATTCCAGGGATCGGGCACTTTGCTGGGATCTCCGTATTCCTTTTCAAGGACCACCACTTATATCGACGTGCCGCTGCAGCTCCAGGTAAAACCAGGCGAGTTCTTAACGATCGTGGCAGGCCCCCAATACTCCTATCTCATGAACGAGAAGAATGTGTATACACTGGGAGTAAACAGTGTGGAGCAGGAGAAGGAGTTCAACAACGACAATATACGTAAGAACGTGCTCGGCTTTGTGGCCGGAGCTGACATCAATGTGTCGCACATCGTGGTATCCGGAAGGCTGGGATGGGATTTTCAGACCAATAATGGCGACGGTACCTCTTCCACGCCGCGTTACAAAAACAAATGGATCCAGCTAACACTGGGCTTCAAGATCTAATATCAAAATATCAATAATCAAGAAACATGAAAACGATCATCTATACGGCGCTGCTTTCTCTTCTAATGATGGGAGGCGCCAAGGCAACAGCACAGGAAACAGTTTCAGAAGAGGGCTATGGCGGGGCCCTCAACCTGGGCGCGGGAATAGGATACTACGGGTACGTGGGCCATTCCATGCCCGTAGTACATGCCGACTTTGAGATAACCGCGGCGCATAACTTTACCCTTGCGCCTTTCGTGACGGTGTATTCCTACCAGAACTATTACTACTGGGGAAATCCGAACTATCCGTACAAGAACTACTCCTATCGCCAAACGGTGATCCCCATCGGGGTAAAAGGTTCGTACTACTTTGACGAACTGCTGAACGCGGGCCCCAAATGGGATTTTTACCTGGCGGGCTCACTGGGTTTCGCGATACGAAAAACAACCTGGGAGAACGGCTATTACGGTGAGACCACCGTTCAGCACGGTTCCAGCGGTTTGTATTTCGACGGACACATTGGTACGGAACTGCACCTCAGCAACAAGCTGGGACTGTTCCTCGATCTCTCCTCGGGCATCTCCACTTTCGGACTGGCACTGCACCTTTAATAATAAGGACATGAAGACCATCGACAAGAAAAAGAGAAAGAAACCCAACATTGAAGCTGGCAGCGACGGGGACCATACCGACCCTGACAATGATTCGGACAAGAGCGGCAGCGATACGGACAACGACAGTACAGAGAAAAAGAAAGGTGTAGGCAGGTTCGATAAGCCGAAAAGGGAGAGGAACCCCGACCGTACCGGGATCGATGTTCGCCCCGACAAGACAAAGAAAAAGGCCTCAAAATAATTTCACATGGACACTAAAGACAACGATCATGAACAATCTTCTCTATGGAATAGCAGTAATATTTATAATTCTCTGGCTAATTGGCTTCGCAGGCTACAATGCAGGAGGGATCATTCATATCCTGCTGGTGATAGCGATCATCTCCGTTATACTCAGGGTTATCAGAGGAGGCAAGACCCTTTAAATCAAACACAACTAATAATAAAACAACAATGGAAAATTCAAACAACACTGGAAAATTAATTGGAGCCTTACTAGTGGGCGCTGCCATCGGCGGAGTCCTGGGGATCCTGTTCGCTCCTGACAAAGGAAGTGAAACACGTAAAAAGCTGAGCGCGAAAGGCGGTGAGCTGAGCGACGCGATGAAAGAGAAGCTCAAGGGCATTATTGACACGCTGAAGGAGGAAGTGGAAACCGTGAAAGGCAAGGCAAAAGAGTTTGCTGATAACGGCGCGGCCAAGACCAAGGTACTCAGTTAAAGAATGAAAAGGGAATACCATGGCCGGGGCATTTGCTCCGGCCATTTAAAATGACAAAAAAATGGAAGAAACAACAAGCCCGGTCCTCCGCTTCCTAGAAGGGGTAGGGCAATACGGTAAAACAAGTTTGGAGTTGCTGAAACTACGGTCCATTGAAGCGACAGCGGAGGCTTCCTCCTGGTTCCTCTCGCGTTTGATCAGCCTCCTGGCCCTTTTGTTCTTTGTCTTCAGCATAAGCGTAGCGGCGGCGCTTTGGCTCGGTGAGCTATTGGGTAAGGGATATTATGGTTTCCTGGTGCTTGCCTCTTTTTACGGGCTCCTGTTGATCATTCTGGTGCTGTTGCGTTCAAGGATCAGGGCACGTCTTGCCGATTCCATTATTACAAGCCTTACTAACATTCCATGAAAAATATAAGAACAAGAGCAGCGCTGAAGGATAGTATCCATCGACTGGAAGAACAGCAGGAAATGGAATGGGTCCAGCTCAAAGAGCAGGTGGAGGGCACCCGCGAGCTGCTGAAGCCGATCAACCTTTTGCAGAACACCGCGGCAAAGTTGCTCGCGTTCCGCAAGGTAAATGCCGGCGCCCTGGCCATGGCTGCCGGAGGCTTTCTTCTGAAGAAGATCGTAGGTCGAATGCTGCTCGGGAAAGGATCAAATGGAACTTCCGTATAAAATACCTTTTTATGCTAGGACCGCGCTGATCTTCATCAGCGTTTTCGCTTTCGTTTTTGTTCTGTACCTGGGCCGCGGCATCATTGTTCCGCTGGTGTACGCCATCCTGCTTGCCATTTTACTGAACCCGCTCGTGAACCTATTCATGCGCTGGAGGTTCAATAAGGTCCTGTCCATTTGTATAGCGGTGACCATTGCCAGTGCTGTTCTGTTGGGAATACTGTACATCGTATCCTCGCAGCTAAGCATGTTCAGTGAAACCTATCCCCAGCTGAAGCTGAAATTCAACGCGGCGAGCGTACGGCTGGTACACTGGGTCTCCGAAACATTCAACATACGCGGATCAAAGATCAATGCCTGGATAATAGAAACACAGAACGAACAGATCCACGAGTTTGCCATAGGAGAGAAGCTGAGCGAGATAGGGCATTTGCTGGTTGCGGGAATGCTGCTGCCGGTGTACCTGTTCCTGTTCCTGTATTATAAACCCCTGCTGCTTGAGTTCATACGCAGGCTTTTTGGTGCTGAGCACGACACCGCCGTTACGGCCGTACTGAGCAATACCAAGCAGATCATCCAAACCTACCTGGTGGGACTTTGCTTCGAAGTGATCATTATGGCAGCGCTGAATTCGGCCGGGCTTTTATTGCTGGGGATCGATTATGCGATCATGCTAGGCATCATCGGAGCGGTGCTTAATATCATTCCCTATATCGGCGGACTCGTTTCCACGATCCTGCCGATGACCATCGCCTTTATCACCAAGGACTCTGTAAGCTATGCGTTCCTCGTTCTTGCGCTGTACATCGTCATCCAGTTCATCGACAACAATTACATCGTTCCAAGGATCGTAGCCGCCCGCGTAAAGATCAACGCGCTCATCTCTGTCATCGTAGTGCTGATAGGAGGAGCGGTATGGGGGATCTCAGGAATGTTCCTTTCCATTCCCTTAACGGCCATCATCAAGGTTATTTTCGATCACATCGAACCCATGAAACCCTGGGGCTTTCTGCTGGGGAATATTGTTCCAACAGTTTCCGGATTCTCTTTTAACAGGTACAGGGTCTTGCAACAGCGGCGGCCGAAGAGCTGAATTTTTTATTCAGCGTTTAGAGTATCATAATGACTGTGCCGATGAGGATACAACTGGCTCCTATGGCGGTCTTAAGGCTAAGCGTTTCCCCCAGGAACAATACCGAAAAAATAATGGTAAGCGCCAGGCTGAGCTTGTCGACAGGTGCTACCTGCGATACATTGCCCACTTCCAGCGCGCGGAAATAAAAGATCCAGCTGAGGCCGGTGGTAATGCCGGAGAAGGCCAGGAACATCAGGTTGCTTTTGGTAAGCGAACCCATGTACTGCTGTGCGCCTTTGGAGAACACGATGCCCCAGGCCATAAAGACAATGACCACCGTTCGTATCGCTACGGCGAGGTCGGTATTGATGTTCTTGATGCCGATCTTAGCGAAGACGGCGGTGAGGGCTGCGAAGAGTGCTGAGCCGAGGGCGTAGATCCACCACATAGTTATTTAGGATTTAGGATTTGGGATTTAGGATTTAGGAATTGGTCATAAAAGAATGAGAGCGGAGCAATTGACTCGCTCTCACTCTCAAACTCACACTGTTCATGCGGTCCCGGAGGGAGTCGAACCCCCAACCAACAGAACCGGAATCTGTCATTCTATCCAGTTGAACTACGGGACCAATTGCCCTTCTTCGCTAAAGCTTCGAAGGGCGATGGAGCGCAAAAATACCGAAAATTGGCCCAAGATGCCATCCTTTTGCCTTTTATGCGTCTTAGTTCATGAAAAATGTTTCTTTAGGGAGGGTGACCTTTTCCTTTTTCGACCATTAACATTATAAAAGCAGCACGAATGACCGATCAGCAGATCATAGAACAGTTGAGGAGCGGGAAGAACGACAAAGCCTTCCTGGCTTTGTACAAACATTTTCCGATGATCAGGAAAATGGTGCTTTCAAAAGGCGGGAGGAAGGAAGATGCCGAGGATATTTTCCAGGAAGCATTGCTGGTGGTACACCGCAAGGTGAACGCGGAAGACTTTACGTTAACGGCGCAGCTCAGCACCTACCTCTATAGTGTTTGCCGCTTTTTGTGGAAGGATGAACTGAAGAAGAGGCAGAAGCTCCCGGCCGAAGGGATCGACAGCGGCCTGGCGAAAGCGGAAGAGGAGAGCATGACGGAATGGAGGCAGGAAGAGGAGAAGCTGGGCATGGCCAGGCAGGTGATCGAAGGACTGGGCGAACGGTGCCGGGAACTTTTGCTGCTCTTTTACTCTGGAACAATGAAATTGAAAGCCATCGCGGTGAAAATGGGCTACAACTCGGAGAACACGGCCAAGAACCAGAAATACAAATGCCTGGAAGCGGCACGTAACCGGCTGAAGCAAATGAAAAAAGTACAGGCATCTTAAAGAAAAGGACATGCGCAAGGAACTGGAACTGATAGAAAAGATAGAGCACTACCTCATGGGAAGCATGAAAAAGGTGGAGCGAGAAGCTTTTGAAAAAGAGATGGAAAGCAACGCGGGATTAAAAGAAGACATGATGATACAGAAGGAGTTGATGAAAGGATTAGAACAAGCAGCTTTAAGGCAGCAAGCGCAACAGGCGGCAAGAAAGTACAGGCAGGGACAAAATATTATGAAGGGCGGGATAGGTGGCGCGGCCATCGTTTTGGTGGCATCGGCGCTCTTGTACTTTAATCCAATGGAGGAACCTAAAGTTCAGGCCGACGCGAAGACGACTGAGGTAAAGACAGAACAAATGAAGGACAGTCTTCCTGTTGTTGAACAACCGGTAGCTTCAAAAAAGGCCGCTGCCGAACTTTATCATAACGTGTTTGGCACGGAGCAATTGCCGAAGCAGATCTTCAAGATCAACGGAGGCCGTGACACAACGCTCAAGAGCAAGTCGGGGGTTGTGTTGCATATTCCTAAGAACACTTTCGCTAACGCGGAGGGCCAGTCGGTGAATGGCCCGGTAACGATCGAGTTTAAAGAGGCACTTGTTCCGAAGGACATGGTATTGGGCGACCTGGTAACGACCACTAACGGCAAACCATTGGAGAGCGGAGGAATGATCTGTGTGAACGCTGTGAATGAAAGCGGCCCCTTGAAGCTTGCCGATAAGAAAACAGTGGGCGTGGCCGTTCCCTCGAAGAAAGTGCTGAAGGATATGAAAGTGTGGGAAGGAGTGAAGGATAAGAACGGGCGTTTGAATTGGGTGGATCCGCAGCCGATGGGGGTAGGCAATAATTCGGTTGTTGCTATAGAAGAAAAGGTACAACAAGAAGAAGTTGATTGGATAAAAATAGATTCGATTGATGGCAAGCAGTGGAGGCAAAATGGTAACCAATTAGTTGCAGCTACCTTTGGTGGTAATACAAAACAAAACCAGGCAGCAGGACTTAACTACTTTTCAGAAGACCCTAATGCCAATTATCTTTTCTCAATGAAGAACTTGGGCTGGGCGAATATAGATAGGCTTAGCAATGATTCTCGAAGTAAGATCATTGATATGGTGACTAAAATTGAAAACCACCGCGACATGGATGTGATCTTCATTAGGATCATGTTTGAGAAGGAAGGGATATATATCCCTGGTTATCAAAAGAAAGACAGCACGTTCTCATTCACTCATGGAGATCATGAGAAAACGAAACTGCCTGTGGGAGCTGAGGCCGTAATAGTTGCAACGGGTTATAAGAATAACAAACCCTGTTTTGCCACGAAGCAAGTCGTAATTACTGACAAGCAAATTATAATACTTAAGCTCGAAGAAGCACCTGTCGACAAGCTAAGGCTGAAAGTTGTTGAGTCAATGGAGAATAATGCGGCGGAAGGAGCCCCGTGAGATTCTCCAATAGCTTTTTCCGTTATTTTTGATAGCATGAACTACTCCCTCACCATCACCACTCTCGAAAGCAACGCCGCCACTTTCCGTGCATTGCTTTCCGGTGTGCCTTCTGAAATACATCTCTGGAAACAAAACCCTGAAAAATGGTCGCTTCTGGAGATCGCTTGTCACTTGTATGATGAAGAGCGTGAAGATTTTCGGGCTCGTGTAAAGCATACTTTGTTCAGTCCCAATGATCCCATGCCGAAGATAGATCCTGTTGCCTGGGTGAAAGAAAGAAAATACATGGAGCAGGAGTATGAGAAGAAGATCGCGGCATTTTTGGATGAACGAACTGAATCGGTGAAGTGGCTGCGTTCGCTTTCGAATCCCAACTGGAAAAGTTTTTACCAGCATCCTAAGGTAGGTCCCATCAGCGCGGAGTTCCTCCTGGCCAACTGGCTGGCGCATGATCACCTGCACATACGGCAGATCACGGCAACTAAATACAATTTCCTGAAGGAGAGCTCGGGGCTCTCGCTGGATTACGCGGGGCACTGGTAATTATTCAGGTAGCGGTTGACGAGGTTTTCCCTTCTTATCATAACGATACTTTACCTCAGGATTATAAACGATCTCCTTTCGTAGAGTTCCGTTCCCACGATATCGTTTCTTCCTCATCAACTCACTTTCCATGTAGAAGAACTCATGTTTCTTATTTCCGTTCTTATAATAGATAATGTCGAAAGTGTTTTCGGCATCAAACATCCATCGTTTGTTGCCATTCTTATGATAGTAAACAGAGGTATCGCCGCTTGTATGTTCAAGTCTCCCATTCTTTCGGAAATACTTTATTGCAGTAGAATATCGGATGTGTTGTATGCTGCCATCTTTTCTAAAGCAAGTATCGTATACTTCGTAGCGTGGGTTATAACAATAGAAGAAATGCTGGAATCCTGGAAAATTCCCACTGAACGAACTTCCTGTCACTGTTGAGTCATTCAATTGATACCGCGCTACCAGTTTGCCGTTTTCACTCAGTATCACAAACTCCTGTTTGCCCTTCTGCAAAAAGCGATTATATGAATACCGGTCCCTTTGGAAAATGATTATCTTTTCAGGTGGCTCTTCTCCATTCGTCTTCCATAAGGTATCCTTAGGTTTTAGCATTCGCTTTCCGGCTGGCAGTTCCACCTCTAAGGGCTTTCCATCATAGACCATTTGTGATCGAAGATGCTTTCCATTATTATACCATGCTGTCCCGATGGTCCTTCTTTCGGGGGAGCCATTACAATAGACCCACTTGCCTTCTGATCTTCCGTTAAAGGTCCTGTTGATGGTGTCTCCGGATGTGGTGATCCGATAGGTGCGTTGTCGATCGCCGCTATACTTTTCAATTATATACCTGCCCTCGGGTTCTCCTCCATATCGCAGGCTCATTTCAACTTCTTTTGACCCGTTAATAAAGTAAGTTATCGTCTTAGCTCTTCCATTTTCAAACATTGTATGTGGCCCATGAAGAAAACCCATAGAATAGTTGGATGACTCCTTGATAATTCCCTTCTCATTAAAATACTCCTGGAGGCCATGCTTATGAGGCCCGTCCTCAGCAAACACATAGGTCATCCGGTCAATGGGTGTTAGCCGGTCGGGTTGGAATTTGCTAATACTGTAAGCCGGCAACCCTGTAAGGGAATCCTTCCAGCGCATGGTATCAATTCGCGGGGTGTATTTCCTGAAATTGAAATTAAAGACAGGCAATAGGCGGAGGGCTCTGGGATTTTCGGCGATGCGATTTAACAAGCCAAATTGAATTCCGTTAGCAAGCACGGCGTTGTTGAACAAGCCTACCTGTACTCCATGAAGGTCTTCGCTCCTGTTAAAGGGCGCAATGCTGAGGCCATTCATTGTTCCGATATGGGTACAGATCCCTGAAAGAGTGAGTCCATTCATGGTGTCATCCACCGCCACATTGATCCCAGCCAGAGCCAGGCCATTCACTTTAAACCCTGTCACATCAAGGCCGCCCGCGCAGATCCCATTGGTTGTTTCGAACATGTGAATTAAGCTAATGGCAACACCATTCGTGACATAGCACTCACCCATTAGCCCGAGCATCGAAATGCCATTTACCGTTCCGTATTCAGACATGAACAGAGAAATTGCGGCCCCGTTTACGTTGTGTGTTCCAGGGAATACTGCTGAGAGGTCGATGCCATTGGTTTGGCTGTCGTCAGGCGGGTTTACTTCTCCCGTAAGAGAAATGTTAATGCCATTGGTGTTTCTTCCTTTGTCCGTGGCGCTGATACGCAAAGCGTTGTAGGTTCTTGCTTTATTGCCGAAACCAAGCAGCCATACCCTTTTTTTTAATGTGTCACGAACAGGTTGATCCTTCGCGTTCTGGGCGTACAGGGTACAGGTAATGAAAAAGGCAAGTAACAGGTTGAATATCCTCTTCACGTTTCAGGGGGCTGATGTAAATATAACTGAAAGAAGGGGAAAAAGGTACAGGGGGGATCAGCTTAAAATAAACTCCACCGCCATTTCCGCGTGAAGCTGCGTAGTATCGAAAGCGGGAATATCAAGGTCGCTTTGCTTCACAAGGATAGGGAATTCGGTACAGCCTAAAATAATTCCCTGTGCGCCTTGGGCTTTTAGCTTATTGATCTCGGCGATGGTTTGCTTCTTTACCGGTTCTGAAAAATCACCAAGGGCCAGGTGCTTGAAGATAATGCTGTGAAGTAATTCCCTGGCTTCTTTGTCAGGGACCACTACATCAATGCCGTGCTCGTCCTTTAGTTTGCCTTTTAGAAAGTCTCGCTCCATTGTAAAGATGGTCCCGATCAATCCCACCTTGTTCAGTCCTTTCTTTTTGATGCCCTTCGCGATGGCCTCCGCGATGTGCAGCACTGGCAGGCCACATTCCTTTTGAACCGTTTCGTAGGAGATATGAGTGGTGTTCGCGCAAAGCAACAAAGCTTCAGCGCCGGCAGCCTTCAGCTTCTTACCCGCCGCCGAGAGCTCGAGGCCCACTTTATCCCATCCGCCCTCGGCCTGCAACTGGTGCAGCTTCTCCTGGTTGATATTGTACAGCACCAAGGGCGGATTGGTACTGCCGCCCATGCGTTCGTTCACCATTTTATTGATGTAGCGGTAATAGTCGATGGTGGAATACCAGGAGGTGCCGCCAATGAGTCCAATGCTTTTCATACCGCTAAATTATAATAAAGCGGCCCTTTTGCCGTTAGTATTTATCCCCAAACATTTAGTAATATTGTGTATATATAGATAACCGCATGCCCTTTATACGCCGCACGGCGCTTTTCGTATCCTTTCTTCTCATTGCTTCGGCCGCTTATCCCCAGGGTATTCCCGTGGGCCAGTGGCGCGACCATTTTCCTTACCGTAACGCTTCCTGGGTAACTGAAGGGCAGGGGGAGATCTATTGCGCCACACCCTACGCCGCTTTTTCGTACAACAAGCAGGATAATTCCTTTGAACGCCTCACCAAGATCACCGGCTTCTCCGACTTCGGGGTGAGCACGATCAAGTTCAATCCCTACAACAACAGCTTGATGATCGCTTATAACAACGCGAACATCGACATCGTGCAGAACAAGACGATCACCAACCTTTCCGACATCAAGCGCAAACCCATCATTGGTAACAAGAACATCAACGGCATCCATTTCATCAACCAGTACGCGTACCTGGCCTGCGGCTTCGGCATTGTGGTGTTCGATACGGATAAGAAAGAAGTGAAGGACACCTATTATATAGGCAGCAACGGCAGCAACCTGAATGTGCGTGACATTACTTCGGATGCTACAAAGCTGTATGCCGCCACCGACAGCGGTGTTTACCGTGCCGACCTTAGCAATCCCAACCTGGCCAACTTCACTGCCTGGAGCAAGTTCACAGGACTGCCGAAAGGAACATTTAACACCATTGTCAGCTATTCAGGTAAGATCCTGGCGAACTACTCCAAGCGCATTACCACCGGCGGATGGAACGAAGACACCATTTTTGTTTACAATGGAAGCAACTGGGGTTACTTTACGCAGCTGTCGGGTTATATGGCCAAGAACCTGGAGGTGACCAACAATACGCTGGTGGCCTCGTATGAGAACGACGTGCGCATGTACGACAATACCCTTGCCCAGGTGAAACAGATATCGAACTACGGTTTTGCCATCGGCCCTGTGCCGCGCGATGCCATTACCGATGGCAGCGGTACGACCTGGATCGCTGACGGCAACTACGGCCTGGTGAAAGCCGCCGGCAGTTCTTACGAAGCTATTTTCCCCAATGGCCCCAGCACCATCGGCGTGCTCAACATGAAGGTGCATAAAGACTACCTGTGGCTGTGTCCCGGCAACGTTACAGGCTCCTACAGCAACACCTATAACTACGATGGCCTCTCACGGTTCAGCAATGAAAGCTGGAGCACCGTAAAGGAAGGCGTAACAGCCCTCGATACCATTTTCGACCTCGTGAACCTGGCGATAGATCCTGATGATGAGAAACACGTATTCGTTACTACCTGGAGCAGGGGAGTGATAGAGCTTCAGGATGGAGTAGTGCAGAAGGTGTACAATGAAAAGAACAGCACGCTGATCCCCATTATCCTTGGCACCTTTTATACCATGCGTACCTATGGCATTGCCTTCGATGAGGACAAGAACCTTTGGATGAACAATACCGGCGCGCCCTTTCCTATATCGGTGCGAAAGCCCGACGGGACCTGGAAGGCGATCGACTTTACTGCTTTTGTCAACACTTCCGCTGTTCCCACACACCTGCTCATCACCAAGGGGAACCAAAAATGGATCTTATTGGAAAAAGGAGAAGGCATATTGGTGTATAACGACAACGGAACGATGGTGACCGCCACCCCGGCCAATACCAAAAAGCTGAACCAGAACAAAGGCAACGGGGGCCTGCCGAGCAACGGCGTATATTCCATTGCCGAAGACCAGGAAGGGGAGGTTTGGGTGGGAACCGATAAAGGCGTATGCGTATTTTATTCACCCGAATCTATTTTTAGCGGCGGCAGCAACTGGGACGCGCAGCAAATACTTATTGAGCAGGACGGGCACGTGCAGATCCTTTTCGAAACAGAGGTGATCAACGCCATTACCGTTGATGGCGCCAACCGCAAATGGATCGGCACCGCCACGAGTGGTGTTTACCTTATGTCGGCCGACGGGCAAAAGGAGATCCATCATTTTACCACGGAGAACAGTCCCCTGCCATCGAACGAGATCGTGAGCATTACAATGAACCAGAACACCGGCGAAGTATTCTTCGGAACGCTGAACGGTATTGTATCCTACCGCAGCACCGCCACCGAAGGTCTCGATGATTTTAACAATGTATACGCGTTTCCCAACCCCGTGCGTGAAAATTATGATGGAGTGATCGCCATACGCGGATTGGTGAAAGATGCCGATGTAAAGATCACCGACATCGCGGGTACCCTCATCTATAAGACCAAGGCGCTGGGCGGCCAGGCCATTTGGGATGGTAAGAACTTTAAGGGGGAAAAGGCCCACACGGGCGTATACCTTGTGTTTTGCAGCAACGAGGACGGCAGCAAGACCTATGTGACGAAGATCCTCTTCATCAACTAAATTTATGTTTTAGAGATTTTGTTCCGCCCCTCCGGGGCGGCGATTGGCCTTTTGTATACGCTCGTGTTACAGATGTTTCGTCCCTGACGGGACGAGGCGATTGTTTGTATTGCGCAGGGGGTTACAGATGTTTCGTCCCTAGCGGGACGAGATGCTGGCACGTTGTAGTTGCCTGGCTCCGGAGGAGCCAAACATCTGTAACGCCACTCCCCCTAATCCTCGCCGCCCTGTAGGGGCGGAACATCTTTGATCTGATCGAACAGATACTCTTCTTTATAGGGTATATTGTACTCCTCCAGCAATTCAACATACTCTTCTCTAAACGTCTTTTTATGATGATGCGCTTCCTGATTCTCTATATAATGAATGGTGTTTCTCATGTGGGACTTCGAACACGAAAAACCTCCATATCCCTCTTGCCATTGAAATTTTCCCATAACCAGTTTTTCAGAGTTTATGAACTTGGTGGAATGTTCTTTTATATTCTTTACAAGTTCACCTACGGAAATACTGCCTGTCATGCTAACAAGAATGTGAATGTGATCAGCTACGCCATTGATCACGATCAATTTTTGTTTTTTGTTTGTAATGATGCCTGAGATGTACTTGTATAGCCGATCCTTCCAGGCCTTGTTGATAAGGCTCATACGGCCTTTGACCCCGAATACTATATGTATAAATATTTGAGTGTATGTATTGGCCAAAACAATTCAGATGGGATTCACATGTGTTTCTTTCTTCTTGCCCTCTTCAGCATACAGTTCCTGCGATATCACTTTGATGATCTCGGTAACGAAGCGCCGTGCTTCGGCATTCTGTCCTGTGCGTACGATCATGGGTAGCATGCTGTTGCCCGTGATGCCTATTTCGATACAGGGGTAACCAATGGTATTGCTGATGGCAGAAAAGATGCAGGCAACGGGAATGAAGGAATACAATACGATGCCCGCGTCGCTCATCCTGTTGTGGATATTGGCAAGGAACAGCAGCAAAGCAAGAGCGGCCAGCAGCCCTGCGCGAGCCAGCTTTTTGTTGCGGCGATGCTGGATGCTCACGGAGCTGATCTGCTCCAGCGGAATTTCTTCGGCTGCTGTTTTGTAGTCGAGGATCACCCGCTGATCGGTGATGGCGCCGAAAGAATTGATGAAGAGTATTTTTTCGTCTACGTTCATGGGGGACAAAATTAGAGGGCCCCTGTCAGCGTTATCATGAGCGTGGTCAAGTGCCTCCATGATAAATGTCACCGGGCTTGCCAGGCGGCTTATTATATCAGGGAATTTATCTATACATTTATAAAAACTTTTAGGAAGATGAGACGGGTCTTACTGTTTGCGGCTGTATCCTTACTTGTTTTGCAAGGCTTTGCGCAAAAGCCAGTGAAGAAATACACCAGTCTTTTGTGGCAGATCAGCGGGAAAGGGATGAGCAAGCCCAGCTACCTGTATGGCACCTGGCACGTAAGCGAAAAGCTCGCCTTCCACCTGAGCGACACCTTTTACCTTGCCATCGAAAGTGTTGACATGGTGGCCCTGGAGCTGAACCCCGACACCTGGCTGAAAGAACACATGGATTACGAGGAGGCGGAGCAGATGGCGGAGTTCTCCAACTATTTTTCACGCCCTTCCGGATTTTACAAACGCGCCTTCAGTCTCAATATTCCCGAGCAAAAGGACATCAAGCTTTTCTTTAAATCATCGCCCAGTGTGGTCAACACTATGCTGTACCGTACCTCTTCCTATAAAGATGATTACGAGGAAGACACCTATCTTGACCTTTATATTTTCCAGGCAGGTAAGAAGCTGAACAAACGTGTTACAGGCCTGGAGGATTTCAAGCGCTCACGCGAGCTCGTGAAAAAGTCGGAGATATGCGAGGACGAAGAGGCTGATGATGAGAAACGTGAGCAGATGCGCCTGAAGCTGAAGGACCTGCAGGGCGACCGGTCCTACAACGAAGTTTTTGAGGAATCGTACCGCAACGGCGACCTCGACCTGCTCGACTCGCTGTATTCATTGACGCAAAGCAAGCCTTGCTACCGCCAGTTCATGCTCGATGAACGCAACATCATTATGGCCGACCGCATGGATTCGATCATGAAGCGTAACAGCCTGTTTACCGGTGTGGGCGCGGCGCACCTCCCTGGCAGCATGGGCGTGATAGAGCTCCTAAGGAAAAAGGGTTACACAGTGCGCCCGGTGACCTATACTGATGGTTTCAATAACAAGACCAATAAGAAGCTCGAGGACCTTCATTATCCTGTCACCTTCAGCCTCAGCCACTCCGCCGACTCCGCTTTTTCGGTGATGCTTCCCGGCAAGCTTTCGGAGCTTAGCGATTTTGGTGCTTCCAAGTCCTACCTGTTCAACGACATGTCGAACGGGGTATACTATTATATACAGCGTGTAAATTATTTCGGAGGCCTTACCGGCGAAAGCCCATCGCAGCTCATCAGCCGTATGGATAGCATCCTTTACGAGAACATTCCCGGCAAGGTACTCAGTAAGAAAAGCATCCGGCACAAGAACGGTTTCCCTGGCTTCGACATACTTAATAAGACCAGGAGGGGCGACGTGCAGCGTTACCAGATTTTCGTGACCCCTGAGGAGATCTATATCTTTAAAATGAGCGGTACCGGCGAATATGTGCAGAAAGGGAAAGAAGGGGAGACCTTTTTCAATTCCATTTCTTTCCGCCAGCAGGCTCCCGCACCCGATAAGACCTTTAGTCCACCCCGCGGCGAATACAAGGTGATGGTGCCCTCGGGCGCGCATATCTACCGCAATAGCGATCCTGGAGCGGTTCAAAAGGAGATCATCTCCGCAAGGCAGCAGGACAAAAATTCCTATTTCTTCTTTATCGCCTCCTCACTTTACGATATGAGCTATTTGGAGGAAGATACCTTTGAGCTCAACTTTTTGGCCGAGACCTTTGGGCGCCAGCTGAAGTATAAGGTGAAGGAGCGTACGCCGGTTACCGTTGGAAAATATCCCGCGCTTGATGTACGGCTCGGTAACGACAGCGGCGAGACCATTTACGCGCGCATTGCGCTACAGGGGCATAACTATTACCTCACCGGGGTGAAGACGAAAGACAAGGCCTATGCCGGCAAATACCTGGGCTCTTTCGCGTTCAGCAATACTGTTTACCAGAAACCCTTCAAGACCTTTACGGATACGGTGCTGCATTTCAGCGTGAAGACGCACCTGAACACCTCTACTTACGGCGACCTGGTAAGGCCGTATTCGAGAAGCAGCTCCTCCGATTATTACTCCAGCAGCAAGGACAAGAAGGCGAAGAAGGAGGAAAAGGATTTCTTGCCCGTGAAAAATTCGCGGGTGTATGTTTCTAACGAAACGGGGGAGAAGGTATCGGTGGAGTTCCGGAAGTTCAGCATGTATTACCAGTACAATACGCTCGATAAGTTCTGGAACGACCAGGTGAAGGGCGTATCGAAGGAATATGGCATGAACGTGTCGAGGAAAAAGACCGAGGACAAGAACGGCATCCATACCCTCTCGCTGCTGCTTACCGACTCTAATACCGCACGCGGGTATATGATAAGGATGCTTCAAAAGTGCGGAAGTCTTTATACCCTTCGCACCTATGTCGATACCATTAGCGGACCCAGCGCTTTCGTGGAGAACTTCTTCGATAGCTTTACCCCGAAAGATACCTGCATCGGATCGGGCATCCTTACCGATAAGCTGGGTGAGCATTTTTTCAGCAAGATATATTCTGATGATGCTACAGCACGTAAGAGGGCCGAGAACGCCGTGGATTATGTGCGGAACAATATGAACGACACGCATGCTCCGCAGTTGATGAAAACGATCAACAATCCTGGTTTCAGCAAACTAGAGCTGAAGGCCAAGACCGAATTGATCAAGGCATTAGGCACGCTGCATTCGAAGGAGATATTGCCTTTCTTCGAGAAGCTGTATGAGCGATATACCGATTCGCTTAAGATCCAGCTGGCTATTCTTACCGCTGTGGCCAACCAGAAATCGCTGCCGTCCATAAAGACATTTATGTCGATGCTACGCACGGAGCTCCCGGTAAGTAAAAGCAGCACCGACATTTCCGATATTTTTTATCCCTATGGCGATTCACTGGAAGTGGGCAAGGAACTGTTCCCCGACCTGCTGGCCTATGCCAAGTATCCTGACTTCCGCCAGTCGATCTACAAGCTGCTTTACAATTGTGTGGAGAAGGGCTATCTGAAAAAGAAAGACTATTCGAAGTTCAGGGACGATATAATGAACGACGCGCGTTACGACCTGAAGCTGTACATGTCATCGACGGAGAGCAGCAGCAAGTACTATTCTTCCTACAGTTCCAGCTATATGAAGAACAGCGCGGAAGCTTCGAACGTGCTGAGCACAGACCAGTTCAAGATCTATTGCTATGTAAGCCTGCTCAGCCCCTTCTATAAGAGCGACCCGGATGTGAAGAAGTTCATCGACAAGACCCTTCGTACCAAACAAAACATCCTGAAAGCCTATACTGCTACGGCGATGCTGAAAAAGGGCATCCCGGTGAACGACACTTTGTGGCCGTACCTGGCGGCCGAAGGTTCTACCCGTTACTGGCTGTACAGGATACTGGAAAAAGATAAGCGCCTCGATAAGTTCGATACGCTGAAGTACAACCAAAAGGAGCTGGTGATCTCCATGTTGTATGGAGAGAACGAGGACTTCAAAAAAGACACGCTGGTGCTGCTTGACAAATTAGCCACGGCCACCTCAAAACACAAAGGCTATGTGTATGTGTTCAAGTCGAGGCCGCTGGACAAAAAGATATGGAAGATGAGCTATATCGGTATCATGCCTGATATGGCGGCCAGGGTGAACTACAAGCCGGAGGTGATCCGCAAGAACTTTTCGTACGAAAGTGAAAAGCAAATGAAGAAGGAACTGGAGGAGATGCTGAAAAAACTTCGCATCGATGGCCGTAAGCGGGCTTCGGTGTCAGACTTTGACAGCGAGGGTGGGTATTCGTACTACGATAGCTATTATGACTATTAAACACGCAAATTTGCAAATAGGCAAACATGCAATTGCCCTTTGCCTATTTGCCCTTTTGCCAATTTTCGAATAGCCTATAAACCTCCTCTGCGGTAATCCCGCTTTCCCTCATTGCCTTTAACGACAAACTTCCCGCTGATTTACTGAGCTTGTTTCCTTCTTTGTCCTGCAATAAAGGATGATGGATGAAGCGCGTCTTCCCGAATTCCTTTAAGCCTAACAATTCGGCCAGGTGCAATTGCAGCTTCGTGACGGGCAACAGGTCGGTGCCACGAACGATAAGGTTGATCTGCTGGTCGGTATCGTCGGCTAAAGAGGCTATTGTAGAGGAGGGGATACCATCGCGGCGGCGGATGATGGGGTAAGCCATTTCATCGTCATCCCTTTTCAGGCGCCAGGCCGCATCGGGTGTATCAAAAGGCAGGTTCTTATGCTGGCAGGTACCGGAATAACGCCCGCTTTTATTTTTCTCGAGGACCTCCTTGCGGGAACAGGTACAGGCAAATAGATGCCCGTCGTTTTTCAGCTGTCCTATCAATTCATGATAACGGCTTTTGCGAAGCTCTTGTGAGAACTTACTGAAATGTTCGGTGCTATCGCGCGGACCTTCATCCCAATCCAGGCCCAGCCATTGCAGGGTGTTGAAGATATCGTCTACATACTGCTGCTCCACCCGTGCCGCGTCCAGGTCATCGATCCGAAGGAGTATGGTCCCATTCTCCTTTTTAGCCTCCAGCGAGGTAAGCTGGAAATTAAAGGCATTGCCAAGGTGCAGGTAACCACTGGGGGTAGGGGCGAAGCGGGTACGGAGGGGTTTTGCCATAGGTGACGGGGGCAAAGATACAGAAGCCCCGGTTAGGATTTATTTCGTAAATTCGCCTTCCTAAAGGTCCTGTGGCCGAGCGGTTAGGCAGAGGTCTGCAAAACCTTGTACAGCGGTTCAAATCCGCTCGGGACCTCGATAAATGCAGAAATGCCGCCCCAAAGCGGCATTTTCTCATTACCGAAATGGCCAGGTCAAACTTGACGCCACTCAGGCAAAGGGAAACAGGTGTAAGGGTTCAACCTGTGAAAAATAAATACATTTGATCACATGTTACTTCGAATATTAAATTTTCTAAAAAGCAGGAAAGAGATATACATTCGAAATTGGAAGGAACAGGATAGCTTGGAAAAATATGGCGGCCTTGCCTTTGCTCTTATAGTAATGGGAGTCGTACTATTCACTCCAGAAACACAGCGCAAAAACACCCCGCAATATCTTAATGTCCTGGGCATTGTGTTCTTAGCCTTAATGTATAAAAGAATTAAAAGCGCCAAACGCGAGTTAATTGGTAAGAACAAAGAAATAGAGCTTCAAAAACGTTTGATAGAGGAGCATCAAAAAGAGACCATTGACAGCATTACGTATGCAAAGCGCCTGCAAGAGGCGATTCTTCCATCGGAAGCTTTGATCAAAGAAGCACTGCCGGGTACTTTTGTGCTGTACAAGCCGAAAGATATTGTAGCCGGCGATTTCTACTGGATGGAAAAAATTAACGACACTATTTTAATTGCGGTTGCTGATTGCACCGGGCACGGAGTTCCTGGCGCAATGGTTTCTGTAGTTTGCAGCAATGCTTTAAACAGAGCTGTTAAGGAGTTTCACTTTTCCGATACCGGAGCAATACTTGACAAAGTCACTGATCTCGTTTTAGAAACCTTTGAGAAAAGCGATGCCCAGGTACAGGACGGTATGGATATTTCGCTGCTATCAATAAACAAAGTAAGCCGGCAAATACAATGGAGCGGCGCCAATAACCCCTTATGGTATTTTGATAGCAAAGCGCTAAAGGAGATCACGGCAGACAAACAACCCATCGGCAGGAGCAGTCGCCGCCGCCCTTTTAAAACACATCTAATAGAGTACGAACAAGGTGCGATATTTTATTTATTTACTGACGGCTATGCTGACCAATTCGGCGGACCGAAAGGAAAGAAGTTTAAGTATAAACAGTTTCAAGAAACACTTTCTGCAACGTTAGGAAAGGATCCTGATGCGAAGCAAATATCGCTGAACAGCACATTTGAAAACTGGAAAGGGGAGTTGGAGCAAGTTGACGATGTGTGTGTGATTGGAATAATGCTTTGATGGATAGCCTTCCCAGTTTAGCGGAGAAGAATTTGTTAGTTCAATTAAAAAACTGCTCCCTTTGACGATCTCCCGACTTTTTCTACTCCCTGTTACGTTCAGTCTCTTCTCCTGCTCTTCTGACCCCAAGGAAATTCCTCCGGTTACCAAGGATTTTTGTTCCTCCATCCACCGCAACGATTCCTTAAGCCTTTCAGGAGAACTGGAACCCCTGGCAGCGCTCATGAAAGACAAGACAGGGGTTTATGTGCTCGAGGATGGCGGTGGCTCCATGATCGCCAGGGCCTGGCTGAGCGAGTATGCGGAAAAGACCATCGATATCCAGTACTTCATTTTCTCAACGGATAACGTGGGCCTCATCGCCTGCGATTACCTGGTGCGGGCGGCCGACAGAGGTGTGAAGGTGCGCATCCTGGTAGATGACATCATGGTGGAAGCCGGCACGCATGACATCCTTACGATGGACTCGCACGAAAACATCAGCATCAAGATCTATAATCCGGGCGTTAACGTGGGCAAGAACATCGGGGAAAAGGTAAAGGCCTTTGCCGGTGATTTTATTAAGGCCAACCAACGCATGCACAACAAAACATTTATTGTGGATGGCAAAGTACTCATCACCGGCGGGCGCAACGTGGCCGATGAATATTTTGATTACGACCACGAATATAATTTCCGCGATCGCGATGTGCTGCTGCTTGGAAGAGCCGCATCACAAGTAGAAACTTCGTTCGAGGATTTTTGGAATAGCGCGTTGAGCGTTGATGTTACTGCTCTTGTAAAGGAAGAAGGAGCCGGTCTCAAAGATCCTCGTCGTTTCGACCGCCTGCACCAGTATGCCTGTAACCCGGAGAATTTCTGGCCCCAGGTGAGGGAGAGGATAGCGAAGCTCAATGATTCTTTCCGTTCCATAAGGGAGTCGGGTGAGTTGGTGTGGACAGATAGTGTAACGTTTATTTCCGATGTGCCCGGCAAGATAGTGGAGGATGGAGGTATGAGGCATAGTATCACCACCGATTCACTTATAGAGCTTGTGAAAAGTGCAGAGAAGAGCATCGACATACAATCACCCTACCTGGTAATGACCGAGGTGGGCATGGTGTTGTTCCAGGTGGCGGCGATGAAGGGTGTGGAGGTACGGATACTCACCAACAGCCTTGCTTCCACCGATAATCTTGAAGCCTTTAGCGGCTACCAGCGCGACCGTGAGGAAATGCTGAAGCTCGGGATCCGCATCTTCGAGTTCAAGCCCGATGCAAAAGTGCGTTACGACATCATGACTGGGGCTTTGCAGAAAAAGCTAGACTATGCACCCATCTTCGGCCTTCATGCCAAGTCGATGGTGATCGATGGAAAGATAACCGTGATAGGCACCTTTAACCTCGATCCGCGCAGCGCTTACCTGAACACGGAATGCATTACAGTGATCCGCTCAGAAAAGATAGCCGCAAGCGTTCTCAAAGGAATGGAAGAGGAATTCAAGCCGGAGAACTCATGGGAGACCACTACTACCTTTAATCCTGACTCAGAAGCGGGAATGCAGAAGCGGGTAAAGGCCTTTAAGAGGAGGGTGGTTCCGAAAGAGATACTCTAGGAAACAGTAACGCTTACCTTCTCAACGTCACCATTCATGGGGGGATTGATCTTGGTAACGGTGACCTGGAGCTTTTGTATGGCGGGTAGCTGCGATCGCAGCTTGTCGGAGATGCGTTTCGCTACGTGCTCAATAAGCTTTGAGCGGATGGCCATCTGCTCTTTTACGATCTCATGAACGGTAAGGTAGTCCACTGTTTTGGAAAGCTCGTCGCTGATGGCCGCTTCGTTGAAGTCTGTCTCTATCATAACATCAACAACATAACTGCCGCCGATGGTTGCTTCCTCGGCTAAGCAGCCGTGGTAAGAATAGGTCCGTATGCCTTCGACCCTGATGATGCCCATTACTTTATCTTTTGAACGGCGGTTTCGAGGCGTTTCACTACTTCGTCCTTACCAAGCAGTTCTGTCATTTCAAATAGTACAGGGCCTCCGCCCATTCCGCTAAGGCAAACACGAAACAACTGCATTACCTGCCCGGGATTGGTGCCGGTGTTTTCAGCGGTGGCCTTGAATACTCTTTCGGCTTCCGCGGCGGTAAAGTCGCCCATGTTCTTGTATTCGGTGGCCAGCGCCGCTATGAATTTTGCCGAACCTTCGTTCCAGCGTTTCTTTATCACATCGGCATCGTAGGCATCAGGAGCAATAAAGAAGAACTTTCCCATCTCCCAAAACTCGCTTACGAAATGGGCTTTCTCTTTTATCAGCTTACAAACCTTCTCAATATAGTCTTGCCCTTTGCCCTTTGCTCCTTGCCCATTTGTTTTTTCCTCTACTACAGGAGCGAACAAAGCAGCAAGCTCACTATCCGCCTTCTTCCTCAAATACTGCTGGTTGAACCACTTGGTTTTTTCCGGATCGAACTTGGCGCCCGATTTATTTACGCGCTCGAAGCTGAAAGCTTGTATCAATTCATCCATCGAAAACAATTCCTGCGTTGTACCGGGGTTCCAGCCCAGGAAGGCCAGCATATTGGCGAAGGCCTCAGGGAAAAATCCGCTTTCGCGGTAACCTATATAACTTTCGTTGGTGCTGGGGTCGGTCCAGTTCAAGGGGAACATGGGCAGTCCTGACTTATCGCGCTTGGAGAGCTTGCCGTTGCCGTCAGGTTTCAGAATGAGCGGCAAATGCGCCAACTGCGGCATCGTTTCTTCCCAGCCCAGGTAACGGTAAATGAGGATGTGGGCAGGAGCCGAAGGCAGCCATTCTTCGCCGCGCACTGCGTGCGAGATCTCCATCAGCTTGTCGTCAACAATATGTGCCAAATGATAGGTGGGCATGCCATCGCTCTTGAGCAATACCTTATCATCCACCTGCGAAGAGTTCACCACCACCCATCCGCGGATGATATCGTGGAAACGGATCTCCTCGTTGCGTGGAACTTTCAAGCGGATCACATGAGGGGTTCCCGCGTCCAGTAGTTTTTTTGTTTCGTCTTCCGAAAGCGTCAGCGAATTGCGCATGTTCTGCCTCGATACCGCGTTGTACTGCGGCGCGGCCACCTTGGCGGCTTCTAAACGCTTGCGCATGGCGTCAAGTTCTTCCGCAGTATCAAAAGCATAATAGGCATGCCCGCTTTGAATGAGCTGGTCGGCGTATTTTTTATAGATGCCCAGTTCTTTGCGCTCGCTCTGGCGGTAAGGCGCATGCGGACCGCCCACGCTCACACCTTCATCTATTTTTATTCCGGTCCAATTAAGCGCCGCAACAATGTATTCTTCAGCGCCTTTTACGTAACGTGTTTGGTCGGTGTCCTCGATGCGGAGAAGAAAATCCCCGCCGTGTTTCTTCGCGAAAAGATAATTGAACAAAGCAGTACGCACTCCGCCCATGTGCAATCCCCCTGTGGGACTTGGCGCGAAACGTAATCTAACTCTTTTATTTTCCATAATTGCCTACTGCCTACTGCCTACCGCCTACTGTTTACTGAACCTTCTCTATCCTCAATCCA
Source organism: Bacteroidia bacterium (assembly GCA_025451785.1). Classification (GTDB taxonomy): domain Bacteria; phylum Bacteroidota; class Bacteroidia; order JANWJV01; family JANWJV01; genus JANWJV01. The sequence continues at coordinate 30,134 of JANWJV010000007.1, read as the reverse complement.
ACATCCAATATCAGCGGCAATATCTCGTTACGCATGGCCTGCTCGTAGGTAAAAGTGTATTTGCCCGACTTGGGAAAACGCACATTGGTCTTCCAAAGGCGTTGGTTGTCCCAAAGGTCGCCGATGCCGCTGCCGGTCCATTTGCCATTGTCATCAGCCAGCACCACTTCAAAAGTGTCCATCTTGGCGTAGCCATCGGGATTGGTGGTCTTGATGAAAAGGAAAAGATTGCTGAAAGGGTAACCGTCGGAATTGCGCACGTTGATGTAGAAGTTGTGCAGCATGAGGGTGTCTTTGATGTCCACCTCGAAGTTGATCTTGTTCTTTACATCCCAGCCGGTCTCGGGAATTTCTCTGTTCTCTTCGTAAATTCTTCTGCTGTCGCAGGCAACAAACAACAACGACAAACCACAAACCACAAACCACAAATGGATCTTCATGTTCAACTCTTCGGAGGAGGATTATTGCGGTTCCTGTTACCGCCGCCACCGCCCCTGTTGCGGTTCCGGTTATTATTATTGCCGCCGCCACCGCCTTGCTTGTTCTCGGTGCCGGGCTTGTTGTTAAAACGTTTCTTGCCGCCGCCCTTACGTTTCTTTTTGTTCTTGTTCTTGTTGTCGAAGCGTGTTAGACTGTCTTGTCCCACCACGTTTTCGTAATCGGGAGCTTTTTCAATAACGGCCTCCTTCATCTTCACCCCCAGTTCATCGGGCTTCGTGCCGTTCTTGTTCATCTCCAGCACTTCCTTTACACGGTCAATGGTAAGGGGAATGAAATTATCCGGTTCGTCGGGATAGGAGAACCACATCATGCGCTTAAAAATATCGGTCTTTTGATGGAAGGCCCTTCCGCGCAATGATTCCAGCTTCACGTTTGAATCGGGAATATCCTTGAGGGCGTCCATATAGCTGTCGAGCTCGTAATTGAGACAACATTTTAACTTGCCGCACTGCCCTGCGAGCTTCAGCGGGTTGAGCGAAAGCTGCTGGTAACGAGCGGCGCTGGTAGATACCGAGCGAAAGTCGGTGAGCCAGGTGGAGCAGCACAGTTCCCTGCCGCAGGAGCCGATGCCCCCAAGACGGCTGGCTTCCTGCCTTGCGCCTATTTGTTTCATCTCAATACGAATACGGAATTCGTCCGCCATGCGTTTGATCAGCTCACGGAAATCCACGCGCTCTTCGGCGGTATAATAGAAAATAGCTTTGGTCTTATCGCCCTGGAACTCCACGTCGCTGATCTTCATCTCCAGCTTCAGGCCGATGGCCAGCTTGCGGGCGCGGTGCATGGTGTCGAATTCTGCCTGCTGCGCTTCCTTCCACTTGTCGATATCGCTGGGCTTTGCCTTGCGATAGATCTTACGTACTTCTTCAGGCTTCACGGCGGCGGCCTTGCGCTTCATCTGCATGCGCGCTATCTCGCCGATGGCTGATACCACGCCGATGTCGTGGCCAGGGGAAGCCTCAGTGGCCACCACATCGCCCACTTGCAAAGGCAGGTTATTTACGTTGCGGAAAAATTCCTTGCGGCTGTTCTTAAAGCGGATCTCCGCACAGTCGAAACCGGGCTGGCCGGTAGGCAGCTCCATATTACTGAGCCAGTCGAACACGTTCAATTTGTTGCAGCCTCCTACACCGCAGCTGCCGTTATTACGGCATCCGCCCGGCAGGCCACTGCTGGCCGTGCTGCATCCTCTTCCGCTGGTACATCCGTTACAACCCATTGTTAGTTTAATGAAGGGTCGTAAAGGTAATATTAATTTGCCTCAAATCGCTTCAATTTCCCATTTCCTGTTAATCCTTAGCCATTCCTTAGAACTGGAAGTTTACGGTAATTCTGGTTTGAATGCCCTCCGTTTACGAAATAGTTTTGCTTCATAACTAATAACAACAATTATGAAAGCAAGTAAAGGATGGCTGCTGGTGCTGATGATGGCATTCGCGGGAACAGCGATCAACGCACAGGAAGCGAAACCGCCGAAGATGGTGTATGCGACCATCGATGGCAAAAAAGGCTATGCAAGAATAAGCGCCGATGACCTCCTGGATGTAGGGAAATTGGAGGCTAGCGATAAGAAGCTGAAGATCATCAGCTACGATGTGACCTATACTAAACCACGTATCGAGGATGGCAGGGAAGAGAACATGTTCATCGTGCTTGAGACAGCCACTTCACCTGAGTTCTCAAAAGAGCTGCGGGGCGTTATCAAACACGAGCTCAAGCCCGGCGGCAAAGTATATTTCGAAAATGTGAAAGTGGAAAAGGCAAACGGGAAAATAATGAAGATCGAAGGGATAGAGGTAATTATAGAATAAGTATCATGAGGAAAAATATAGCATTGATCTTTGCGATCCTGTTCGCCTTACAGGCGATGCCTCAGGGCGCCTGGACCAAAAAGAAGGACTTTAACAGTGGCAGAACAGGAACAGTCACTTTTTCTACCACAACAAAGGGTTATGTTAGTGCCGGTTACGATGATAACAACACCTATAATGACCTTTGGGAGTACGACCCTCAAAATGATACCTGGACACAAAAGGCAGATTTTGGCGGAAGTTCACGCGCTGGCGCTGTGGGTTTTTCTATAGGGAATAAGGGTTATATTGGAACAGGTGAGGACCTGAACGGTTACACCAAAGATTTTTGGGAGTATGATCCCTTCAGCAATAAATGGGTGCAAAGAGCAAACTTTCCCGGGGCAGCACGAACCGATGCCATTGGATTTTCTATTGGGAATAGGGGGTACCTCGGCACAGGAGTGGACTCGGATACCGCTTACAAAGATTTTTGGGAATTCGATCCTGTCAAAAACCTTTGGTTTAAAAAAGCGGATTTCAAAGCGAACAGGTGGAGCGCTATAGGTTTTTCGGTTGATACGAAAGGATACTTAGGATGTGGTTTTAATAAGTCGGGCATGTCGGAAACCTGGTACAGCGATCTGTGGGAGTTCGATCCTAATTCAAATAAGTGGACCTGGAAAAATAATTTCCCCTTAGGAACGATGGCAGGGGGCAGGGCCTTTGCCATAGGCTTCAGGGCTTACATTGGGATAGGGAGCGCTAATTCTTCTAACTATAAGGACTTTTGGGAATATGATCCTCAAAGTAATAAATGGTCACAGCAAACGGACTTTCCCGGACAGGGCGCCGAATATGGTTTTGCGGCGTTTTCAATAGGGAACAAAGGGTACTTTGGTCTTGGCTTTACTGAATCAAATTGCAATTACATATACTATAATGAAATGTGGGAATTTGATCCGCTTGGCATTGTAGGACTTAAGGAAAGACTTTCAGAGGCAACGCTATTGCTTTACCCGAATCCCGCGAGCGACCAAATTACTGTTAGGGTGGAAAACCAGGATAAGGAAAATCTTTCTGTCATGATCTACGATGCTTCAGGTAAGCTGACGCTCTTTGTTCATCCAGGCCTGGCTTCGGGGGATATCGCTGTCAATACTTCTTCCCTGACACGCGGCACTTATATTTTGAAAGTGAAAGTTGGCTCAACTATTTTAAGCGAACGGCTTGTCATTGCGGATTAAAGCCTGCATTCATTATATTTGCCGTAACCAAACTTCATTTCATGAACTTCCTTTCCGGTTTTATTATAGGCTGCCTTGTGACTGCGCCGCTTGCGCAGGATCCAACTATCATCAAAGGCAAGCTCGAAGGCCTTGACAATGGCTGGGTATACCTTAGCTACAATGATGGTACGGAATGGAAGAGCGATTCCACAAAGGTGAAAGGAGGCTCATTTATGTTCAGGCTTTTGAACCAGGAAGCAAATATGTATTACTTGCGTGGGGCGGATAGGAAAAAGGGTTCGGCAAGTTTTTTTGCGGAAGGTGGCACTACCATTTTAATTGGCAAGGCCGACGAAATGGGAAAGCTCACTGCCAGCGGCACTAAAGCGCAAACAGAGTTCCTCGCCTTTTGTGACGCCCTGAAACCTTACGACGAAAAACTATCAGCAGTGCTGACCGAATACCGGAAGATCGACGACAAGACTCCTAACGCCGCGATGCTGCGCGACAGCATTGACAAAGTATATGATGAACTGGGCAAGCCACGGCTTGTGGCTATTAAAGATTTCGCTATAAAGAACCCTACTTCAGTGATCGGGCCATGGGCGGTGAAAAGTAATTTTTATTACCCTGAGGCCAATGAACTTGACCCCGTTTATAACGCGCTTACTCCTGCGGTTCAGAATAGCATGCATGGAAAAAGGCTGAAGGAAGCGGTTGACCTTGCGAAGATCACCGGCGTTGGAGCGATGGCTCCCGATTTCAGCATGAGCGACAGCACAGGTAAAGTAGTATCGCTTTCCTCGTTCAAAGGCCAGGTGGTGCTTCTCGATTTCTGGGCTTCCTGGTGCGGGCCTTGCCGTAGGGAGAATCCCAATATTGTAAAGGCTTACGAAAAATATCACGATAAGGGCTTCACAGTATTTGGCGTGTCAGCCGATACCAAAAAAGAAAAATGGGTGAAGGCGGTAAAAGATGATAAGCTAACCTGGACCCACGTAAGCGATCTCAAAGGCTGGAGCAATACCGCGCTGAAGCAGTATGGCATCAATGCCCTTCCCTCCAACCTGCTCATTGATAAGGAAGGAAAGATCGTCGCCAAGAACCTGCACGGCGAGGAATACGAAAAGAAACTAGCGGAGCTCCTTAAGTAACTTTTTTGTTGCCACCTTACCCTGCTCATTTATCAGTTGCAGGATATAGATCCCGGCGGCTATATCGGCAACATTTAATTCATTCTTGCCTTCGGTCAGCTGCCAGGTGCCGTTCACCTCGCCCAATATATTGTATAAGGTTGCAGTTCCCTTATTGTAGTCCAATGTTATCCTGTCGTTGAAAGGGTTGGGATAGATCGCAATAGCTTCTTCATTGAGATCGTTCACACCGATAAGCCCGTTATTAAGGTACACTTTCCAATAAGGGTTTGATGAAGGACTGAAAATGCTCGGCACCTGCCCGTCAGCGATGGCTTGCGCACATATCACCAGGTCAGGTTTATTGTCGCCGTTCATGTCCATGGTACTCCAGTTTTGTGAATTGGCGGAAACAGTGAAAGAGGCGGTATAGTCAGTTGAACTGAGCCCATAGTTTACTCCGCTGATGTACTTGCCGCCAACGGGAGTTGACCAATTGGTAACAGAAGAGGAAAATCCAGAACCTGAATTGATGTAAACTTTCCAGTAAGGGCTCGAGGGGCTGAAGATCTTCGCCATTTCTCCATCAACATTTGCTTGAGCGCAAACTACCAGGTCGGGTTTATTGTCGCCGTTCATGTCGAGGGTGCTCCAGTTTTGTGAATTGGCGGAAACAGTGAAATTGGCGATATAGGCAGTTGAATTGAGTCCATAATTTACTCCGCTGATGTATATTCCGCCCACAGGTGTTGACCAATTGGTGACACTGGAAGAGAATCCCGAACCTGAATTGATGTAAACCTTCCAGTAAGGGCTCGAGGGGCTGAAGATCTTCGCCATTTCTCCATCAACATTTGCTTGAGCGCAAACCACCAGGTCAGGCTTGTTATCGCCGTTCATGTCCATAGCGCTCCAGTTCTGGTTATTGGCGTACACTGTTTGATTAGTGCTGTACGAAGTTTGGTTGTAGCCATAGTTCACCGCGTTGATGTAGATGCCGCCCACAGGTGTTGACCAATTGGTAACGCTGGAAGAGAATCCTGAACCTGTGCTTAGGTACACTTTCCAGTAGGGGCTTGAAGGGCTGAAGATCTTCGCCGTTTCACCATCAGCATTGGCTTGCGCGCACACAACGAGGTCGGGTTTATTATCGCCATTCATATCCATGGTGCTCCAGTTCTGGTTATTGGCGTAAACAGTTTGATTAGTGCTGTACGAAGCAGCATTGTAACCGTAGTTCACTGCGTTGATATACATACCGCCGACAGGTGTTGACCAATTGGTAACGCTGGAAGAGAATCCTGAACCTGTATTCAGGTAAACTTTCCAGTAAGGGCTTGAAGGGTTGAATATCTTCGCCGTTTCACCATCGGCATTGGCTTGCGCGCACACCACGAGGTCGGGTTTCTTGTCGCCATTCACGTCCATGGTGCTCCAGTTCTGGTTATTGGCGTAAACAGTTTGATTGGTACTGTACGATGTTGTATTGTATCCATAATTCACGCCGCTGATATACATGCCGCCGACGGGTGTTGGCCAATTAATAGGACTTGAAGCGAAAGCGGTACCGTTGCCAAGGTAAACCTTCCAATAGGGGCTTGAAGGGTTGAATATCTTAGGTGTTTCACCATCTACATTGGCTTGTGCGCAAACCACGAGGTCGGCCTTTCCATCGCCGTTCATATCCATGGTGCTCCAGTTCTGGTTGTTGGCGTACACAGTTTGATTGGTGCTCCGAAAGGTGGAGTTGTAGCCATAGCCCGTACCACTTATGTAATAGCCGCCAACAGGTGTTGACCAGTTAATGGGAGTGGAGGGGAAGCCTTGCCCGAAACTACTGAACGAAAAAAATGCGCCTGCGATGGTTAATAGCTTTTTCATGTTGTGGTTTTTTCTATTGTGTAAATATACCACGGCTTCCATGTAAGCCCCTAACCGTAAACTAAGTTTTAAGCTCTTATTCCTTTACCAGCTTTTTGCTGAAGGATATGGTTTCGGTATTGATCGTTATGAAATAGATGCCTCGCGGCAACGACCCTGTTTTGATCTCGTTGCTGCCTGCTGAAAGCTGCCATTCGCCTGCTTTTGCTCCAAGCACGTTGTATAAAACAGCAGTTCCTTTATCGCATTCTAATGTTATCCTGTCGTTGAAAGGGTTGGGATAAACACTAAAGTCGCTGCCTGCTTGTTCCGCTACGGAACTTAGCCCTGTATTGATGTATACTTTCCAGTAAGGGTTGTTGGCGGGACTATACACCGTGGTGCCGCCCGACATTTTCTCGGAAGTGATCACCAGGTCGGGCTTCGTGTCGCCGTTAATGTCAAATACCTGGAAGTTGTGCGATCCCAGGTCGTAGGTAGTGGCTGTGGTAGCATACGGAAGAAAAAATCCCAGGTTGTTGCCCCCGCTGATAATACCACCTACAGGCACGGGCCAGTTGCTGGAAGCTCCGGCAAAGTTGCTGCCGGTGTTGAAATACACTTTCCAGTACGGATTGCTGCTGGGACTGTATATAGTGGTGAGCCCGCCCGACATTTTTTCGGAGTTGATCACCAGGTCGGGCCTGGCATCACCGTTCATGTCTACTAACTCCCAGTTAGTGGAGCCGATGTCGTAGGAAGCCGCAATAGTGGATGCGGTGTAGCGGTAGCCCATGCTCGCTCCCCCGAATATATGTCCGCCCACCGGCACCGACCAATTGCTTGATGAAGTTTGGAAACCGGTTCCTGTATTTTGGTAGATCTTCCAGTAGGGGCTGCTGGTGGGATTGTAAATGGTGGTGTTGCCGTTCGACATTTTTTCAGAGTACACCAATAGGTCGGGCCGCTTGTCGCCGTTCATGTCAACCAGCTCCCAGTTGGTGGTGCCGATATCGTACGAAGGCGCCGATGATGAAGCGGTGAACCGGAAGCCCAGGTTCACCCCGCCGCTGATGTGCCCGCCAACCGGTACCGGCCAATTGGTAACCGACGATGAAAAGGCACTGCCGGTATTGAGGTATATTTTCCAGTAAGGGCTGCTGGTTGGGCTGTAAACAGTGGTATTGCCGTTCGACATTTTTTCAGAGTACATCACCAGGTCAGGCCTGTTGTCGGCGTTAAGGTCTAATAGCTCCCAGTTGGTAGTGCCTATATCATAGGAAGAGGCTGAGGTGTTGGCGGTGAAACGAAAACCGAGGTTGGTCCCTCCATTGATCTGCCCGCCTACAGGCACCAGCCAATTGGTAGGGATCGAAGAAAAGGATGTTCCGGTATTGAGGTACACTTTCCAGTAAGGATTGCTGGTGGGACTGTACACAGTGGTATTGCCGTTCGACATTTTTTCGGAAGTGATCACCAGGTCAGGGCGCGCATCACCGTTCATATCCATCACCACCCAATTGGTGGAGCCAACGTCGTAGGAAGAGGCTGTTACGATGGCCGTAAGATAAAAACCGAGATTCGTTCCTCCCAGGGTAGCCCCTCCCGCCGGAATAGACCAGTTAGTAACCGTGGACGAGAATGCAGTACCAGTGCCCAGGTACACTTTCCAATAAGGGGTGCTGGTAGGGCTGTAAACAGTGGTTGATCCATTCGACATTTTTTCGGAAGTGATCACGAGGTCCATCTTCGCGTCGCCGTTGATGTCCATCACCACCCAGTTCTTGGAACCTATATCGTAGGAAGAAGCGACGGTCTGTCCCGTAAGAAAATAACCTAAGTTATTACCGCCGTTGGTAACGCCGCCCACGGGTATGGGCCAGTTGGCAGCTGTTGTTCCGAAGCCTTGTCCGAGGCTGTTCGTGGCGACCAATAATGCGAGTGCAGGTAAAAGTCTTTTCATGTTCACAATGTTTAAGCATAAAAGTAAGTAAGAGATATTAGGCCGCCAAACCGCAGGATAAGTTTTATGCATTTGCGCTCTTCTGCTTATTGAACGATGGTTTCTGCTTAGCAAACGAGCGCCACTTGCGTGATTCCGGCTCATGGCGTATCTTAGCTTAAATTTGTAAACGCATGAAAAAAACTACCCGCCTGTTCATTGCCTGTTTACCCGCCATAGCTTTAGCGGCGGCGGGTTTGCCTTTTGCGGCAAGAGCCCAGCAAGTATCCGCCACCATTATTAATGTGGTCGATGTAAAATGCTTCGGCGACTGCAACGGCAGCGCTACGGCAAGCATCAGCGGAGGTACTTCTCCTTATACGTATACGTGGACCAGCGGTCAGAAGACACTTACTGCCAGCGGCCTTTGTGCCGGCAGCTATACTTTTACCGTGCGCGATGCCGGCGGCGACACTTATTCTGTTGGCGTGGCCATTAATTCGCCTACACAGCTTAACCTCCCCACCTCTTCCAGTTCGGCCACCTGCGGCAGTTGTCCTAATGGAAGCGCTTCGGCTACCGGCAGCGGCGGCACCCCCGGTTATTCCTACTCATGGAGCAACGGCACCACGCTGCAAACCGCTACGGGGCTTATACCTGGCACGTATACCGTTTGTATCACAGATAAGAATGGATGTACTAAATGTACCAGCGTAACGGTAAATACAAGTACAGGGATACAGAAAAGCGAGAAGGCGAAGCTCAGTGTTTCTCCCAATCCCACGTCCAATCTTATCTATATGGAGTTGGAGAACGGTAAATGGAAAGTGGAGATCATTAATATGCTGGGCGAGAAAATATATTCCTCGGTACTGGAAGCGAATGCCTCTTCACCTGTAAGCATCGATATCAGCCGCCTTCCTGCCGGAGTTTACCTGGTCTCTGCCAACGGTACAAGAAGCTATACGGCCCGCATCGTTAAAGAATAATCTATATTTGCACCCTCAATAAATTAAAACCTGACATGAAAAAGTTATTACTCCTTTCCGCATCAGTTCTTTCCTGCATCGCGTCACAAGCACAGTGGACCGTGCAGAACAGCGGCTTCTCTACCAACCGCTCCGTTTACTATCACAGTATCGTTGACGCCAGCAATGCCTGGTGCACCAGCTATATCAGCGGCAGCACTCCCACACAGGATTACAGCGTGACCACCAACGGAGGCAGTACCTGGACAGTAGGCACCGTAACAGGCGCCAGCGGACTCGACTTCTCCAATATTTGCGCGGTAACAGCCAACGATTGCTGGGTAGCCATGTACGACGGCACCAACGGCGGCGGCGGTATCTTCCGCACTTCCGACGGCGGCTCTACCTGGACACGCCAGGATTCGGCCAAGTTCATGGGCCCTACCGGCTTCCCCAACTTTGTACACATGTTCAGTAGTACCCGCGGCTTTTGCGTGGGCGATCCTAACCCCAATACCGGCAACGGAGCGGGCTTTGAAATTTATACTACCACCAACGGCGGCGCCAACTGGGTGCGCACCCCTGTAACCCAGATCCCTCTTCACCAGAGCGGCGAGTACGCATATACCGATGTTTATGCTGTGAACGGAAACAGCGATATCTGGTTCGGCACCAACAAAGGGCGCGTGTTCAAGTCGACCGACGGCGGCCTTAACTGGACCGTTTCCAATTCAGGTTATCAATTGGTACAGGCCATCTCAATGAAAGACGCGAGCTATGGTATTATTAAGGACTCTATCGGCATTGGCACCAACATTAAGAAGACTACTGACGGCGGCGTTACCTGGACTCCTATCACTGTAAGCGGTCCTATGAAAAAATGGGACATTGAATATGTTCCCGGCACTGCCGATACCTGGATATCCTCTAGCAATGGCATCGGCTCCAAATTTGGTGGCACAGCGTATAGTCTCGATGGCGGCCAGAACTGGACACAGATCGATACAGTACAGCATACCTTCATCGAGTTCCTTGATATCAATACAGGCTATACCGGCGGCATCAATCAAAGCTCTACTACCGGTGGCGTATTTAAATGGACCGGCATTACCCTCGGACAAGTTCTTGCGCAAGCTGAGAAAGGCAAAGCGCTTATTTATCCTAATCCCGTTTCAGGAAATACAAACGTTTCGTTTACGCTTGAGAAAACCGCTAAGGCGGAGATGAATGTGGTAAATACTCTCGGTGAATGTGTGTTTCATGAAGACATTGGAACACTCAATGCCGGCCTCCAGGAATGGAAGCTTGATGCTTCCGCATGGCCTGCCGGTGTTTATTTTGTAACGATCAGCACGGAGCATAAGCGCATCACCGAGAAATTTTCGGTGAGCAAGTAAATGGGGAGCTCCATTTCCTCAGCGGCCAACTTTAACCTTCCCCGTCAGATCCCGGGCGGGGTAAAGTTCCGGATCCTCCTTGGTAACCCGCTCACCCTCATGGGACTTTTCTTCGCCGTATTTGGCGGCGTAATGGCCTTTACCGTTACCGGTGTGTTGCAAACGCAGGAAGCCAGCAGCGCCCCCCGCTGGATCGCGCTTTTCCCCCTGATGTTCCCGCTCGCAGGTATTATCATGCTGCTCATTTCCATGCGTGTGAACAAAAAATACCTGCACCTGGTTCAAAACGGTATCCTCACCGCAGGAAAAGTAACGGGCATGGAGGCCACCAATATGAAGATCAATAATCGCACGGTGTACAAAGTGTTCTTCGAGTTCGCGGTATCCGGTGGCATGCAAAAGGCTGTTGTAAAAACGCACAACACCGCAAGGGTGCGCGATGAAAAGGAGGAAAAGCTGGTGTACGATCCTAATAACCCTGAGAGCGCCGCGCTGCTCGACGCGATGCCGAAAGCAGTACGCAAGTTCTTCGAGAAGCTGGAGACAGGCTTCTAGATCATTCGAAAAATTCCTTGTTAAAGTTCACGAGGTAGAGCTTTGAAGTAGCCCTCGTAACGCCGGTGTATAACCACCGCAGGAAATCGTTGTTGATCATCTCCTCTGTAACATAACCCTGCTCCACGAACACGTTCTTCCATTGTCCGCCCTGGGCCTTGTGACAGGTCACCGCGTAAGCGAACTTTACCTGCAGGGCATTGAAATAGGGATCCTCTTTTACTTTTTGCAGTCGTTTGCGCTTGTTGGTTATCTCGGTGTATTGGGCGCTTATCACTTCGTAGAACCGTTTGCTCTCAGCTTGTGAGAGCGCCGGCGATTCAGCCATAATGGTGTTCAGCAATAACTTGGTTTCCAGCACAGGCTCGTTGGGGTAATCCACCAGGCGAAGTTTGGCGTCAGTGAAAACAAAGCCATCGAGCTCTTCACGGTTGGTCAGTTTCATCACTTCCGCGGTGTCGCCGTTGGCAATGAAGCCTGCGGAGGACTCAGGAGGCAGCCAGAAATAATTGTTCTTCACCACCATAAGGTAATCGCCTGCCGATATCTCGCTTTCCTGCCAGCGGATGCGGGCGCGTATCTGTTGGTTATAAATGTTCGCGCGCTTGTTGGAACGGCAAACCACTATGGTCTCTTCGGCGCCCGCCTTTCCGTACGAATCGTTAAGCGCGTCTTCCAGCTCCAGCCCGCTGATGCGTTCGATGTCGCTGAAGCCATCCAGGAAAAATTGCGGCACTTCTTTCTTACCTGTGCCGATGCGCTTTCTCAACTGAGTGGCGTTGGCCAGGATGCCCGATTCCTTGTCTTGCCGTACAACATCTTTCAACTCTATGCCCGCCATGGGAACATGATAGTCCTTCAATGCTTTGGCGTCGAGCGCCGGGCTCAGCTCTAAACCAACCGGCGGCAGCTGCGCGCTGTCGCCAACAAAAATGAGGCGGCAGCCCATGCCCGAGAATACATACTGCAAAAGGTCGTCGAGCAAACTGTTGTCCGATCGAATATCGCGTCCCGGTATCATGGAGGCTTCGTCAACAATGAACAAAGTATTGTGGTGGATATTGGGCTGCACTATAAAACGGCTTCCGCCTTCGCCCGTGCTAAGCCTGCGGTAGATCTTCTTATGGATCGTGAAGGCCTGCTGTCCCGAATAGTTCGAGAGTACCTTGGCGGCTCTGCCTGTGGGCGCCATCAATACAGCTTGCTTTTTTGCCGCGGGCAGGGCTTTTACCAATGCGCTCACCAGGCTGGTCTTACCTGTTCCCGCATAGCCTTTCAATACGAACAGCTGCTCATGGCCCCCGCAAACAAAATGCGAGAGCTTGTCGACCAAAAGCAATTGTTCCTCCGTAGGTTCATGGCCGAAGTGCTTGAGAAAATGCTGACGGAACTCTGTGCCTTGCATGGTCCTCAAAGATACACCCCGCCCGACCCGTTCATTAAAAAATCGTAGTTTTGTTTTGAACACCATCCCGAGCGAAAAAAGCACCCATCATGGCTGCCAAACAGGCAAATAAAAAAGGAGGAGGAGCGCAAAAAAGTACTGCCGCTCCCGGCTTCTGGCCTTATGCCATCGGCGTGGTGTTTATCACCTTCGTGGTGCTCTTTAAGGTCATGTCGGCCGACTTCCTCAACTGGGATGATCCCACTTTTGTGCTGGGCAATCCACACATCACCGCGCTTAGCGGTGAGAACATCAGTAAGATGTTCAGCACCTACGCCATGGGCAACTATTGCCCGCTTTCCATATTCTCTTATGCCATTGATTATAAGATAGCAGGAGGGTTACAACCCAAGACCTTTCACGTTACGGCCCTTCTCATTCACCTGGCAAACACCTTCCTGGTATTTGTGTTCGTGCACATGCTTACCAATAAGCAGGTAATGGTAGCTGCCATCGCCGCGCTGCTCTTCGGTATTCACCCGCTGCACCTCGAGTCGGTGGCCTGGGTGGCCGAGCGCCGTGATGTATTGTACGGAATGTTCTACCTGCTTTCGCTGGTGTTCTATATGCGTTACCTCGAGAAAGGGAACTCCATGAAAGAGCTCGCGCTCACCTTGTTGTTCTTCCTCGGCTCGCTGCTCAGCAAAGGACAAGCCGTAACGCTGCCGGTGGTGTTGGTGATCATCGATTACATGCGCCACCGTAAGTTCGACCGCCAGGCCATTCTGGAGAAGATACCCTTCTTCGCGCTTGCGCTGGTATTTGGCTATATCGCCATCATCGCGCAGAAAACAACACCCGCTGTGAACGTGTTCAAGCTTTCCATTCTCGACAGCCTCTTTGTGGGTAATTATGGTTTATTGCTTTACATCGTAAAGGCCATCATCCCTTTCAAGCTTTCGGGTTACCATCCGTATCCGTTTAAGAGTGGTGAAGATATTCCAATGATCATTTACCTAGCGCCCATTATCATCATAGGGTTGGTGGTGCTGGTGTATATGAAACTGAGGAACGACAGGAACGTTGTTGGCAGCCTGCTCATTTTCCTGCTCACCATTTTTCCTGTGCTGCAGTTCCTGCCGGTAGGAGAGACGATCATTTCCGAACGGTATACTTACATACCCTACCTCGGCTTGTTCTTTCTTATTGGTCACCTGACGGTGAATGCCGCCAGGTACCCGGCCCTAAGCGGCCTCAAGTCATCAGCGCAATATGTGGCGCTGGCATTCATCGGCATCCTTTGCGTAGTTACCTTCGGCCGCATTCCCGCCTGGAAGGATTCGGTGAGCTTCTGGAGCGATGTCATCGAAAAATATCCTGACAACAAGATACCCTACAACAACCGCGGCTATATGTACAATGAATTTGGGAAATACGCCGAGGCCATTACCGATTTCAACAAAGGCATATCGCTCGACTCTACGTACGGCAGGCTATACATGAATCGCGGGCTTTCGTATGAACGGCAAAAGATGTACGACCTGGCCATGGCTGACTACACAACTTCAGTAAGGCTCGATACCACTGAACCGCAAACCTTTTTGAACCGGGGCAGCATGTATACCGATATCTATAATAAGTACGACCAGGGCATCAGCGATTTCAAACGCGTGCTGCGCATCGACCCCGAGCGTATTGATGCCCTCAACAACATGGGCGTTGCTTATTTCAAGAAGGGAGAGTTTGATACCGCGATATCGAAATATAACCTCTCTATAGAAAAGAATCCAAGCAACGGCAAGATCTACTATTTCCGCGCCCTTGTTTACGCGGCAAAGAAAGAATACAGTAAGGCAATTGCCGACGCGCAGAAAGCCGGCCAGCTTGGCTTTGCGTACGAGCAGAATATCGTTCAGGAGTGGGAACGTCTTAAGAACAGCAATCCATGAGCCCTGAAGTAAAGAACCAGGTCTCTCTGACCGCAAGTTATACCGACGAAGCGTACGACGCGGCACTTTCGGGTACTTACCAGCTTGCAGTATTGCTGGGAATGGACGGACTTTCCTATTGCATCCTTGACCCGGGAAAGAACAAATACCTGTTGCTGGAGTCCTATTCCTTTTTGAACATCTATAACTATTCTTCGCTTTGCGATACGCTGGGGAACCTCGTGAAGCAAAGTAAGTTCCTGAACGAGAAGTTCAAAAGAACGATCGTGGCATTCGATGGTGCCAAGTCAACGCTTATACCTGCTCCCTTATTTGAGAACGGCGATAAGGAGAACTTCATGAAGTTCAATCACACCCTTGAAGGCGATGAGATCACATTGGTTGACAACCTGAAAGGCCTTGGCGCCAAGAACTTGTTCGCGATGCCTAAGAGCCTGCAGGCAAAGATCGGCGAGTTATTTCCCGGCGCTGAGCTGCACCACAGTTCATCGGCCATCATCGATAGTCTTTTGGGGAAATATAAGAACCAGCCCGGCAAGCGCGCTATTGTGCATGTGCAGGCCTCTCATTTTGAAGTGCTGGTGATGGAAGGCGCCTCCATGCTGTTCTTCAATTCCTTTCGTCACCAAACCAGTGAGGATTTTATCTATTACCTGCTCTTTGTTTG
This sequence comes from Bacteroidia bacterium, assembly GCA_025451785.1. Taxonomy (GTDB): domain Bacteria; phylum Bacteroidota; class Bacteroidia; order JANWJV01; family JANWJV01; genus JANWJV01. The sequence goes on along the minus strand of JANWJV010000007.1, from coordinate 14,759 downwards.
TGAGCAGCTTAAGCTCAACCCCGAGAACATTGACCTGGTGCTGCTGGGTGAAGTGGAGAAGAACTCCACGCTTTACAATGTTGTTTATAAATACATCCGGAACCTGAAGTTCGGCGAGCGCCCCGAAGGTTTTACCTACAGCTACAAGCTTAACGAGGCTCCGGCGCACTTTTATTACAGCCTCCTTTGCCAGGCCAAATGAGGATCATCAGCGGGAGTCATAAGGGAAGGAACATCATAGCGCCGAAGAACTTGCCGGTGCGCCCTACCACCGATTTTGCGAAGGAAGGATTGTTCAACGTGCTGAACAACCGCATTGATTTTGAAGGGTTGAAGGTGCTGGACCTGTTCAGCGGAATAGGCAGCATCGCCTATGAGTTTGCCTCCCGCGGAGCCGCCGCGGTAACAGCTGTTGACAGCCACTATAACTGTGTAGCCTTTATAAAGAAAACGGCGGAAACAATAAAGCTGGAGGCGATCCATGCAATAAAAGGGGAGGCCACAGCGTTCCTTAAAAATACCACCGGGCGGTATGACCTCATTTTTGCGGACCCGCCTTTTGAGTACGACAATTATCCTGGATTGCGCGCGCTGGTGTTTGAAAAAGGATTGCTGGAGGAGGGTGGTATGCTTATCATAGAACACTCTTCGCGCACCTCGCTTTCAAAGGAGGAACACTTTTTGGAGAGGCGGGAGTACGGCAAGATAAATTTTAGTATTTTCGGTAAAAAGCAAACAAATGAGCAGTAAGATAGCGGTATTCCCGGGTTCCTTCGATCCCATCACCATCGGCCATGAGTCGGTGATCCGCCGCGCCCTGCCTTTGTTCGATGAGCTGGTGATCGCCATCGGTATCAACTCCACCAAGAACTATTTCTTCCCGATCGAAAAACGCAAGGAATGGATCGCCAAAACATTTGCCGGCGAAAAAAAGGTGAGGATCGAGACCTACGAAGGTCTTACCATCGATTTCTGCAAAAAGATAAAAGCCAACTATATACTCCGGGGCCTGCGCACCTCCGCCGATTTTGAGTTCGAGCGGGGCATTGCGCAAATGAACAGGGCCATGGCCTCCGAGACCGAGACCGTTTTCATCCTTTCGCTGCCGGAATACTCCGCCATCAGTTCAACTATCATCAGGGATATTATCCGGAACAAAGGGAACGCTTCTGCCTTCGTCCCCCGGGGGGTGGACCTCAAATGAGGATCGCCGCGCTCGTTTTTTCTCTTGTTTTATTTGTTCAGAACCTCTCCGCGCAAAAGACGCAGATAAGGGGCAATGGAAATTCCTATCGCGGAAAGGAGCTCACCGTATATACCTATACCGACCTTATCACTTTCCGTGAAAGATCATTGGGCAAGGCAACGCTCGATACTGCCGGCAACTTTAACCTGGATGTTACGCTTGATCACATCCGTCCGTTGTTCCTTAAGATAGGTAACGTAAAGGGCAATTTCTTCGCGGAGCCTGGCGGGTTATATACCTTGTACGTTCCGCCTGTTTCCGACAGCACTTCCGCTTCCTCCAGCAGGCCCGAATACAATGTGAACCTTGAGTTCTATCTTAAAGACTCTCTCGACATCAACGCGCTGATCATCGATTATAACCGGCAGTTCGATAAGTTCTGGAGCCGTTATTACCAGTACTTCATCGCCAAGCGCTCTAGGGCGAAGATGGATTCCTTTAAGCTCGCCATCAAAGAACACTATGTAAAGGTTCGCAAGCCTTATTTCCATACGCATGTTGAATACGCCATCGCTGCCATTGAAGAGAACACCTTCGGCCGCGGCTCCAACAACATCGCGCGCGATTATCTTGTTTCAAGACCCATTTATTACGATAACCTGGAATACATGAACTTTTTCAATGAGTTCTTTAAAGGGCGCTTGCAGGAATTTACGCTTACCGATGCCGGGGCAAGGATCCCTTCCATCGTAAATGGCAAACCGGAGTATGCTGCTATGATGGAAACAATGGCCCTCGATAAACAGCTGAAGAACGATACCCTGCGTGAGCTGGTGCTGCTAAAGGGCCTTTGGGAATTCTATTATTCAGGCCGCTACAGTACCGAAGGAATCATCACTATCCTTGAAGAGATAGGCGCAAAAGGAAAGGTGCAGGAGCACCGCAAGATCGCGGAAAACATGCTGGCTGTATTTCCGAGGATCGTTGCCGGCAAAAAAGCACCTGAGATCGTACTGAAGGACCTTCAGGGGAAAGAAGTGAAGCTGTCAGGCTTTAAAGGGAAGCATGTGTATTTCAATTTCTGGTCGAGCGCCAACAACACCTGCCTGCAGGAAATGAAATTGATGCAGGACTACCGGAAGAAGTACGGCAATAAGATCGTGTTTGTTAGCATTTGCACCGACAAAACAAAAGAGGAGATGAAGGCCTTTCTTGCCAAGAACCCTAAATATGATTGGACGCAATTGTATTGTGATGATGAGTCGCTGCTCCAAACGTATGAGATACGAATGGTGCCCACGTATTTTTTAGTTGACGACAAAGGTTATTTTATCCAGAAAGCCCCTTCGGCCAGTCCCCCTGCCATTGAGGAAACACTTTTTCGCATCGCGAAACCTAAGGATAAAAAGCAAGGAGTAGGGGAGAAGCAAAATCAGCGTTAACTTATTTTAGCGCGGCCAACTGCTCTTCTATTGTCTTGATCTTCGCTTCCGCGTCAGCCTCTTTCTTTTTCTCTACCGCTATCACTTCCGGCTTGGCATTCTGAACAAAGCGTTCGTTGGCGAGCTTTTTCTGTACCGAAACAAGAAAGCCTTTTTGATAGTCGAGGTCCTTCAGCAGGCGCTCCTTTTCTTCCGCCACGTTGATATTCTGCGAAAGCGGAACATAAAATTCAAGTGTACCGATGTTAATGCTGTAGGCACCCTCAAGTTTTGCCGAAGTGTATTTGTATTCGCTGAGGTTCGCGAGCTTTATCGCCAGCGCGTCGAGGCGGCAAGCCTTGCGGTTGGTATCACCCACTTCATGTACTTCCAGTTTTTCCTTGGGGGAAATGTTCTTTTGCTGACGAAGGTTACGGATAGCGGCTACCAGTTCCTTAAGTGTTTCAACTACCAAAAGCAGTTTTTCGTCCCTCGCTGCGGCAGCGGGCCATTGCGATATCATCACGCAGTCCTTCTCCGCCCTTTTTCTAATGAGCGACCATATCTCTTCGGTGATGAAGGGCATAAAGGGATGAAGCACCTTCAATATCTTTTCAAAATAAGCGATGGTGGTTTCATAGGTGGACTTATCGATAGGCTTCGAAACGCCGTCGACAAACTCCGGCTTGATCATCTCAAGGTACCAGGCGCAGAAATCATCCCACACCAGTTTGTAGCTGGCCATCAACGCTTCCGAAATGCGGTATTTTGAATACAGGTCGTTGATGTTCTCCAGCTCGGCGCTCAGTTTGGAATCGAACCACTGGCAAGCTGTTTTGTTCGCTTCCGGCTGTTGTGCTTTGTCATCTACCTGCCATCCAGCCACAAGGCGGAAAGCGTTCCATATCTTATTGGAGAAATTCCTTCCCTGCTCACAATACGATTCGTCAAAGGGAAGATCGTTGCCGGCAGGAGAGCATAAGAGCATGCCCACGCGAACACCGTCAGCCCCGTACTTCTCCATCAGCTCGATAGGGTCAGGTGAATTGCCCAGCGATTTGCTCATCTTCCTGCCTTGCTTATCGCGTACGATGCCAGTGAGGTAAACATTGCTGAAAGGTTTTTCCTGTTTGTACTCGTATCCCGAAATGATCATGCGCGCCACCCAAAAGAAAAGGATCTCCGGAGCGGTAACAAGATCATTGGTGGGATAATAGTAATTGATGTCGTCGTTGCCTTTGTAGCTCTTGTCGGCTCCGAACACTTTGGGGTCGAATACGCTGATAGGCCACAGCCATGCGCTGAACCAGGTGTCTACTACATCTTCGTCCTGCTTCAATTGTTCGACGTTTGACGTTTGATGTTTGACGTTATACTTCGCGAGCGCCTCTTCGTGTGTCTTCGCCACCACAAAATTTCCCTTATCATCATACCATGCCGGAATGCGTTGTCCCCACCACAATTGACGCGAGATGCACCAGTCGTGCACGTTCTCCATCCAGTGCTTATAGGTGTTGATGAACTTATCGGGAATAAGTCTTACGTTTCCGTTCAGAACATTTTCAAGGGCGGGCTTGCTGATCTCCTCCATCTTGAGGAACCACTGCATGCTCAGCTTGGGCTCTATCACCGCGTCGGTCCTTTCAGAGCGGCCTACTTTGTTTTGAATATCTTCCACCTTCACGATCTGCCCCATGTCTTCCAGATCCTTGGCGATCTTCTTGCGTACCGCGAAACGGTCTTCGCCTACGTAGAACTTCGCGGCGGCGCTCATCTTGCCGTCGGGCGCGATGGTATCAATGATCTCCAGCCCATGCTTGATGCCCAGGTTGTAGTCGTTGATGTCGTGTGCGGGAGTTACTTTTAAGGCGCCGGTACCGAACTCCATGGTGATGTACTCGTCGAAGATGATGGGCACGCTGCGGTTCACAATAGGTATGATGCAGCAGCGGCCTTTGAGATGCTTATACCTTTCATCGGCAGGGTGAACACAAACGGCCGTATCGCCCAAAATGGTTTCCGGACGTGTAGTGGCAATGGTGATCCATTCGTCATTGCCTCCTTCCAGTTTGTACTTTACATAATACAGCTTAGAGCTTACTTCTTTATAAATAACTTCTTCATCCGAAAGCGCGGTGAGCCCCTGGGGGTCCCAGTTTACCATGCGCACGCCGCGGTAGATATGTCCTTTGTTGTAAAGGTCGATGAACACGTTGATCACCGCCTCGCTCATGTCCTCGTCCATGGTAAAGCGGGTGCGGTCCCAGTCAACCGAGGCGCCCAGTTTTTCGAGCTGCTTGAGGATGATGCCGCCGTATTTTTTTTTCCATTCCCAGGCGTATTCCAGGAACTGCTCACGGCTGAGGTCGGTCTTCTTAATGCCTTTTTCTTTCAGCATGGCTACCACCCTGGCTTCGGTGGCGATGGAAGCGTGGTCGGTGCCGGGCACCCAGCAGGCGTTCTTGCCAAGCATACGGGCCCTGCGGATGAGCACATCCTGAATGGTATTGTTAAGCATATGGCCCATGTGAAGCACCCCTGTTACATTGGGAGGGGGGATCACAATAGTATAAGGCTCGCGCTTATCGGGTACCGAACGGAAGAGCTTGTGGCTGAGCCAGTAGGCATACCATTTGTCTTCCGTTGACCGTGGGTCGTATGTTTTGGGGATCTCCATGGGGTTAGAGCGGAAAACGGGACCTAAACCCGCTTTTTTTGTATCGCATCATTGCTCAGTTATATCGAAAGGTTCCCCCTTCCTGCCGAAGCAGATCCCATTTGGGGCAGGGGAAGGCAAAGCTAAAGAAAATAATCTAGGAAAAATGCCGAAAATGGCATGATTTTCGCTGTAAACCGCCCGGAAAAGAAATAATAAATTAATATATTTGTTACCCGGTTTATACGAATGAAAACAAAAAGAACAATAGCTACAACTTTCCTGGGCCTCATGGCAGGTTCCCTGCTGTTTGCACAGCCGGTGATAAACAGCGTACCAACAGCGCAATCAACCCCCAATCCCAATGCCGCCGAAATAGCTTTTGAAAAGGACGGCTATGATTACGGGGTCATCAAGCAGGGCTCTCCCGGCGCTTATATCTTCAAGTTCAAGAACACAGGCAAAGAGCCTCTCATTATTACGGCCGCCAGTGCTTCCTGTGGATGTACCGTTCCCGAAGCACCTCTCAACAAACCTTTTAAGCCGGGTGAATCAGGTACCATTACCGTAAGCTATAACACCAATATCGTTGGCGCCTTCGCCAAGTCGGTCACCATTACTTCCAACGCCAAAACCTCTTCCAAGATCATTACCATAAAAGGTAAAGTGGAAGCGACGCCCGCCGAGGAACCGTTCCCGACCAAGAAATCGAACGGGCCTATTGAGAACCAGAACTAAGAACAATAAATAAAAACAATAAATCCAAAAAATCCACAGCTATGAAAAAATCAATTTTACTTTTCGGTGCGATGGCCTGCCTTGCGCTCGTCAACACAGCGCAAGCCCAGGATGTTACAGGCGCAATTCCTCCCAATCCCAATGCTCCTGAGATCACCTTCGAGACCACTGTTCTTGATTACGGAACCATTGAGCACAACGCTAACGGCGATCGTGTTTTCAAGTTCAAGAACACAGGAAAAGAACCTCTTATCATCAGCGAAGCGCACGGCTCTTGCGGATGTACAGTTCCTACCGCTCCTACCCAGCAGCTTTTCAAGCCGGGCGAAGGTGGTGAGATCAAAGTACACTATGCTACCGACCGTGTTGGCGCTTTCGAAAAAACCGTAACCGTTACTTCTAACGCTAAGAACTCTCCCTCCGTGGTGAGGATCAAAGGCGTTGTGAAGCCCGATCCGGCTCCGGCCAATCCTACCGGTACAGTAGCTCCAGCACCTGCTAACGTGCCCGTAGCTCCTGCTAACAACACCGCAGTGACTCCTGGCGGACAAGTAGTTCCGAAAGCAACAGCTCCTGCACCGAAGGTTAACGCTACTTCACCTAAGTAAACCTTTTTGAAAAAAAGTGTTTGTATACTATGCTTTGGATTTTTGTGCCTGCTGACCCTGGGATTCCAGGGCGCAGGCGCTAAATTCAATTTTGAAGATACCAAGCACAATTTTGGGATGATCCGCCAGGGCGAGATCGCCAACTTCGAGTACAAATTCGAGAACACAGGCACCGAGCCTCTCGTGATCTCCGACTCTAAAGTAGAGTGCAGCTGCACCAAGGTCACCCTTCCTTCACAACCTGTTAAACCCGGCGAAAAGTCGAGCATTAAGGTCGCTTTCGATAGTAAGAGCGCCATCGACCGTCAGGAACGCACCATCACCATTATTTCTAATGCGGGCGGCAATACCGTGCTCCGCTTTAAAGGTGTTGTCCTGAAAAAGAAAGAGTAAAAAATAAGTCCGGGTAATTCCTAAATCTTAATTTTGATCAACCAATCCCGGACAGATGCCCTCGGTATCCTCTAGAGCCAATAACATGCCCGCTTCCCCCATAAGGAAGCTGGTTCCTTTTGCTGAGAAAGCAAAGAAACAAGGGCGCAAGGTTTACCATCTCAACATCGGCCAGCCCGATATAGAGACTCCCGATACTATGCTGAATGCCATCCGTAACTTCGCCCCTAAAGTGGTGGAGTACAGCCACAGTGCAGGCATTGAAAGTTACCGCAAAAAGCTGGTAGGCTATTATCAGAAATACAACATAGCGCTCGATTATACTGATATCATGGTGACCACCGGCGGCTCCGAAGCCATCGAGATCGCCATGATGACCTGCCTCAACCCGGGGGATGAGATGATCATTCCTGAACCATTTTACGCTAATTATAATGGTTTCTCTGAACAAGCCGGCGTGAAGGTGAGGCCTATCCGCTCTTATATCGAAAGCGGTTTCGCACTGCCTCCCATCAGCGAATTTGAAAAGCTCATCACGCCCAAAACAAGGGCGATCATGATCTGCAATCCCGGCAATCCCACCGGCTATCTTTATTCACGCCAGGAACTGGAGTCGCTCAAGGAACTGGTGCTTAAGCATGATCTCTTCCTGTTCTCCGACGAAGTGTACCGCGAGTTTTGTTACGACAACAGGGAATATGTTTCAGTAATGCATCTCGGCGGCCTCGACAAGAACGTGGTGCTGCTCGATTCTGTTTCCAAACGTTACAGTGCCTGCGGCGCACGCATTGGCGCCATGATCTCGAAGAACAAAGAGGTGATGGAGGCGGCCCTTAAGTTCGCGCAGGCACGACTAAGCCCGCCTACCTTCGGGCAGGTGGCTGCTGAAGCGGCCATTGATACACCGCAGTCCTATTTCGACAAGGTGAAAAAGGAATATGTGGCGCGCCGTGATTTTGTTATCACCGCGCTTAATAAAATGGAAGGTGTATTTTGCCCCAATCCCGGTGGCGCGTTCTACTGCATCGCTCGCCTTCCCATAGACAATGCCGATAAATTTTGCCAGTGGCTTCTCGAGTCGTTCAACTATAAAGAGCAAACGGTGATGCTGGCCCCCGCCACGGGTTTTTATTCCACCCCCGGCGCGGGTACCGACGAGGTACGCATTGCCTACGTGCTCAACCTCGATGACCTTAATAATGCCATGCTTTGCCTCGATGAGGCTCTGAAAGTTTATCCTGGTCGGAAGGTGAAAGAAAAAGAGCTGGCGAAATAATTTGTCACCCCGAGCGGAGTCGAGGGGCTACTCAAAATCCTGATAAAGGAGGTATTTCTTACGGATCTCCTTGAACTTCTTCAGGCCAGGCTCCCATGATCTCCGGATATCTTCTTCGCTCTTGCCTTCAACGATCTGCTGCTTGAGTGTTGCAGTTCCTGTAAGGGAGAAAAAATACTCATTGAAATAGGCGGCCTTGTCAGGCATGTTCTTGTAGGTGCCCTGCAACCAGAAGAGGTACAGCTTGCCGAAGTTCTTGATGTACATATCGCCGAAGTTGCGGAGGTCATATCCTTGGCAAACCTGTCCTTCGTAAGGAGGATTTTTGCTTGCGCCGGGAATGCTTTTAGGTGTGAACTTAAAAGGTGCATTGGTAAGTTTAGGATGGCCTATCATCTCAAAGGGAGCCTCGGTACCGCGCCCAACACTTATCACCGTTCCTTCGAACAGGCACAACGAAGGATACAGATATACCGAGCCCATGTTCGGAAGATTGGGAGAGGGCTTCACCGGCAGGTTGTAATAGTCGGAATGGGTGTAACCACGCACAGTAATGATGCGCAGGTCGCATTTCACGCCGCCTTTTAGCCAGCCTTCACCGTTCAGCATGCGCGCGTACTCACCCACGGTCATGCCGTATACGATAGGCACCGGGTTAAGCCCTACAAATGACTTGTACTTGTCTTCAAGCACCGGGCCGTCAACATAGAACCCGTTCGGGTTGGGCCGGTCGAGCACGATGAGCGGCTTGTTGTTCTCAGCGCAGGCCTCCATCACATAGTTGAGCGTGGATATATAAGTATAAAAACGTACGCCCACATCCTGTATATCGAATATCACTGTTTGTACATCTTTGAGGTCGGCCGGCAGGGGCTTGTGGTTCTTTCCGTAAAGGGAGATAATGGTAAGTCCCGTTTTTTTGTCCTTGTAGCTCTTCACATTCTCCCCCGCGTCGTTATCGCCTCTGAAGCCATGCTCGGGACAAAACACTTTTTTAATGGTGATGCCCGATCGGAGAAGGCTGTCTACGAGGTGGGTCTTGCCGATCACCGAGGTGGGATTGGCAACTACCGCCACCGCCTTGCCTTTCAACAGCGGAAGATATTCTTCGGTCCGGTCGGCGCCGGTCTTGATGCTGCCGCTGGCCTTATCGCTGCGCCTGATCTCTTTGATCTGCGCGAAGGCAGGAGCCTGCAGCAAAAGGGTTGCCGTGAGAAGTGCTACATTTGCAATACGAACCGTTCGGGGAATGAACACAGAGCTTTTTATTGCTACCAGGATCCTTTCAGGTAAGAATGCGAGCAACCGCATGTCGAAACCGATCGTGCGTATTGCTGTCCTGGGAATATCACTGGGCCTTGTTGTAATGATACTTACTGTTGCGATAGTGACTGGATTTCAAAATGAGATACGTGACAAAGTTATCGGTTTCGGCTCTAATATTCAAATAACCAATTACGATTCCAATACCTCCCTGGAGCCTACACCGGTGAGCCGCAAGCAGTCCTTCTATCCTTCCATCGAAGAGAAGCCGGGCATCAAGCACATCCAGGTATACGCCACCAAGAACGGCTTGCTCAAAACCAAAAAAGAGAATGAAGGTGTTCTTCTGAAAGGAGTGGGCAGCGATTTCGACTGGAGCTTTATAAAGAAGAACCTTAAGGAAGGAGAAGCGTTCAGCGTAACTGATACAGGTACTTCCAAAAGTATTGTGCTTTCAAAAGTGATGGCGGCCAGGCTCGACCTGAAGACCGGCGACAAACTGCTGATCTATTTTGTGACGAAGAAAAAGGAGGCGGAAGAGGATGCGGCTCCTGAATACGAGCAACGTGTGAAGGACTTTTACATTAGCGGTATTTACGAAACAGGTTTCGAAGAGTACGATAAGAAAGTGGCGCTGGTGGATATTGCGCAGATACAGAAGCTGAACTACTGGACCCGCGACCAGGTGGGAGGCTTTGAAGTGAGCATCGACGATTATACGAAGATCGATAAGATGGGTGAGATCGTTAATGAAGAGATAGGGCAGGAGCTCAGCGCGCAAACCATCCGCCAAACGAACTCCACCATTTTTACCTGGCTCGACCTGCAGGACGTGAACGCGATAGTAGTGATCTCGCTGATGATCCTGGTGGCAGGCATCAATATGATCTCGGCGCTGCTCATTATCATTCTTGAGCGTACCAATATGATAGGTATACTCAAAGCACTGGGCTCTAGCAATGGGGGCATCCAGAAGATATTCCTCTACAACGCGGCATTCATGATCGGCAAGGGTTTGCTCTGGGGAAATATCGCGGGCATCGCGCTCTGTCTTTTCCAGAAACAGTTTGGGATATTTACACTTCCGCAAGAGACCTATTACATTTCGGTAGTGCCCATTAATATGGAGCCTTTGCATATCCTCCTCTTGAACGCGGGTACGCTCCTGGCCTGCTTGTTCATGCTCGTGATCCCCAGCTTTATCGTTTCAAGGATCACGCCCGTGAAGGCGATCCGATTCAGTTGAGGATTTTTTGTAAATTAGTATAAATCAACAATTAGCTGATGAAAAGATCCCTTACACTACTCGCCGCTCTTGTTATTCTTAATGCGGCCGCTGCCCAGTCGTGGTCAGCTGTTGGGAATAACGGCACCGATACCATTACTTATGGCTTCAAGGCCGATTCGGCCAACGGGCTGTTATATGCGGCAGGTAATTTTACCCTCGCGGGTGGAGGTAGTGCTAGCCGTGTTGCGAAATGGAACGGCAGCACCTGGTCAGCGCTTGGATCGGGCACGAATAACAATGCCTATGCACTTGCCATTTATAACAATGACCTATACCTTGGCGGTGTATTTAACATAGCAGGCGGTAATGCTGCCACGTATATTGCCAAATGGAATGGCAGCGCCTGGTCGGCGGTAGGCACAGGCATGAACAACCAGGTGAACTGCCTGGCTGTTTACAACAACGAATTGTATGCGGGAGGTTTCTTTACTATTGCTGGCTCAACATCAGCTGCGCGCATCGCCCGCTGGAACGGTACCTCCTGGTCGGCGGTGGGTACAGGAATGAACAATGCCGTGTATGCCCTCACGGTTCACAACAATGAACTGTATGCTGGTGGCTGGTTTACCACGGCAGGAGGAGGCGCCGCTGCAAAGGTGGCCAAGTGGAACGGCAGCACCTGGGCAGCGCTCGGTACCGGCACGAACAACGATGTATACGCGCTTTACTCCTATAACGGCAACTTGTATGCCGGAGGTACTTTTACGCAGGCCGGTGGTAACGCCGCAACCTATATTGCTAAATGGAACGGCAGTGCCTGGTCGGCGGTGGGTACCGGTACGAATAACAACGTTTCAGCGCTTACTGTACATGCGAACGAACTGTACGCGGGTGGCACGTTCACTCAGGCGGGTGGAAACGGTGCCGCTCGTATCGCCAAATGGGACGGCTCCGCATGGTCGGCGCTGGGCACAGGCATGAACAATTACGTATCCTGCCTGGCTTCTTTTCAGGGTGGTATGTTTGCCGGCGGCATGTTCACTACAGCCGGCGGAACTTTCGCGAGGCATGTGGCCCGCTGGGATGTGGGCACCGGTTTCAGTGAGAACATTCCCATTGCTGAATCTGCTGTGTTCCCTAATCCTGTTTCCGGCCATGCTACTGTACGTTACCTTAACGAGGCGCAGGCTGATGAACTGGTAAGTTTTATCCTCGTCGACTGTCTTGGCCGTGAAGTGAAGCTCATGACCGACCAACAGAATACAGGAGAACTGCAGTTCGAAAAAGGAGAGCTCCCTTCAGGGATGTATTTCTATACGATCGTTGCGGGTGATACGCCCCTGGCAAGAGGCAAGCTGCTGATCGAATAAGATCAGATCAGTACTTCCCCGTCCATTTCCTTCGGAACACTAAGACCCATTATCTTAAGGATGGTTGGCGCGATGTCGGCCAGCTTTCCTTCCTTTATCTTTTTGTGGTCTTTGTCGATGAGGATGACCGGTACAGGGTTAGTAGTGTGCGCGGTGTTGGGAGAGCCGTCAGCATTGATCATAAAGTCAGCATTGCCGTGATCGGCGATGATGATGAAGGAGTAGCCGCTCTGTAAACCGGCTTCCAACACCTTTTGCAGGCAGCCGTCAACCGTCTCAAGCGCTTTGACCACCGCCTTGTAAACACCGGTATGCCCTACCATATCGGGATTGGCGAAGTTGAGGCAAACAAAATCCGCTTCCCCTTTTTTTAGTTCAGCTACAATGGCTTCAGTCACCAGCGGTGCGCTCATCTCGGGCTGAAGGTCGTAGGTGGCTACTTTAGGGGAGGGGATGAGGATACGCTTCTCGCCCTCGAATACTTCCTCCCTTCCTCCTGAAAAGAAGAAGGTAACGTGCGGATATTTTTCTGTCTCTGATATCCTGATCTGTTTCTTGCCCGCGTCAGCCAGCACTTCGCCGAGTGTATTCTTCAGGTTGTCCTTATCATACACTACACGAACATCAAGGAAGCTGTCATCGTAATTGGTCATAGTCACATAGTGCAGGGGCAGGGTCTTCATTCCATGCTCCGGCATGTCTTTTTGTGTAAGCACCTGTGTGATCTCGCGGCAGCGGTCGGTGCGGAAGTTATAACACACCACAGCGTCGCCTGCTGATAGTTGACCGTTTACACCTTCGATCAGCACCGGCTTGATGAATTCGTCAGTAATATCTTCAGCATAGGAAGCGTTTATCGCTTCAGCGGCGCTCTTTGCCTTTTTTCCTTCTCCCTTTACCAGCAGGTCATAGGCCAGCTTCACACGCTCCCAGCGTTTGTCGCGGTCCATGGCATAATAGCGCCCCACCACAGTGGCGATGCGGCCGGTGGAATTCTTCAGGCGCTCTTCCAGTTCTTTCACAAAGCCCAAACCGCTTTTGGGATCAGTATCACGGCCATCGGTAAATACATGGATGAAAACATTTTTCAGGCCGGCTGCTGCCGCCATCTCGCAAAGGCGGTAGAGGTGTTGCTGGTGCGAATGAACTCCGCCGTCAGATAACAAACCCATGAAATGCAAAGCCTTGTTGTTTTCTTTCGCGTAATTGATCGCTTCCTGCAATATAGTTTGCTTATCGAAGCCGCGCTCGCGTATCTCTTTGTTGATCTTCGCGAAGTCCTGGTATACCACGCGGCCTGCACCTATGTTCATGTGCCCTACTTCCGAATTACCCATCTGTCCTTCGGGCAAACCAACATTTTCGCCATAGGTTCTGAGCGTAGAGTGAGGATATCGTTTGTACAGTGAATCAACGAATGGTGTCTTCGCGTTCGCGATGGCATCCGACACGCTCTTGTTGCCGATGCCCCATCCGTCGAGTATGATCAATGCCGCTTTCTTACTCATGTGAAAAGGTGATCTCAAAAGTACTTCCTTTCGGAGCGTTGTCGCTTACGCTTATGCTGCCGCGGTGTTTTTCTACAAGGTATCTTACAATGTACAGACCAAGCCCTGTCCCTTTGGCGCTTCTCGTTTCTTCGTTGCCAACGCGGTAGAATTTCCGGAAGACAGCTTCGCGCTCTGTTACGGGAATGCCACCGCCCTCGTCGGAAACCGAAAGATGTATTTTGCCTCCATTTTTGCGCAGGCCTACTTTTATCTCAGATCCGGATGGTGAATACTTTACCGCGTTCTCCAGCAGGTTGAGGAGGATAGAGGGAAAAGTATTTCTGTCGGCCAGGCAGCGGATGCCCTCTTCTATCTTCTCCGATATTTTTTGCGAAGGCTGCAGGCTTTGCCGGGCCTTGCTTGTAATATCCTTTACGAATGCGGAGAGATCGACCATCTCCATCTTGAGATGATGGTTGCTGTTGTCGATGCTCGCGGCAAGCAGGATGTTCTCCACCAGGGTATTGAGCCGCTCTGTCTCCGCCAGGGCATTGGTGATGAGCTCTTCTTGTTTCTGCTCATCGAGCTTGCGTTTGCGCAATGTTTCCAGCTGCAATCTTACCGACGCGATAGGAGATTTTAGTTCGTGGGTGACCGAAAGCTGGAAGTTCTTTTGCTGGAGCACCAGGGCTTGTTCCTTCCGGAAGGTTCCGCGCACGCGCATCACACCTATAAGCAGGAGCACCAGGAATACAGTGGCTTCGCCGGCGATCATAAGCCATTTCTTATGGAGGATACTTTCCAGTTCATTGCCTTTGGCGATCACTTCTTCCGGTGAGGCCGATGTTAGAAGGTCGAGCTCGCTCTTAAGGCGGTACACTTCGTTGTTAAGTTCCACCATCAGGTAGCTCCACCATCCGAACTGCAGAAGCACATATCCTACCAGTAAATAGAAGAGCAACAGCGGCTGTGCCTTTTTCGATCCGTCATTCATCAAAACAAAGGTAAATAAAGCCTTATAATTGAAATATTTTCCTACATTTGCCCCTCCTAAAAGGTGCCCTAGCTCAGTTGGTAGAGCAAAGGACTGAAAATCCTTGTGTCACTGGTTCGATTCCAGTGGGCACCAC
>JANWJV010000006.1 GCA_025451785.1 Bacteroidia bacterium | reverse complement strand
GACAGGCCCCAGTCGGGCATGGGCCATGCTATTACTATTAACTCAACACTGCGCATCCATAAGTCGAAGGTTCATAATGTGAAGGAGGAATACGGATGTTCCGGAACGCCTGTTGACTGTGTGAAGATAGCCGTGAACAAAATACTTCCACGTAAACCTGATCTCTGCGTGTCAGGGATCAACCATGGTTCTAACATGTCGGTATGCGTGCTGTATTCAGGCACCATGTCGGCGGCCATTGAAGGCGCCATGGAGGATGTGCCTTCCATAGGTTTTTCTCTTTTGGATCATTCTATTGACGCGGACTTCGGTCCTTCAAAGACCATTGTAAGGGAAATAGCAAACAATGTATTGAAGAATGGCCTACCAAGGGGAGTTTGTCTCAATGTGAACATCCCGAAACTTAAGCTCGATGAAATAAAAGGCATTCGCATCTGCCGCCAAACCTGGGGCAACTGGGTGGAGGAGCTCGACGAGCGCCACGATCCGGGAGGCAAGCCTTATTTCTGGCTCACAGGTATCTTCAAGAATTTTGAGAAAGGAAATAAAGAGACCGATGTGTGGGCCCTGGAAAATAATTATGTATCGGTGGTGCCGGTGCAGTTCGATTTAACAGCACATCACGCTTTAGCAGAATTAAAAAAATGGAAGTACAAGGTATAGGATCAGGAGAGGAGAGGCCGAAGTTCGACTTCGACCGCATGTGGTTCGGAATCATCGCCGGCATCATCGGGCCATTCATTGGTTTTGTTGTGTATTACATGATCAACTATTTTGAAAATGAGTTCTGGTCATTTGTTGACATGCTTCTCCGCACGGGCATCTATGTTCCTGTGCTGAAGCTCAGCCTGGTTGCCAACCTGCTTGTCTTTTTCATATTCATCTGGCTGAACAAGAATCGTTCAGCGAAGGGAGTTATCGCGGCCACCCTTTGTTATGCCTTTTTCATAGTATACCTCTCCTTTACAGGCGCATGAAGTATTACATCATAGCGGGAGAAGCCTCGGGCGACCTCCATGCTTCCAATCTCATGAAAGAGATGAAAAAGCAGGACGCAGCAGCGCAATTCCGCTGCTGGGGAGGCGACCTTATGAAAGCCGAGGGCGCTGATCTGGTAAAACATTATCGTGATCTTGCCTTTATGGGATTCACTGAAGTGCTTATGAACCTTCGTACCATCCTGAAGAACATTAGCCTTTGCAAGAAGGATATCGAGGACTATCAGCCCGATGCTGTTATTCTGGTGGATTATCCCGGCTTCAACCTGCGCATCGCCGAGTTTTCCAAACAAGCAGGCTTTAAAGTGTTCTATTATATCTCTCCCCAGGTATGGGCCTGGAAAAAATCGAGGGTGCATACCATCAAACGCTGTGTTGACCGCATGTTCGTGATCCTGCCTTTCGAAAAAGATTTCTACAAAGACATGGGGATGGAGGTGGACTTTGTGGGGCATCCGCTCATCGATGCCATCGAACAGATGAAACCGGTTCCTCTCGAATGTGAAGTGAAAGAAGGAGAACGTATCGTGGCCTTATTGCCAGGCAGCCGCCGCCAGGAAATATCGGTAATGCTGCCTGTGATGCTGGAGATGCAAAAGGAATTTACCGATTGCAAGTTCATCATTGCGGGAGCGCCATCTATCCCTGCTGACTTTTATACTTCCTTATTGGGCAACAGCAAAGCGCAGATCGTATATGGCCAAACCTACGCATTGCTGCAGAAGGCCGATGCGGCTTTGGTCACCTCTGGTACAGCAACGCTTGAAACTGGTCTTTTCGGTGTTCCGGAAGTGGTTTGTTATAAAGGCGGTGCTATCTCCTTTGCCATTGCTAAACGTCTTGTTGATGTTAAATATATTTCGCTGGTAAACCTTATCATGGACCGCGAGGTGGTAAAAGAGCTGATACAAGCCGACTTCAATTCTGCCAACCTGAATAAAGAGCTGGCAAAGATATTGAATGACGGCCCTGCCAGGGAGAAGATGAAAAGCGAACTGGCCGAGCTAAAGAAGAAACTTGGAGGCAGAGGCGCTTCAGAGAACACCGCGAAGCTGATCGTGCAACACCTGGGCAAGGCATGAGAACGTTCTTCATCACAGCCCTTGCTTCCATACTAACTTTCCCGGTTATTGCCGGCACCATGGATATTCGTGTGTTGAGCGATATCAATCTCAGCTCGCTGATCGTTTCACCCATCTCGGGACAGTATGCTATAATGGCTGACGGGCAGCCTGTAAGCGATTCGGCCAAGGCCAATATCTTCCAGCTGATCCTCGAAGGAGATTCCATTGTAATGAAAACCCTCGAGAAGAAGATCGGGAAGTTCGCCAAAGTGATATTTACAGGTGTGGGCAAGAACAATATCATCAAAATAAAATCGGTGGTGCCCGCAGGGAGGATAAGGAGCTATGATGACCATTTGGAAGTTAGTGTTTACGCGGCCTATATGAAAGTGATCAACAAAGTGGACCTGGAAAGATATATCGCCGGCGTAGTGGAAGGAGAGGCCGGAGGGGTGACCACCAATGAATATTATAAGCTTCAGTCCATCCTTTGCCGTACTTACGCGCTGAGCAATGTGCGGCGCCATGAACTGGAGGGCCACCAGCTTTGCGACCTGGTGCATTGCCAGTATTACAGAGGCAGAACCACCGATGCTGATATCATTTCGTCGACCGCCGCCACCAAGGGTATGGTGATCGTTGACGGGAGTCTTAATCTCATTACGGCAGCCTTTCATTCTAATTGCGGCGGACAAACGGTGAATTGCGAGGATGTTTGGGCGATCCCGCTAAGTTATCTCCGCTCGATAAAAGATACTTTTTGCATACGCCAGCCGCACGCGAAATGGAAAAGGAACATTTCAACCGAGGACTGGATGAGCTACCTGGCGCTTAAACATAAATATCCTGTGGAAGACAGCCTTTCTTTTAACAATGCCGTTAGCTTCGGACAGGCGGGCAGGGCGGTGTATTTTAAGGACAAGGACATAAAAATACCGCTGAAGACCATCCGTGGCGATTTTCAATTGAAGTCCACGTACTTCTCCATTGAGCAGCGAACTGATTCGGTATTATTTCGAGGCAGGGGATACGGCCATGGCGTTGGTCTTTGCCAGGAGGGCGCCATGAACATGACCAAGCTGGGCTACAGCTTCAAGGATATTCTTGTTTATTATTACAAGGGCGTGCACCTGGTCGATCTTGCCTCGCTCGAATTTTTCCGTGAGGAATAAATTTTCCCCAATGAACTTATTGTTTTGCCTTGAACCATTTCCACCAGGCTCCCTTTATGCGCCTGCTCCTGCCATTCGCGGCGGGGATAGGAATTGGTATTTCGATTCCAGTCGATGTCGCTTTTCCCTTTTGGTCGTACCTCTTATTCGCTGCCGCCGCGTTTCCCGGAAGGCTGAGCCTTAAATACCGCCGTGCCTGGGTGTATGCCCTCATGATCAATGCATGCTTGCTGGCAGCGGGATTTGTTATTGCCGTTTCGAATACTTCTATTCTTGCCCAGGATCATTTCAGCCGGAAGGCTAAAGAAGCAACACTGGTATATGTTGTTGCGGGCGAACAAGCCCTTGAGAAGAACAAAAGCTATAAGTTAAAGGCCGAGGTCAAAGCCATCAAAGTAAACGATCAGTGGCAGCCTGTTTCGGGCAAGGCCATGTTCTATTTCAGGAAGGATAGTCTGTCATCGGCTATCCGCTACGGAGATGCATTGCTAATACAGGCCCGTTTCAGTGATGTACCGCCGCCGCAAAACCCGGAAGAGTTCAACTATAAGGGATACCTGGCCGATCATGGTATTTATCACCAGGCCTTTATTAAGAGTGACGATTGGATAACCACAGGTCGCAACGAAGGAAACACCATTGTTCGCCTTGCCAAACAGCTGCGGGAAACATTGTTGACCATTCTTCAGCAGAACGGCCTCAAGGGCGATGAATACGCGGTGACGGCCGCGTTGATGCTGGGGTATTCTGATAAACTGGATGCCGACATCTTAAGCGCCTATGCTTCCACCGGCGCCTTGCATGTGCTCTCTGTTTCGGGTTTGCATGTGGGTATCGTTTATATCGTGTTCAATTTCCTTTTATCATTCCTTGGCAAGCGCAAGTATGGAAATTACATACGGGCAGGGCTCCTTTTGCTGCTGCTCTGGTTCTACGCATTTCTCACGGGGCTTTCACCCAGCGTACTGCGCTCTGCGGCCATGTTCAGCTTTCTTGCCGCCGCAAGGGCCTTCGATCATCCCGCGGGAATGTTCAATACCTTGGCGGTATCGGCGCTCATCCTGTTGGCGATCGATCCATTCCTGCTGAAAGATGTCGGCTTCCAGCTCTCGTATATTGCCGTGGGAGGGATCCTTTACCTGCATCCCATCATCAGTTCATTATGGGAACCAAGTTCAGTTTGGTTAGGAAGGCTTTGGGAATTGAGTTCCGTATCGCTCGCCGCCCAGGTTGCTACATTTCCCCTCGGACTTTTTTACTTTCATCAATTTCCTAATTACTTCCTTATCGCCAACCTGCTGGTGATCCCGCTTTCGGCATTGCTTACCTATGCCGGCATGGCATTGCTGCTCTTCTGGAAAATACCAGGACTCTCATGGCTATTGGCAAAAGTACTTGGCCTGCTGGCCTGGCTGCTGAATGCCTGCGTGAGGAGCATCGAAGGGTTTCCTTACGCCGTAACCGATGGCGTTTATCTCGATATTATATCCACCTGCCTTTTGTATTCAGCACTGTTGTCCTTCGTTCTTTATCTTTCTGTCCCGCATAAACCCCGCTTATATGCCTGCCTCTTAATGTTGGTCCTGTTGGCCGGCTTCAAAGCAATACACCTGGACGCTGAGCTGCGTCAGAAGGAGCTGGTGGTCTATAACATTAACGGGCACACTGCGGTGGAGCTAACAATCGGCAAAAGCACAATTCTTTTTGCCGACTCAGCCTTGCTTGCCGATAAAGCAAAGATGAACTATCACATTCGCGGGCGCTGGACCCGTAAAGGCATTAGTAATACGAAGCTTAGGGAAATGAAGGAAAGCCTGCTAAGTTTCAACGAGCGAAAGATCCTGATCCTATCGGGGAATAGAGATCCGAGTAAATGCGATCCGCAAACTATTACTTCATCAAAACTTTTGGTGTTAGACTCCAGCGTTCCGCGATGGCTGGAGAAAAAATGGATAAAGCTCTGCGAAGAGAAAAGAATGAAGTACTATTCTGTAAGAAATTCGGGAGCCCTTGTGCTTAGTCTTTAGACACTTGCTTGAGCACCAGCGTGTGCATCACCTTGCCTGTGGAAGCCGGCATTTGAATGCCCATCAGTTCAGCGGCCGTGGCGCAAATGTCAACCTGGCTGTAAGGAGTGGCATCAATACAGTCCTGCCTGAAGTCGGGGCCAAGAGCCAAAAGGTTGATGTGCCTGCAGCCCGCGCAGGTATCGCCGTGCGAAACAAAACCATCCAGCCATCCATCAAGGTGACGGCCGTGGTCGTTGGTAACGAACAGGGTGGTGTTGCCGCGGTAAATGGGATTTTCCTGGAGCATGTCCCAAAGCTCACCAATGTATTTATCGGTATCAACAATACCCTGCAGGTATTTGTTCCAGTTGTTGGCGTGACCGGAAGCATCGGGTTCTTTGAAGTTGACGAACATCAAGCGGGGATGAAAATCGGTGATCACCTTTTTGATGTGGGCGAAAGTAGTGGAGTCGTTACGGTAACCGGTGAACAGGCCGCTTACACCGCAATCGGTCATGGGCAAATAGCGGTTCTTCCATTGTGGGTTCACACAGTCGCTCAGCACTTGCAGTTTGTCCTTTGTAGTGATCACCCAGGCATCGGATGAGGGGTTGCCTGTTTTTTCGAGCCAATGCTGTAGGTAAGAGGGTTCTTTGGGATATTCGTACCCCCCGTTATTGATGTTCTGGTAAACACCGGTGGTGAGCGCCGTATGGCCACAGGTAGTGTATGTAAACCCCTGGTTGTACATATTAGTGAACACCGTTCCCTGTTTCGAAAGCCTTACGTAATTGGGAATGTACACATGCTTGGCATCGCCCCATGTCTCTGAATAGCGGGGACCATCGATCACTACGATGAAGAGGTTACGTGTCTTATACGGCTGCGTGGCATAATCCTTTTTGCACGAAGGAATTACCGAAGCCGTTAAAAAGACTAGCAGGAACGGGAATATTTTTAGCAATTTTGGCATTGTTAAGGCAAAGTTATGAAAAACGGCCGCACAAATCAAAAAGCAGGCCATATAACTCATGAGCGCTAAATTCAAAATAGGGGATAAGGTACGTTTTCTCAATGAAAAAGGGGAGGGCGAGGTGTTGGAAATACTGAAAGGAGGAAGAGCCTTAGTATTGCTTAGCGACGGCATTGAGATACCATACCCTTTAAACGAACTGGTGCCCGCCGAGCAGGGCGCTCTCAGCAAAAAGGAAGGCAAGGCGGTTGTTCATACCGTGAAACATACCATCGACAAAAAGAAAAAGAGCAAAACACCGGCAGGGTCACGTACCAGCAACAATCTTTTGGAAATGGAGGTGGACCTTCATATTGAGGAGTTGGCGGACCATACCCGGGGAATGAACAACTCGCAGATACTCGAAGTGCAATTATCACACGCGCGAAGAATGCTGGAAAAGGCCATCGCGAAAAAACTTCTCAAAGTGGTGTTCATCCACGGAGTGGGAACAGGCAAGTTGAAATACGAACTAGGAAAGATGCTCGACGACTATACCGGCTTGCGTTATCACGACGCCTCGTACAGAAAATACGGATGGGGCGCTACCGAAGTGCTCTTGCACTGATCATTTCTTGAGTCGAGGATCCAGCGCGTCGCGAAGGCCTTCACCAAGCAGGTTATAGACCGTTACGGTAACGAAGATCGCAAGGCCGGGGAAGATCACCAGCCACCAGGCGCTGAACTGTTCCCTCCCTGCGTTCAGCAGCGAGCCCCAGGTAACGGTTTCGGGTGGTACGCCCACACCAAGGAAGGAAAGTGATGATTCAATAAGGATGGCCGCCGCTACCCCGAAGGCAATGGCCACAAAGCCAGGGGCGAGCCCGTTGGGCAATGCATGCCTGAAAATGATCTTGAACTCGCTCAGCCCTGTCGATCTTGCCGCTTGTATGTAATCCAGGTTTTGGATACGGAGGAACTCCGCGCGTGTTAGCCTTGCGATGTTCGTCCAGTTGGTAAGGCCAATGATCATCATCAGGTTGAGCATGGAAGGCCTGGCCACCGCCGCAATTGAAATGATAAGTAGCAGGTTGGGGATGGAGATCAGGATCTCGATGGTACGTGATATGATAGAGTCAACACGGATAAATACCTGCTTGCTGAAGAACTTTATCTTGCCCACCTTTTTTCCCAGGAAATAAAAAGTGGTGGTGATGACCGCAAAAATCAAAAGGCTTATAAAAAGCTCGAAGAAGATGGAGACCCCTGAGGAAGCCAGGGCATCGCCCAGCTTATAAGTACGCATGATGAAGCTATAATAGAAAGCGAATATCAGCCCGATCACGAATGTCCAAAATGATCCGCGCGTGGTGCTCAGCCGTCGGTCACCGAAATAACCTGCCATAGCGCCAAGAGATATTCCCAGCAACGAAGCGATACCCATGGAAAAGATACCGATGGAAAGAGAGATACGGGTTCCGTGGATCAGGCCCGCCAAAACATCTTCACCGCGTTTATTGGTACCCAGCCAATGGCGGAAACGGGTGGGCATGGCCACGGTTTCACCTTCTTTGTTCTTAAAGAGCTGCTCTCCGCCAGGGGAAACATATTCGGCATTCAGCAGGTCTGACTTATTGGGCGAATAGACGATGGGAGCAAAAATGATGCTCTCCGCGTCGAGCCGTTTCCAATCGGCAATGTCAAGCTGCAGTATTTCTATGTTCCCTGTTTCCGGGTCCTTTACTTCTATCTTATTGCTGAATGAAAAAGCCGGAAAAAAACTATACCCTTTGTACCTGACGTATAAGGGCATATCGTTAGCGAGGAGGGGCGCCAGTAAGGCAAGAACGATCAGGAAGAGAAGTACCTTGTACGACCAATAGGCCGCCTTGTTCTTCTTGAACTGTTTCCAGGCGTAGGACCGAAAGCTGAAATCCTTTTTCGCAACTTCCGTTTCAACCGCAACCGTACCGTTCGTTACTTCCTCTTGTTCCTTCATTTACCTGCTGAATGATATCCTGGGGTCGACCACTGCATACAATACATCCGAAATAAGGTAGCCCACCAGGGTCAGGAAACCCGTTATGGTAAGCACCGCAATGATCATTGGGTAATTGTTGTTCTGGAATGCGAAGATGGTCTCATAGCCCATTCCCGGGATAGTGAAAATGGTCTCGAGTATCACCGAGCCTCCCATGGCGGCGGGAAAGATGTGCGCAAAAACAGTAATGATCGGTAAGAGCGAATTACGGAAGGCATGCTTCCAGATCACTTTGTTCTCCGGCAAACCTTTGGCCCTGGCCGTGCGGATGTAATCTTGCCCGATGATCTCGATCATCGACACGCGCATGGTTCGTGAAAGGAAGGCGAAAGAACTGTACGTATAGCAGATCATCGGCAGGATACAGTAAGGCAGCGAGATCAACATCCTGTCCAGTAATGAAGCAGTTTCCGGATAGCCCGTTGCCGGCTTCACGCCCGAAGCAGGAAACCAGTGGATCACATCAGGGTTGGCAAAGGTCATCAGCAGGATCGTCGCGATCCAGAACGAGGGCAATGAGTAAAGCATGAACAACACAATGGATGAAGTGCGATCGAAGCGTGAACCTCTTTTAGCAGCCGCTTTTACCCCGACAGGAATGCTCACAAAATAGGAGAGTACTACCGAGAGCAGGGCAAAGAACATGGACCAGCCGATCTTGGCACCAATAACATCAGTGATCGGCTGCTTCGTTACATACGAGGTGCCGAAGTCGAAGCGTATAAGGCCTTTAGTGAACTGCGAACCTTCGCCCGTAAGCCAGTTGCCGTCGCCGAACACCCAGCGGTGGTACTGGTTCTTCGCGTAAAAGTTCATCTTGGGGATATAGTTCTTCCAGGTGCTGCTGTTCTTTTCCACGTCGATGTACTTGTAGTGCACATTGCCCAGCGGCGCCTGGAACTTAGAGAGGAAAGGATAGTAGGCAAGGAGCAGTGAAAGTTTCGTGAACTTTGCCTCGATCATGTTGTGCTGGTAGGTCGATTTCAAGGCGAGCGCTTCGAACTTTACCTGGTTGATGGTTTCGATAACAGCGTTCTGATCATATTCCTTGATGAGGGTGGTATCGGGCTTAAAGCCGATCACCGAATTATAGAAATTGTTGAGCGACAAGAAATATTCGGAGATGTACTCCCAGTTGCCGTAACGGTCCACGAGGCGGTCGAGCGCTTCCCGCTCGTTCTTGTCGAACACTTTGTACAGCGTATCGGGCCTGGAGAGCGAGCTGATGGAAAAGTAAAAGATGGGCAGGTCAAGCCCCAGTTTTTTCCTCCAGAATTTTTTCTGCTCTATCTGGTTGATGGTTTGGGTGCCCACCTCACCACCGCTTTGCGCAGCGGTCACCATTCGTTCAATAGGATCTCCGGGAGCGTTAACACTGATAATGAATCCCAAAAGGGTAATGACGATAAGCGTTGGGATAAAGATCAGTATCCTTCTTAAAATATATCGCAGCATCCCTCTCTCTGGTAAGTTTTTCTTGGAATATAAGCCTCTACATCGCCGCGGGCTTTATTGAGGTGCCTATCAGCTTCAGGTTATTGAGCAGCACACCCGGCCGCTCAAAATACATTTCGCAATTGCCGAAACGTTTGTGGATCACGTTCCTGCGAAGGGCGGCAAAACAGAACACATAAGGCTGCTCTTCGTAAATGGCCTCCTGCAGCTTCTTCACGAGAGGAATACGCACCGAGTCGGCAATGGCATATTTGATAGAGTCGATGATGGCGTCGGTTTGCGCAGTGCCAAATCCGGGATAGTTCGAGCCTTTCGATACCCAGGAGGAAGTGTGCCATATCTGGGTGAAATCCTCCGGGATGGAGCTCCCTGCCCAGGAGGCGAGCATGGCGTCAAAATCATGGTTCTTGGCACGATCATACATTACAGCAAAATCAACGGGGGTTGGGTTTGCCTTTACACCGGCCTTATACATCGCTTCAGAGATCATCTGCGCCATGTCCTTCCAGGTAACAGTGGTGGTCATATAATTGAGGTTGAACTCCAGTTTTACCTTTTCACCATCGATCATCTTATCGCGGATGTTATCTCCATCGGTGTCCCTCCATCCGGCCTCGTCCAGAAGCTTCTCTGCCGCCTGTACGTCGAACGGGATAAGCTTAAGGTCGTTATTGTATTCGTTCTTGAGAGGAGATACAGGTCCTACCATGCGCTTGTTCTTCCCTTTGTTCACCACCTGGTTGATGTCGTCCATGGGAACGAGGTAGGCCATGGCCCTGCGCACGTTCTTATCGGTGAATATTTTTTTGTGCTTCACCGCGTCAGGCTTCATGTTCATGGCCATGTAGGAAAAATTGTACGTGTCGGTAAAACGTGAATTGTAATTGGTATTGAAGTTAGGGTCTTTCTGTAACTCCATCAGGGTCTTGGTATCCAGATAAGTACTGGCATCCAGTGCCTGGGCCTTGAACTCAAGCATCTGCGAGTTGGCGTCTTTATTGGTCTTCAGGATGATCTTATCGGGATAGGCTGTTTCGTAAATGCTGTTCGAGCCCTTCGTCCAGTGGTTCTCTTTCTTCACAAGGGTAATGGTCTGCCCGGGCTCCCACTTATCAAAACGGTAAGGGCCCGCACCCACAATGTATTTTGCCTCGCGGCTGTATTTGGGAGAGTTGAACTCGTTGGCCCAGGCGCCCAGGTCTTTCTGCTCGTCAGCCTTAAATTTAGGATCGTCGAGCTGTTGGAAGGGATATTTAGCAAGGATGTTCTTAGGATCCCAGTATTTGCGTTCCAGCAGCGGGTAGTCGGTTAAGAAGGCGATGTTCTGGATATAGATCCTTTTCATTTTAATGGTGATGATGGCAGGATTGCTGGGATCTACTACAATATCCTTGAGGTTATCGAGGTACGGTTTTGCGTGAGGGTTGTTAGTGAGCGGGCATTTGTAGGCTTTGAAGGAGAACAACACATCTTCAGCGGTAAGGGGGCTTCCATCATCCCATTTTACCCGGTCGTTCAGTTCATAGGTGTATTCAAGGCCATCCGACGATATCTTAGGAAGGTCGTTACAGACCTGTCCTGCCCTTGGGCGCAGGTATTGGTAATCGGACTGTACGAGGTATACCTGGGTGTATTGCGATATTTCCGTTTTGGAAGCAGAGTTCCCATTGGCAGGGTGCATATCGTCGGGCTCACCAATGTCGTGGTAGATAAGGGTATTTTCTTTTGACCATGAATCGAGCACCTTTTCAGCGTCAGGTATCTTGATGAACTTCTGAGCGTCGGTAACGCTTACATTATCTCCGTGCTTGTTTTTGTCCTTATCCGTACCTGAGCCACCGCCTCCGCAGGCGCTCAGCGCAACTATGGCGGTAAGGGCAGGCAGCAACGAAAGAATTCCTTTTGGGTTCATATAATTCAAAGGTAAATGAGGTCTTTTTCCAGAAAAAGCAAATATACTATTCCGTTTTTAATTAAAGGCATGGAAAAACGTTAAAAAATAGGGGAGGCTAAGGGCTAAAAAAAGAACCCTCCCGGCTCAGCCAAGAGGGTTCTTTAATTGCGAAGGTCGCCTTCGCAACCTAGCGGACTTCGTCCGCCGTAGGTCGCTTTGGCGACCGAAGGCGG
>JANWJV010000005.1 GCA_025451785.1 Bacteroidia bacterium | reverse complement strand
TCGATGCCGCGGGTGCCGAAGCCCGGTGCCACAAGAATACCTTTGAGGCCACGGAACTTTTCTTCCACGTTCTCCTCGGTAATGCTTTCGGAATGGATCCACTCGATCTTCACCTTGCAGTCGTTCATTACGCCGGCGTGGATAAAGGATTCGGAAATGGACTTATAGGAGTCTTTCAGTTCGATGTATTTTCCCACCAGGCCGATGCGTACTTCTGACTTGGGGTTCTTCAAGCGCTTGAGGAACTCTTGCCAGCTTCCCATGTCTATCTTGTCGCCAATGGGGATGTTCAGTTTGTTGAGCACTACCACGTCCAGTTCTTCTTCGGCCATGAGCACTGGCACTTCGTAAATGGTGCTGGCGTCGATCGCTTCGATAACGGCATTGGGCTCCACGTTACAGAACAGCGCGATCTTGTTCTTAAGGTCGCGGCTTATCTTGTGCTCGGCACGGCAAACAAGGATGTCGGGCTGAACACCATACTCCAGCAGCATCTTAACGCTGTGCTGGGTAGGTTTGGTCTTCAGTTCACCCGTAGTGCTCAGGTAGGGCAGGAGGGTAAGGTGGATCGAAAGGCAATTGCGTCCCAGCTCCCATTTGAGCTGACGCACGGCTTCAATATAAGGAAGGGACTCAATGTCGCCTACGGTGCCGCCTATCTCGGTGATGACAAATTCGTAATTGCCTGTCTTGCCGAGCTGGCGTATGCGGTTCTTGATCTCGTCGGTAATATGCGGGATCACCTGCACGGTCTTGCCCAGGTAATCGCCCCTTCTTTCTTTTTCTATTACGCTCTGGTAGATCTTGCCGGTGGTAACGTTGTTTGCCTGTGAGGTGGGCGCGTTAAGGAAGCGCTCGTAATGGCCAAGGTCGAGGTCGGTCTCCGCGCCGTCGTCGGTCACAAAACATTCGCCGTGCTCATAAGGGTTGAGGGTGCCGGGGTCCACGTTAATATAAGGATCCAGCTTCTGGATGGTAACGGTATGTCCGCGGGCCTGGAGCAGTTTGGCCAGGGAGGCGGAAACAATGCCTTTTCCGAGCGAGGAACTTACGCCGCCGGTAACAAAAATGTATTTAGCTTGTTGAGACACCCAGAAAGATTCTTCCGGGGTACAAAGATAAAAATTAATTCGGCCCTCAAAAATAAATTAACGCTTATCGGCCTCAAGGCCTTAAAATTCTATCCTGTATCCCCCATAAGGGAACAAACCCAGCTGGTATTCCTCCCGGAGCACCTGTTTGTCGGGATCATACACCTCGCGCAGCACGTTCTTGTGGTTGAAGGCATTCTCCACGTGTACGAAGATCATTTGGGTGCTTTTCTTGCTGTTGATGCGGAAGGAAACCTTCAGGTCGATCTTTGAATAATCGCGGAAACGCTTTGAAAAGGCCTGGTCTTCGAGGTATACGGCGTTCTTCTCTATAAAGGATGCGTCGATGTCGACAGGGGTATAGCGGTTGCCCCCTGCGACGGTCGATTTAAGGTCAAAGGCCAGGACCTTGTTCTTGTTCTTCCCCATGGGGAACTCAATGCCTCCCAGCACATTGAACACATAGCCCCCGCTGAAGGCGGAATGGCGTTCCTTATTATCGCTGCCCACATACTTTGAGTCGTAAACGGAAAGCGTGCTGAGGAAATAATAGCGTTTGCTGAAGAACTTCTCGATGGTGATCTCGCCGCCGAAGTTTTTGCCGGTGCCTTTATTGGTAAGGCTGTCGCGGTAGCCGATGCCCTCCAGGCCGTTGCCTTCATTGATGAGAGAGTAGGAGGAGGGATACATTTCCACAGGGATATCGTAAAGGTCCTGGTAATAGCCTTCCAGTTTGAGACGGAAGTTGGGCGCGAAGCTGAAATCGTAAGCGGCTACGGCATGGCGGCTCCTGCTCAAGCCGAGGTCGCGGTTGGTGGCTATATAAGTACTGTCATAGGCATTGAAGCTTTTAAAGAAGTAATAAAAGAGGGGCTGCATCTGGCTGTGAAAACCACCGGCAAGGCTAAGCGACTGTTTCTTGGTGAACTGCCACTTCAATCCCAACCTGGGTTCAATGGCCTGTGTGCCGTTGAGAAGGAATTGCTGGTAAAAGAGCCCGCTGTTGATCGTAAAGTCGTCGGTAACGCGGTACTGCCAGTGCGCATGGCCCTGGAGCAGTCCTGTTTTTTCAGCAGCATCCAATTCCTGTACATAATCTTGTTTTTCTCTCGAAAAATAACTGGAGTTATAATCGAAATACATATGGCGATAAACGATACCGCTCTTGATAAGATGATGCGCGTTGGCCTTAAAGGTGAGTGCATAAGAAGTGATGAAGTTGCCATCGAGCGAATGATTGGTGTACACCCTGAACTTATCTGTTTTATTTGCCGAAAGTGTATCGTCGATGATCTCGAAAAGATTTTGTGTGGCGGCGAAGGAAAACTTTCCACTCAGGTTGTGATTAAAGAAATACTGGTGGCTGATGCCCGAAGCCCACATGCCGGAAGTGAAGATGAGGTCTTCGCCCTTGCTGGTGAATGCCCAGTCGGTGGAATCTTTTTCACTGTCTAACAAAGCGATATGGCTCCTGCCGGCGATGCCCCAAAGGGTGAACACGCCTTTTTTTTGGGTAGGGATGTTGAGCTTAAAAGCCCCATCCTGGTATTTGGGCAATGCCGATACCCCGAAGCTGATGCCCAGGGCCTGGAAGATCTCGAGTGTTGAATAGCGGTAATTGACCAGGAAGGAAGAGCCGTTCTTTTTCGACAAAGGCCCTTCAATGCCCGCTTCAATGCCGTTGAAGCCGAACTGCCCGGTGTATTCCATCTTCTCGTTATTGCCATTGCGAAGTTTCAGGTCGAACACGGCTGCCATCTTATTTCCGTACTCCGCCGGAAAAGCACCGGTAAGAAAATCGCAGCGGCCGAGGAGGTTGTTGTTCAGCATGCTTACCGAACCGCCGGTGGCGCCCTGTATGGCAAAGTGATTGGGATTGGGAATGTCAACGTCTTCTAATCTCCATAAAACGCCCAACGGAGAATTTCCTCGTACAATAATATCATTGCGGGCGTCGTTGCCGGTGGCGACGCCAGCGAAGTTGGTCACCATTTTACTGGGATCGCCGCGGCTGCCGGCATAACGTTCCGTTTCTTCGCTTACAAAATTCCTTGCGCTGTTGGTCACCAGGTCGTTGTTCGATTTGGTCTTGTCGCGCTCGGCAACGATCTCTACCGTGCTTCCCGTCACCACCTTTTCGTGCATCTCTATCTGCAATACCACTTCCTTGCCCGAGGTAACGATGATATTGCTGATCACCACTTCTTCATAGCCAAGAAAAGTAGCCTTGATGGCCTTACGGCCTACAGGGACTTTTTCCAAACGATATTTCCCGTCGATATCAGTAGCGGAGCCTATAAAGGTATCGCTGTTAAGAAGGATCACATTGGCGCCTAAGAGGGGGGATTTGGAGTCGGCGTCGATCACTCTTCCCCGTATTGTTTGAGTAAAGGTCTGCGAAAAGGAAAGTTGGCAGTAGGCAGTAGGCAATAGGCAAAGGAGTTTCAGGGCAAGGGATCGCATGGGCCAAAGATAATGGACCTTGGTTTTTGTTTTGCCGTTTTTTATTATATATTTGTAAGATGTCTCCTTGTATCTATACTTATCTCAAACCAACCAAATCAAAAAACAAAATGAAAAAAGTTACACTTCTTTTCGCACTAGCGATCGGAACAGGCGCTTTTGCACAGGCGCCCAAGTACGTGGTGCTTGAGCAGTTCACTCAAGCGAGCTGCGGTCCCTGCGCACAGCAGAACCCCGGCTTTGATGCCACCATTCTTACGCCTAACCCTAACAAGGTTCGCCACATTGCGGTGCACACCTCATGGCCCGGCACCGACCCCATGTACAACTACAACACCACCGAAAGCGCTGCCCAGGTTTCCCTGTACGGCATTACCGGTGTTCCCCATGTAGTAATGCAGGGCAACGCGAAGAAAGGCGCTCCTTCCTCTTTCACCCAGTTCGATATCGATAACGAGATCAACAAAGGAAGCCCTATTAAAGTTAAAGTGGTTGACACCGACAACGGAAGCACACACACCGCGGTGGTGACTGTTAGCTCCTGGGGCGCGCCACCCAGCGGTACTTACAAGCTTAAGACCGTTATCCTTGAAAACCCTATCACTTACAGTGTTGCTCCCGGCTCTAACGGCGAAAAAGTGTTCCCTAACGTGTACAGGAAAATGCTTCCTAACACCAGCGGCGACGCCATCACCCTTCCTACCCAAGGCAACAGCGTAAGCTACACTTATACTTATACTGAAGACGCTGCCTGGGTGCTGAACAACATTCACCTGGTATCTTACCTCCAGGAGACCAGCACCAAAGCGATCCTCAACGCGGGAAGTACTAAAGACCCCGTGGTGAACGGTTCGATAACGCCTCCCACTACCGCTGTAAAAGCAGGTGTGAACGCGCAGCAAAGCAATTTCAGCATCACTACCACTAACTTCGGTACTGCTAACGAACAGTTCGTTTATTCACTGACCGCTACTTGTCCTAACGACTGGACCAGTAACTTTGTGATCAACAGCAATACCTATACTACTTCCAGCCCCTGTACTCTTACAGTGAACGCTGCGCAGACCATTCCTGTTGCCATCAACGTAACGCCCGGACCTACGCCTGCAGTAGGCAAGTTCGTGCTCACCATGTTCTCTACCACCAATAACTCCAGCATGACCGCTACAGTGTATGTGATCGCTGGTATTACCGACCTGGTAGTATCGAACGCAGCCGGCAAGGGCGATGGCTCCGCAGGCAGCGCGCTTACCTGGGAAGGTGATTTCGTGAACGGCCTCATCGCCGCTGGTTGTACTTCTTACGGCAAGACCGAGCACAACGTGTTCGTTCGCGCGGTATCTGACGGTGCTATCAGCGCTGTGAAGAACATCTATTACAACATCGGATGGACCTTCCCCGCATTCAACGACAATACTGTTGCGCAGCTTACTACCTTCCTTAACTCAGGCAAGTGTATGTTCGTTTCAGGCCAGGACATCGGCTGGGACACCTGGGACCTCACCAACGGAGGTAACGGTACCGTGAACACGCAAGCGTTCTATACCAATTTCCTTGGAGCTACTTATGTGAACGACGGAACTACTACCGCGGGTGTGGCGCTTACCACCCAAACCTCGGACCCTGAGTTCGGCACTGTTCCTAATACTACCCTGATCAATTACTACGGCGGAACTTATTTCTTCCCCGACGAGATCAACCCCACCGGCACCGGCGTGACCATCTTCAAATATGGTTCTACCAGCAAAGTGGGCGGCGTAAGGAACACCAACGGAACCTGGAAGACCGTTTACCTCTGCCCCGGCGTGGAGCAGTTGGCCAACACTACCGCCAAGAACAACATGATCACCGCTTCTTACAACTGGTTCAACAAGAGCACCGGTACCGAGGAGTTTGACCGTGCCATGTTAGGCCTTGGTCAGAACTATCCCAACCCCAGCAACGGGCTCACAGCGATCCCGATGTCGAAGGTGGAAACTGACATGACCCTGCAGGTGATCGACCTTGCCGGTCGTGTGGTGATGCAGCAAAAAGTTGCCAAAGGCACTGAGCTGGTGAACATCAACACCAGCGGTATTGATGCCGGCATGTACATGTACAGGCTTACCGACGGAAGCACCGTTTCCAAGGCGAAGCCCATGCAGGTAGTGCACTAAGCAAAACCTTCAATAAAATAGCGAACGTCCCGGCTCAGCCGGGACGTTTTGCTTTTAGTACATTTGCTGTTCATGAAGTTTGGCGAACAGATAAGTTTAGGCTTCAGCACCTACGGTGACGCGCAGCGCTTCATCTTCAAGCATGGCCTGTGGTGGTATCTCCTGGTACCGGGCATTCTTAATATCCTGCTCATTGTAGGTGTCTTCTTCCTTTCCTCCGTTTTCGGTGACCAGCTGGCCACCTGGCTGGTGGACTGGTTCAGCCCCGATGCTGAATGGCTGAAATGGCTCCTGGGCTTTTTCATTGCCCTTATCGTGAAGCTGCTCCTGTTCTTCCTTTACATCCTCATGTATAAGTATCTTATCCTTATCATCATGTCGCCCTTCCTGGCCTTGCTTTCGGAAAAGGTGGAGGAGATACTAACGGGCAAAAGCTATCCTTTTGTTTTTCGGCAGTTCATGAAGGACGTGATGCGCGGGGTGCTGATCGCCTTACGGAATATGTTCATTGAGTTCGGGTTGATACTGCTTTTCTATATTCTCGCGTTCATCCCCCTGGTAAACCTGTTCGGCATGTTGTTCCTTTTCATTATGCAAAGTTATTTCTACGGCTTCTCCATGTTAGATTATTCCAACGAAAGGCAAAAGCAGAAGATAGGCCCCAGCATCGCCTTTGTGAGAAGATACAAATGGCTGGCGATCGCCAACGGCACGGTGTTCTACCTTTTGTTCCTCATTCCTTTTGTAGGATGGCTGGTATCGCCGGCTTACGCGGTGGTAGCGGCAACGCTCGCGCATCATAAGATCAGGACCACGGCAGTATGATAAGAGTATCGGCCGTTTCTTACCTCAACACAAAGCCATTTATTTACGGGCTCGAGAAGAACAAGCTTCCCAAAGAGATAGAACTGTCGCTCGACATCCCTTCTGTTTGCGCTTCCAAACTTATTGACGGAAAGGCCGACATAGGCCTTGTGCCGGTGGCGGTGCTGCCGCAGCTGAAAGGCTTCAGTATTATAAGCGATTATTGCATTGGCGCTACGGGGCCGGTGCGATCGGTAATGCTTTTCAGTAAAGTTCCTTTGAACGAGATCAAAGAAGTGCTGCTCGATAATCAAAGCCGCACCTCGGTGTTACTGGTGCGTGTTCTTGCTGATAAGCACTGGAAGATACAACCCGCCTGGAGCCCCGCGAAAGAGGGGTATGAAAAGAACATCGAGGGCGCTACGGCAGGAGTTGTTATCGGCGACAGGGCCTTGAAGATGAAAGGAATGTTCCCCTATGCGTATGACCTGGCGGAGGAATGGCAGAAGATGACAGGCCTTCCTTTTGTGTTCGCCTGCTGGGTAGGAAAGGAGGGTTTGGATAAGGCTTTTTTGGAGGCTTTCAGCAAAGCCCTGGGCAATGGTATTGACAGGAGGGAGGAGATGGTAAATGCCATGGGACTGGATGCCGCGGCGAAGGCCGAGACCAGCGAATACCTTGGTAAGGCCATTGATTATCGCTTTGATAATGATAAGAAGAAGGCCCTTCAGCTTTTCCTTGAATATTCGGCCTAAATAATTACATTTGTTTTCTGAAAAATAAAACAGCCCATACCCCATGAAGAATCGCTTCCTGACCACACTGACAGCCGTATCATTTTTTTTTGTTTTTCAAGCCTCCGCACAAAACATCCTTGACAAGGGTGAGGAGCAAGTAAAGCTTTTCAACGCGCAGCAGCGCCTCAACGCGCAGGACTTCCGTTCGGCGCTCAATATCTATAAGGAACTGGAGAAGACAAGGGCCAACGATGCCTATATCGAATACAAGATGGGCGAATGCTACCTTGGTTTGATGGAGATCCAGTCGGCGATCGAGTTCTTTGAGAAAGGCAAGAAGCATAATCCCAAGGCAGATCCTGAGCAGCCCCTTAACCTGGGCCGCGCGTATCATATCAATAGTGAGATAGACAAGGCCATGAAGGAATTCGAAGCCTACAAGACCACTATCGCTACCAATAAAAAGAAACTGAAAGAGAGCCAGGTGGAGTATTACCTCGCCCAGTGCGGCGTTGCCAAAACGCTGATGGCGAAACCTGTGGACGCTAAAGTGACCAATATGGGCACCTCCATCAATTCGGAATACGACGACAAGCGTCCTTCTCTTACTGCTGATGGAAAGACCTTCATCTTCACTTCACGTCGTCCCGAAGGACAGACCAAAGTGGACAAGGAAGGTGACAACAAGTATTTCGAGGACATCTATATGAGTAACTGGGACGATACCAAGAAGGCCTGGGCCGACGCGGAGCAGATCCCCGGCGCCATTAATACCGAATCGCATGACGCGGCCTGCAGCATTTCTCCTGACGGCAAGCAGATATTCATCTATAAGAACGAAGTGGACGGCGAATCCAAAGGCGGCGACATTTACGTTTCCAAAAAGAGCTCTACCGGCAAATGGCAAACTCCCAAGAAACTGGGCGTGCCTGTGAACACCACTTATTTCGAGGACGGCGCCTGCCTTTCTCCTGACGGCAACACACTTTATTTTGTGAGCGAGAACCCTAAAGGCGCTCTCGGTATGGCCGACGTTTGGAAGTCGACGCGCGCTACTAAAACTGAATGGGGCAAGCCTGTGAACCTGGGCGCTCCTGTAAACACTTCGGAAGACGAAGGCGGTATTTTCCTTGCTGCCGATGGCAAGACGCTTTTCTTCAGCTCGGCCGGTCCCAAGTCAATGGGCATGCACGATATGTTCATGAGCAAACTGGAAGGAAGCAAATGGAGCGAGCCTGTGAACCTGGGCTATCCCATCAACACGGTAAAAGAAGACAAGAGCTTTATCCTTTCTACCGACGGCCGTTTTGCTTACGTAACTTCTAACCGCGACGGCGGCCTGGGCGACGATGATATTTATGTTGTTGACCTCAGCAACATCTCTATCGACGGCAAACCCAAGACCAACGCTCCTTCGCTTTCTATCCTCAAAGGCAAAGTGCTGAACCCCGACGGGCAAGGCATTGCTGCTGTGGAAGTGAATATTTACGACGATGCAGGCAAGAAAGTAGGGAATACCGCTTCCAATACCGAAGGCGAGTATTTCATCACTATGCAGGGCAACCGTAAGTACGAGATCCGTATCTCACAGAAAGGTTTCAAAGACTTTACGTTGAGCTTTGATCTGCCTGCGGGTAAGGACGAGACTTTCACGCTGGTGAAAGACGTTCTGCTCTCAGCTAAGTAAGATTATTTCTTTCTTGATTGCTGCTGGCGTTCCTTCGCCATCTTTTCCAGCCGCTGCTGGAAGCTCGAAACCTTTACAGGCTTCTTCTTGTGGTCCTCTATCTTACGGCGGAGGGCATCCTCATCCACAAACCTGCGCATGGCAAAGGTTTGCCCGAAGGTGATCATGTTGGCGAGGAAGTAATAATAGCTGAGGCCCGCGGAGTAGTTGTTCATCACGCCCAGGAAGATAACGGGCATGAAATACATCATGAACTTCATTCCAGGCATTTGCTGCTGCGAGCCCATCAGCTGGCTGTTGCTCCAGGTATAAAGTACCGTTGATACGGTCATGAGGAGCGTAAAGAGGCTCACGTGGTCACCGTAGAAAGGAATGCTGAACCCGAAATTATAAACGGAGTCGTAGGTGCTAAGGTCATCGGCCCACAGGAAGCCTTGCTGCCTCAGCTCGATGGAAGAAGGGAAGAAGTTGAACAGCGCGATGAGGATCGGCATTTGAAGCAGCAGAGGGATACAGCCGGCAAGGGGGTTCACGCCCGCCTTACGGTACAAGGCCATGGTGGCCTGCTGTTTCTTCATGGGTTCTTCCTTCTCGTACTTCTTGTTGATCTCGTCGATCTCCGGCTTCAGCACACGCATTTTGGCGGAGCTGAGATAGGTTTTATAAGCAATGGGGAAGAGCAATAATTTGATGAGGAGGGTGAGGATAAGGATCACCAGTCCATAGT
Source organism: Bacteroidia bacterium (assembly GCA_025451785.1). GTDB lineage: Bacteria > Bacteroidota > Bacteroidia > JANWJV01 > JANWJV01 > JANWJV01. The sequence continues at coordinate 3,245 of JANWJV010000005.1, read as the reverse complement.
TCATATTAAAGCTGTTGAGGAAATTGAAGATGGGGATCACAATGAAGCGGTTCACCCAGCCGAATATGCCCCAGCCCAGGGGGATCTGCTTCTCTAAGCCAAGGTCAAGTTTTTTAAGTGTACGGAAATGGTTGGGACCGAAATAGAACTGCAGGTCGTTGGTCTCGCTGGCCTGGTGCAGGTAGGGCAGGGCCACTTCGGCCGACATTCCCCTCACGTATTTCTTGCTGGTACGTTCTGTTTGGGTACGCAGGGTACTGGGCTTGCCAAACTTATCGCCGGCAATAAGCACCGAGGTAAAGAACTGCTGCTTGAAGGCGATCCATTTGGGCTCGCCCTCCAGCGCTTTTTCTTCGTCCGTGCCTTCGCTCATATAGGTAGCGTCCTCGTCCTTGAACTTATAATAGATCGTTGTTTTGATCCGCTGGTTGTCGATGCTCTTCTCCTGGCTGGGCACCTTCATGCTCCAGAGCAGGTCCATGTCCTCGCGGGTGGGAGATACCACCTCCTGCATGCCCACCATTTTGATCTTATAATCTAAAAGGTAGCTGTTGCCTTTGAGGGAATAGATGAACTCTACGTATTTGTTCTTGTTGCCCTCGGCATACAGGCGCATGGAGATGCTCTTGCTTTGATCGCCGGTAACGGTAACCGAAGGGGAGGAGGCCTGGAAATAAAAGGAGTCGGTAATGTATTCGATGTTATTGCCGTAAATGCGCAGGGCCATCACGGAGGAATCGGCATCGAACAGCATGAGGGGTGTGCCGTCATGCCGCTTATACTCTTTCAGCTGTACGGAGCCGATGCGGCCGCCTTTGGTGGTAAGGTTTACACGGATAAGTTCGTTCTCGATAAAGAGCTCTTCGCTTTTTCCTGTGGCAGCGGCGGCAAACACACCGAAAGCGCTGTTGCGGATGGCGGCTTTTGCGGAGTCGGAAAGAACTACAACTGAATCGCCCTTTACGGTGGCAGTGTCCTTTACTACGGGAGCTATTACCGCGTTCTTCTTGTTCTTTTTGTCAAGCTCCACTCGTTCGAGTGAATCTTTCTGGCGGCGCTGCGCCAGTTCTTCGGCGCTGGGGGCTGTGAAATACATCCATCCCAGTAAAATACTGCCTATCAGTAAGAGCCCAACGATCGAATTGCGGTCCATAGCGGATTAGAGGGAGGCAAAGATAATATTATATATGGTTGACGGATAGGGGGTGGGGGATGTTTTAAATGGGTAGTGAGTATTGAGTATTGGGTATTGGGACGAGGCTCAGCTCACTACTCAATACCCACTACTCAATACACTTTCCTTCTCTCCTTCTTCTTCTCCGAATGCTTCCTTTTCTTTTCCAGCCTCTTGGCTTTCATGGCCTTGCTGGGTTTGGTCTTGACACGCTTCTTTTTCCGAACAAAGCAGGCTTTAATAAGCGCGTCGAAGCGCTGTACGGCCAGCTCCTTATTGGCCAGCTGCGAGCGGCTTTCCTGTACGATGATCTGGAGCACCCCTTCTTTGTTAATGCGATGCGCCAGCTTCTCCATGATCACCGCCTTTTGTTCATCGTTGAGCATAGCGGAGCCCTTCACGTCAAAGTTCAGCTCCACTTTAGTGGATACCTTGTTTACGTTCTGTCCGCCCTTGCCGCCGCTGCGGGAGGTCTTGAACTTGAGCTCAGGGAGAAATGGCGAGTCCATTTTGGTCACCCCCACCCAACCCTCCCCCTACTGCGTAGGGGGAGGGCCAAGGGAGGGGGTATTTGTTAAATTTGTACGGTGCAAAAGTACGTAACAATTTTACTGCTTGTGTTGAACTTCGCCGCCCCCGCGCAGAAGCTCGACTCCATGGCCTATTATAAGGACAGGATAAGCAAGTACCTGGATAAAGAAAAAGCGCTGGATGGATATTATGCCCTGGATAAACAGGGGATCATCATATACGCATCGCCCGAAAAAAAGGCCCAGGGAGAGATGGAGTATAAGGTATTCTGGGAAGAGGCCGCGCAGCTTAGTAACCTGTTTCGCAATAGGTCCATCTACGAAGCCACCCAATTGCTGATACGTAAAAAGGACAATCATTTTAGCGAGGACAAGGGGATGCAGGAGGCGGTGACAGCGAATGACATCCGCACTAAGCCGCTGCCGGGGCCTGAGAAACCTTTCGCCGGAATGCGTATTGCCATTGACCCGGGGCATATTGCCGGGGATATGGAAACAGGAAAGATCGAAAAGAAATACATTGATATGCCTGCCGACCCGGCATCGGTAACGCGCAAGAAACCCATTCAGCTAGTAGAAGGACAGCTGAACCTGGAGACGGCCCTACTGCTGAAAGAAAAATTGCAAAGGGCAGGGGCGGAGGTGATGCTAACACGCGGCAAGCCCAACGAAACGGCTTTCGGGATAACGCTCGAGGAATGGATAAAGTGCTGCTCGAGGAAGGCGGCAGATAGTTTATTCAAAATAAAAGAACTGGATGAGAAGGAATATAATTTCCTTATCAGCAAAGCTGGAAAGAAAGAGATGTTCCGCAATTTGTTCCGCGATATTGAACTGGCTGAACGTGCCAGGAAGATCAATAATTTTCGTCCTGATGTTACGGTGATCATTCATTACAATGTGGATGAAAGCAATACCGGCTGGAAAAAACAAACGGAGAAGAACTTCGTGATGACCTTTGCCCCGGGAAGCTTTATGAAAGACGAGCTGGAGAAGCCCGAGGACCGGGCCTGCTTTGTAAAGCTGCTGCTGGCGCCCGACCTGGAGAATTCAATGTCGCTGTGCAGCACCATGACAGCCTCTTTCCAGCAGGATCTAAAAGTGCCCGCTGCCGGGGAAACGGACGCGGCCTATCTGAGCGCCAATTGCATTGCCGGAACCGCTAAAGGGGTTTACCTGCGTAACCTATCCCTCACCCGCCAGGTAAACGGCACGCTGGTTTACGGCGAAACCTTATACCAGGACAATGTAAAGGAAAGCATCCGGCTCATGGAGCGAAGCTCGACCGACGGAAATGTGCAGGTGCCGGTGCGGGTGCAGGAGGTGGCAGAGGCCTATTATAAGGGTCTTTTGAAGCACTATTTCGCGAACTGAGCCGCCCTCCCGTTTCATTGGGAATTTCCTATCTTTACCCCCGCTGGCACGATGATTGTATTGTCGGCTTTCAGAATTAAAAACCTGACCCATGAAACACCGTTTTACCTACCTCGTACTCGTTTTTTCGATGTTTTTAACCAGCCTCGGCCTGCAAGCGCAGACCG
>JANWJV010000004.1 GCA_025451785.1 Bacteroidia bacterium | reverse complement strand
TTTGTTCTTCTACAACAACACACCGTATGTCAGCAAAGAAATGGAGAATTAAGGTCCGCTACAAAGGACAGGTAGTTGAGATCATCGCGGCGGGCAAACCTACAGCCCTCAGGCAGCAGATCGAATCTAAGCCCGGACGCAAAGTGGTGGGTATGGCTTCGATGACGCCTACCAAGAGGTAATACCCGTCATTGCGAACGAAGTGAAGCAATCCGCATAATAGATTGCTTCGTCGCTTTGCTCCTCGCAATGACGCACTGTACAATCTATAAAGCTTCGGAAACTACCTCTTTAACATCGGGGATCATGCGTTTGAGCAGTCCTTCGATGCCGGCTTTTAGCGTGATGGTAGAAGAAGGGCAGCCGCTGCAGGCGCCTTTGAGCACCACCGTTACGATCCCTTCCTTAAACGATTTAAAAGTAATGAGTCCTCCGTCTTGCTCCACGGCGGGGCGGATGTATTGCTCCAGTATCTCCACGATCTTCGCTTCCACATCCGTTTGCGGCGCTACGTGTTCCGTGTAAACGCTCTTGGTCTCTTTAAAAGAAGAATCAACAGCGGTTTCGATCTTCGGAATTTCCGTTACAACAGGATTGCCATCCGAAACATAAGTGCGTATGAAATCCCTCAGCTCGTGTATCACATCTTCCCAGGCAATGGCTTCGGCTTTGGTAACAGTAATATAGTTGGAGCTGATGAAAACACCTTTTACAAAAGGAAAGTTAAAGAGCTTCGCGGCCAGGGGCGAGCCCTTGGTCTCTGAAGCGTTGAGGTATTGGGCAGTGCCGCCTTCGGTAATAAGCATCCTGTTGGCCACAAACTTCATGGAAGCAGGGTTAGGGGTGCTTTCGGCGTAAATGATAACCGGTGTTTTAAGGATGGTTGACATTGGCTGCGAATATACGAATTATTACAAGGCTCCCCCTCCTCATCGAGGAGGGGGCCGGGGGGTGGTGGCTGTTTTAAACCACCCCTGTCCCCTCCTTGAAAAGGAGGGGAACGCCTATCGGTACGTCCTTGCGGTTTCTTAATTTCGCTGTTGTGAAGAAGAAGACCGACTTTCTCATTATTGGCTCCGGTATCGCCGGCCTTAGCTACGCCTTAAAGGTTGCGGCGCATGGCAACGTATTGATCCTTACCAAAGCCAGCGAGGACGAGAGCAATACCAAGTACGCACAGGGCGGCATCGCGGCGGTGATGCACGAACCTGATAGCTACGAAAAGCATATTAAGGACACGCTTATTTGCGGCGACGGCTTATGTGATGAAGAGGTAGTACGCATGGTGATCACCGAATCTACGGAGCGCATACAGGAGCTCATCGCCTGGGGGGCCCGTTTCGATAAGAATGCCAGTGGCGAGTATGACCTGGGCAGGGAAGGGGGGCATTCGGAGAACAGGATACTGCATCATAAGGACAATACCGGTTTTGAGATCGAGCGGGCCTTGCTCGCGCAAGCACATGCGCATCCCGGAATCGAGATACTCGATCATTATTTTGCCCTCGACATCATGACCCAGCACCACCTGGGGCAATATGTAAATAGTAAGACGGAAGGCGTTGAATGTTATGGTGTGTATGCACTTAATACCATTACAGGAAAGACAGAACAGATACTAGCGCGAACAACATTGATGGCTACCGGCGGGGCAGGCCATGTGTATGAAGCAACCACCAACCCTATGATCGCTACCGGCGATGGTTTTGCCATGGTGTACCGCGCCAAAGGCAAGCTGGAGAACATGGAGTTCATCCAGTTCCATCCCACGGCATTGTACAATCCCGGTGAACGGCCTTCATTCCTCATTACCGAAGCCATGCGGGGTTTTGGCGGGATATTGAAGACCATTGACGGGAAAGAGTTCATGCAGAAGTACGACCGGCGGGGCTCATTGGCTCCCCGCGATATTGTTGCACGGGCTATCGACAATGAAATGAAGACCCGTGGCGATGACTATGTGCATCTCGATTGTCGCCACCTCGACAAGAAAGGCCTGCTGGAACATTTTCCGAACATCCAGAAAAAATGCCTGAGCCTGGGGATCGATATTACAAAAGACCTTATTCCTGTACTGCCTGCCGCGCATTATACCTGCGGAGGTATTAAGGTGGACGCGCAGGGTAGGAGCTCCATCAAAAATCTTTACGCTGTTGGCGAATGCGCTTGCACGGGTTTGCATGGAGCAAACCGCCTTGCGTCAAACTCATTGCTTGAGGCAGTGGTGTACGCACATCATGCGGCACTGGATGCCATTGGCGCGGCAAAAGCTGTGAACTATTGCGAGAACATCCCCGACTGGAATGCGGAAGGCACGGCGAGCCCTGAAGAAATGGTGTTGATCAACGAGAGCCTTCGCGAGCTGCACAGCATCATGAGCAATTATGTGGGTATCGTACGTTCCAACCTGCGTTTAAAGCGGGCCTTCGATCGTTTGCTTATCCTTCATAACGAAACGGAAAGCCTTTACGAACGCACCACGGTATCGCCGCGCTTATGCGAGTTGCGCAACCTTATTAAGGTGGGGTATATTATTATTAAGTATGCGATGTTGCGGAAGGAAAGTGTTGGGCTGCATTATAGTATTGATTATTAAAAAACCTCCCTCTTTTTCCAGATACTTAATTCTTCCCTCCTGCCAGCCGCCACCCTGAGCTTGCCGAAGGGTGTACTTAATATTGCTCTTCCTAAAAAACGCTTCCCTTTTTCCCTATCTTTGCAATACAGTTAACAACAATTATTAACCTTTTAATTCTTACAAACATGGCTGGAATAAACAAAGTAATTCTGATCGGCAACCTGGGCAAAGACCCTGAAGTTCGCCACCTTGATGGAGGAGCCACCGTATGTAACTTTCCCCTTGCAACCACTGAAACGTATAAGGACAAAGCCGGCAACAAGCAGGAGAGCACCGAATGGCACAACATAGTGCTGTGGAGGGGCCTTGCTGAAGTGGCCGAGAAATACCTGAAGAAAGGCATGAGCATTTACGTGGAAGGTAAACTGCGCACCCGTTCCTGGGAGGACAAGGAGGGGCATAAGCGCTATACCACCGAGATCATTGGCGATACAATGACCATGCTGGGCAGGAAGAGCGATAACGCAGGCACCGGAAGTACGGAAAGCGTTGTAGCGGAAGAGGGTATCTCAACCAATGGCGGTAATTCAGACGATCTCCCATTCTGACCCCCTCCTGCCTCCCCCTTTAGAAGGGGGAGACGTGGTGGCGATAAGCAAAAATGATCCCGGAACCTGACAGTTGGCTGTTAGCAGCCTACATCATTACGAAGCCTTTTACGGCCGGCATCGCCTTTTCCCTGGTGGGAATGGGCCTCTTGCTGGCCGTTGTGGCTTTTGTTTCGGCCGCTGAGTCGGCCTTTTTTTCACTGAGCCCAACGGATATGGAGCGCATACGCAGCTCCGAGTCCACTACCGACGACCGCATCCTTCAATTGCTTGCCAAGCCGCAGCGACTGCTTGCCACGCTGCTTATCAGCATCAACTTTGTGAACATTGCCATCGTTCTCATTTCTTCTTTTGTGATCGAGAACCTGTTCGACTTCAGCCTTAACCCAACGGCCGGTTTCCTGGTACAGGTCATTGCGGTTACGTTCCTTATCCTGGTGCTTGGCGAAGTGATCCCTAAAATATATGCCACCCAATATCCCTTGAAGACCTCTAAGCTAATGATCTACCCGGTGTTGTTCCTGCAGCGTATGTTCTATCCTTTGAGCTCGTTCATGATATTCTCTACTTCCCTCATTGATAAGCGCGTAAAACGCAAAGGCCATAACATGTCGGTAGATGAGCTAAGCCATGCCCTGGAGATGACCTCTGATAAGGACATCCATGAAGGCGACCAGCGCATACTGAAAGGCATCGTGCAGTTTGGCAGCCTTGATGTGAAGCAGATCATGAAGCCCCGCATGGATGTGGTGGCGCTCGATCATACCATGGGTTTCCGTGAATTGCTTGAGAGCATTAAGCTGCATGGCTTCTCAAGGCTGCCTGTGTATGAGGGAGCGCTTGATAAAGTAGTTGGCGTCCTTTACATCAAGGACCTGTTGCCCTACCTTGGCAAGGAAGATGCCTTTCCCTGGCAGCACCTGATACGCTTACCTTTTTTTGTGCCGGAGAGCAAAAAGATCGACGACCTGTTAAGGGAGTTTCAGTTCAAGAAGATACACCTGGCAGTGGTGGTGGATGAATACGGCGGCACTTCGGGCATTGTTACGCTGGAAGACATTATCGAAGAGATAGTAGGCGAGATCAACGATGAGTTTGATGATGATGATATGGTTTACTCCAAGCTGGACGAATACAACTATGTTTTTGAAGGCAAGGTATTGTTGAACGATGTGTGCAGGATCATGGAAATGGAAAACGATATCTTTGAGAACGCCAAAGGAGAATCCGATACCCTCGCTGGATTACTGATCGAGCTGGGCGGAAGGATCCCCACCAAAGGCGAAAGAATTAAGTTCGGACATATGCAGTTCACTGTAGAGTCGGCGGATAGCAGGAGGGTTAAAAGGGTTAAAGTAAGTCTTCAATGAAACTAAACATGCAAACACGCAAACACGCAAATTGGCAATGGTTTATTTGCCTATTTGCCTACTTGCCCATTTGCCTGTTTGGAACCGCCTGCGGCGACGACGACGAGCTCGGAACTCCCCGCCCGCGCGGTTACTTCCGCATCAACTTTCCTGAGAAGGAGTATGTGAATTACGGCGAAAGCTGTCCCTTTGTTTTTGCTTATCCCAAATATGCTAAAATTGAAATTGACAAAGCTCCGGGGGCAGAACCCTGCTGGCTGAACGTTGAGTTTCCCCACTATCGAGGCACGTTGCACCTGAGCTATAAAAAGGTAGATGGTAATATCGCTCAATACCTTGAGGACGCCCGCGGCATGGCCGTAACCCACCAGGTGAAGGCCGACGCGATAGAGGAGAGAATGGTGATCAATAAGGAAGCGAAGGTGTTTGGGCTGGTGTATGATATTGAAGGCAACGCGGCCTCTAATGTGCAGTTCTATCTTACCGACAGTACTAAGCACTTTGTAAGGGGCGCGCTTTACTTCACTGCCAAGCCCAATAAAGATTCATTGGCTCCTGTGATCCAGTTCATCCGGGAGGATGTGTTTAAGCTGATCGATAGTTTTAGGTGGCTTGA
>JANWJV010000003.1 GCA_025451785.1 Bacteroidia bacterium | reverse complement strand
CTTATGCTCGTAAATGCGCAGGGCCAGAGCGCGATCAAACACGAGCCTGATCCCGTGATCGACGCATCAAAAGAGCTGAAAGCCAAATCGTATTATTCCGGACAAAAGCGGCTGTGGAGCGAGCTGCTCAACGAATCGAAAAAAGATCCTGTGGCCTGGTACAATCTTTATAAGGCCGTACGCTTTGAATCCTATACCGCTACCTCTAAAGACATAGGCCTGCTGAAGCAAAAGGAGCTCGATGAACTGGTGGAGGAGATGGGAGAGGCGGTATCCTCTTCGTTCGAATACAATTATGTAAAGTACTGGAACGGTGGTCACAACGCGAACTTGTTCCAGTACCTCGAAAAGGCGTACCGGGCTGACCCAAAGCGCACGGATATCTACGACGACCTTATTGCGCATTATGAAATGCAGGGGCAGCCGGAAAAGAAGAAGGAGTTTTGCGCCAAATGGAAAACCTCGGGCGAGATAGGGCAGGGGGTATACGAATACAATTATAATGTGCTTGCCTCTGTTGAGAAAGGCGGCATCCTTTTTACGAACGGTGAATATGATACCTACCCCGCCTGGATACTCCAGGAGAGCGAAGGGACGCGTAAGGACATTTCGATCCTGAATATCGACCTGCTCATGGACGATGCGTACATGGAAAAGAAGTTCAGCGAACTGGGCCTGGCGAAACCGGAGAACGCATTGCTAAAGCGTGATAAGGCCGGGTTTTTTGAAGCCCTAACCAAACTAAACCCGGGCAAGCCACTCTATTTCGGACTTACTGTTTCACCTGAATACACCAAAAGCATCAGGGGTAAATTGTATTTCACCGGCCTTGCCGTGAAATACAGCGAGAAAGATTTCGACAACATGCCGCTACTCCTGGCCAACTGGGAAAATAATTTCAAGAAGGACAACCTATTCCTCTATTCGAACCTGCGAGCCAATTATACAGCGCCCATGCTGCTGTTATACAAAAGATATTTAGAGACTGGCGAAAAGGAGAAAGCCGCGAAAGTGAAGGAACAGGCGCTGAAACTTACAACGGGTGAACAGCGGAGAAAGGCGGAAGAACTTTTTAAAAGCAAAGAAAAGGCCGGCTGATGGGATTGTTCGGAACCGACCATAAAGCCTGCGCCGACGAGCGCCTCATGCAGATGGCCGCGAAGGGCGATGCCGCCGCCTTTGCTGAACTGTACGACCGTTATAGTCCGCGTTTGTTCGGTTACTTCAAACGCATGCTGGGCAACGACCGCGAGAAGGCCAGGGACTTTGTGCAGGACCTGTTTACACGCATTATTGATAAGCCACACTTATACGATCCTTCGCGTCCCTTTAAGACATGGGTGTTTAGCGTGGCCTTTAACATGTGCAAGAACGAGTACCGCAAGGAGGAAGTAAGGAAAGAGGCCCGCCAGCATTTGCTTACAGGAATTGCCACCGATGGGGGAGAGACGATGCGTAAGATAGACGGAAAGAAGTTTAACGAGCTCTTATATCTTGAACTGGAGGAGATGGACGAGAACCACCGCGGTACTTTCCTGCTCCGCTACCGCGACGAGCTGAGCATCCGCGAGATCAGCGAGGTGTTCGGTTGTTCCGAAGGCACAGTGAAGTCGAGACTGTTCTATACCCTGCGAAAACTTACCCCGAAATTAAAGATGTTCGATCCAATGCTAAACGAAGCAAACAATGAACGATAAACCCATTTATGATCCTGAAGACATGGAGTCTTTGTTGTTGAACAAAGAGTTCGGCGAATTGTACGAAGAAGAAAGGGTGTTTGTGCTGCGACATCTTTCTTCGGCGGAAGAATACAACCATATGCGCGAAGTGCTGCTTTCGGTTCAGGAAGCGCAGCGTGAGGAAGAGATCTCAGGTCCTGATGATTCGCTGCGTGAGCGCCTTTTGAAGGAGTTCCGCGAAAAGCGCCGTTCGCCTTTCTCGCTCAACTCGCTCATGGCCTTGCTGCCTTCTGCCGATACCTTTCGTATGCCTGCCGTTCGTTACGCCATGGCGGCGATCACGCTGGTGCTCGGCATTAGTATTTTCTATTACCTGAACAAACCTAAACAGGAGCCGCTTCCTATTGTTAAGCAGGAAGCACCTAAAGTGCAACCGGCCCCCGCGCCCGGCAATGACAGCTCTGTATCACAACTTGTTCCTCAAATGGTAGTAGAGCAAAAAGTAAAGAGCATTCCGCCGCCTGACAGTATCAAAAAGCAGCAGCCTCCGCTTTTGATCGTAAATGTTGAGCCGGTAAGGAAAGGGATAACGATGGAAGATGAAAAGGAGCTGGAAGGCTTGTTGTATACGGCCTTGTAAATTATTCCATCGAAGGAATATAGATCAGGAAGCGTGTGCCTTTGTCTTCAACACTTGCCACATTAATGTCGCCTTCGAGCCTGTTCACGGCTGTCTTTACAATGTAAAGCCCCAGGCCTGAGCCCTGCGAGCTCTCGTTGCCGCGGTAATACATGTCGAAGATCCTGCCGAGTATCTCGTTCTTCATACCATGGCCGTTGTCTTCTATAATGATACCCACGCCATCAGCAAGATCATAAACAAGAATATTTACAAAAGGATCGTCCTGCTCATACTTGTGGTACTTTACCGCGTTCTGTACCAGGTTCTGCAGTATAGAATGGATGATGGGAGTAACAGAGAGGAACTTGTTCGCCAGGGTCACCTTCACATCAAAATGGATCTTGTTGAAATTGCTGGAGTATTTGAGTCCATTGAGCACCACCTCAATAAGTGAGTTGAAATCGATCTCCTCCGCTTTGGCGGCAACATCCTTCACACGCATGGTCTCTATCAATCCGTTAAGTACCGAGTCGAGCTTGCGGGTGCTCAGGTCGATCATCTCAAGGTATTGCTCCAGGTCTTTGCCCGTGTTGTGCTCCTCTTTGGTGAGGTTCAGCAAACCAATGATCGATGAAAGCGGACCCTTAAGGTCGTGCGATGCCTTGTAGATAAATGTATCAAGCTCTTTGATCTTGTCCACGAGCTTGTTCTCGAGCTGTTTCCTTTCTGTAACATCTCTCGAATTGATGACAATAGCGTTTACAGCCGGATTATGCAGCAGGTTTGAAATAGTGGAGTCAAAAACCCTCCATTCACCGTTCTTGTGCCGGACCCTGTACTCCAGGCTTCCTTTCGGCTCTCCTCCTTCCTGCCGGTGTTTGAAACGTTCTTTTATCGCGTCAAGTTGGTCGGGGTGAGCAAGGTTGAAAACAGAGGTCCCGATAAGTTCTGAAGGCTTGTAACCTAGAATGCCCTCACCCGAGGGGCTTTGGTAAACGATAGTTCCTTCTCCGCTTATCAGCATCACCATGTCTTTGCTGTTCTGGATGAGCGCGAAATAATGCTCTTCGCGTTGGCTCAGCTCTTCGTAAGCTTTTTCTCGTTCTATCTTGCTCTTCTTTTCCTTCAGAGCGGCTTTGATCACCAGCGGCAAACGGGCAAGGTTATCCTTTACCAGGTAATCGTCAGCACCGCCTTTGATGATCTCTACCACAAACTCTTCGGAAGTATGCCCGGTAACGATGATGAAAGGAACTTGCAGGCCGGTGTCTTTCAGAAGTTTTATTGCGTCAAGAGAATCGAAATGACCCAGCGAGTGGTCGGAAAGGATAATGTCGGGCGCAAATTCCTTTAATCCTTTAATGAACTCCTCCTTGTCTTTGGCCCAGTATTTTACAAACTGGATATCGCCCCTGCGGAGGGCGATGTCTACCAGTTCTGAATCAGTTTCAAGGTCTTCAAGATGAAGGATCCTGAGCTTGTTTTGCATGGGGTGTTATTCCAAAAAAGAGGTTCACAAAAATAGCTAATTATTATGAAGGGCCTGTTAGGCTGTCCTTATACTCAGAGAGCGCTTAAAAAGTTTACCTCGTTCTCAGGATATATCTTCTCGCTTTCAGAATAGGAGTTCTCGCCGGAGATGAACCATATCTTGTAAAAGAAGCTGCCATCATGCGGTCCCAGGTCTTCGGAGGAGTACAGGGCGTTTTCCAATCCGGGCTTTACCGGTTTGATGTCGATATAACGGGGGCTTTTTCCTTTCTCATAACGCTCCACAAGGTAATAACCGTATTGGTGCGCTATGTCAGTTGTCCAGGCCAGGTAAACCACGTTTTTGTATTGGCGCGCGCAAATAGGGGTGATGCGTGAGCCTTCCCTGTCGCCCATTGAGAAACCGGCTTTGGCGTTGAGGGTAACGGGCTTTCCGGCGTTACCTGAATAAGCGATCACGAACAGGAAGATGCCGATGATCACAAGGTGGATAAAGATGAAGAGCCTTTTAGGAAGATGGGTCTCAAAGCTGTAAAGACGTGCGCGGAGAAGATTTTTTACGATGGTTTTCATGGTTATTTGTTTTTTGTAGATCTGTATAAAGCGTTCAGTTCGTCGAGGTTTGTTTTTATAAGCGGTTTGGTGAGGTAAGCAAATACATTTGAATTGGTGACTGCAGCCGAAACATCAGAGGGGTTCATGGAATTAGAGAGGATCACCACCTTGCAGAGGTTTCTTACCCCTTGCGGGAGTTCGGCGTAAGCCTCCATGAATTCGAACCCATCCATCATCGGCATGTTGAGGTCCAGGAAAAGAAAGGACGGGATCTCGTTGGGTGCCGCGGTGTTCAGCTGCTTGAGGCGTTCGAGGGCCTTCAGGGGGCTGGTGTATACACTTGTCTTCATCGCGTACTGGTAGAAGTTGATCACTCTTTGATGGATAAAGTTGTCAATCGTGTTGTCGTCCACCAGCATCACTTCCTTGTGTGAGAAATGATCATTGTTATGTTGTTCCTGGTTGGTCATGACGTGCTATGTTTATCTGTTATCGGGTACAATTAATTGCCGGTAACGATCTGTTTTTTGATGTTCTCGGTATATTTTTTCCTGTAATCGAACCAGCCTTTGGTCTTGTCGAAACTGATGAGGGCGATAGGAAAGTCGAGGGCATCTGAGTTGAGGTCGGAAGCCTGGCTTTCGCTGATCAATTCAGTGTCGAAATGGAAACGGAAAGCAGGAGAAGCGTCCACTCCTTCAGGAAGCTCGGTAGAGATGCTGATAAGCTTTGAAACGAATCCGGTGCCTGCGATCTTGATGCTGTACTGTTCGTCTTTTTTGAGAAGGAAGCGGAAAGTGCTGTTGTCGCCTACTTCGGTCGAATCGCATACGTTGGCTCCTTTGAAGAGGTAGATCCTGAACTCGTTGTTATTGCTCTTGTCGAGGTCTGATACTCTTCCGCTGATCTCGAGGCAGGTGCCGGCAGTGCTGGCCTTTTTGTTGTTGCCCGTTGTTGTAGCAGAAGCAGAAGTTGCGATAAGGAGTCCGATAAGGAGTGCGCTGGGGATTCTTTTGAAAGTTTTCATGGTGTTGTTGCTTGTTTAGGTTAGGTTTAGATTGATTGGTTGGTTTAGTTGTTGAAGAAGAATTTCCTGGAGATCATGCGGCCGTCATAGTGCATGCACAGGATGTAAGCGCCGGTAGCAGCGGGATTCAGCATTACGCGGTTTTCGCCGTCCATCTCCGCTACACCTATCAGCTGGCCAAGGGTGTTGAACAGCATCAACTGCGCTTTACCCATATAAGAGGTCTCAGCCATTAGCTGTCCGTCGCTTTGCCATACACGGAACTCAGGAGCGGTATCGGCAGCCATAGTGATGCCGGTGGTGATCATTGGAGAGAACACGATCCTGAAACGTGTGAAGTTCTTGTTAGTGTTCTTCGCCATGCTGAACACGCGTGAAGTGGTGTCGCGCAGGTTATAGTAGTAACCGGTCTGGAGATCCTGCATCATTACAGTGGCTCCGGCGGCAAAGCTTCCCAGCTCCACAGCAGAGATAGAATAATTGCCTGCGGCAGGGATCAGGGTGCCCAGGTCGAAACTGTATTGCTTATCCAGTTCGGGGTAGGCATTGATGGAAAGCTGTGAAAAGCTGTCGAGCTTGGTATATATAGAAGGAACCTTGGTATTTGTGCTGAACAGTTTCCAGGCATCATAGTCACCGTCGAAGTCGGCGGTAGCACCGCTGATGAAGCGGATAACGGTTTCATCAGTATATCCGTTGCCGGCGATCTTGATCTTTAATGCATCAGTAAGTGCATTGGCTGAGGTGGTGCCCAGCAGCACAGCTGCCAGTAAGAAGTGGTTGAGTTTGTTTGCGATGTTTTTCATGTTCGTTTTTTGTTTGTTGAAATTCATGATGCAAACATACCGGCGCCGCAAAGCCTGAAAAGCCCGACTTAAAGCCATTCATGCCACATGTAAGATTGTTGCTTAAATTGTTTCCGTAAAGCACGTTTTAGGCAATAAAACAGCTTAATTCGACTGAAAACAAAGCTTTTTTCAAACCCTCCGGAAGGGCTACTTTGATGTAATGTTTTTCAGAAAAGCGTACTTTTACCCGTACTTTCTTACCAAACCCCGGCGATGATAGATGTAAAAAATGTGGTGAAGCAGATGAAGGAGGAGGATTATCAGCTCCTTTTACAGCAGCTTAAAGACAACAATGCGGATAAGTTCGGCCTCCTTTTAAGTACACTTCGTGAAGATGGGGCAGGGGATAAGGAACTGTCGCAAAAGCTGGGAACCAGTTCCAGTGCCTATTATACATTAAAGTCGCGCCTGCACAGCAAGATCCAGGATTTTCTTTCGGCAAGAATGAGCGGTTCGAAGACCGACATGCTCAAGAAGGTGGCCACCATTCCCGACCTATTATATAACTCGCCCAAGAACACGGCCATCGCGGTGCTTACCGGGTTGGAGAAAGAGCTCTCGGGTTATGACATGCCCTACGAACTTACCAACGTATATAACGCGCTGAAAAAGCTTCACGTAAGTTCGCCGAAGTACTACCAATATGAGCAACTGTATAACCGGCATGTGGCCTACACCATAGCGCTCGACAAGGCACAGGATACACTTGCCGGCTTCAATAAGATGCTGGGCGCTTATTATGCGTCGCGAGACAAGTCGATGCTGGAGGTATTGTGGATGATGAAAAAGGAGATGCACAACCTGTGCAGGCTGTACGAGTCGCATCACCTGCAGGTGTACCGTAACCTCCTTAATATATCCTTTGCCCTTTTTGTTCCCCTTCCCGAAGCCATGGTGGATGATGAGCCGGTAGACGACCTGCTGGCCTCAACGGATAAGATCCTGTCCTCTTATCCGCATGATACCGTATATGGGTACTTGCAGCGCGTTCTTCAGTTCCTGTGGTTCGAATACTACCACCAGGCGAAGAACCACAAAAAGGCAGCGCAGTATTATGACCTGGTCAACGCCAATGTGGCCACCCTGCTTACCTGTAATTTCTGCTGTATGGGCTCCCGGTTCCTGCTTTCAAAAGCTGAACGCAGCATATTGAATGGAACAACGGAGGGTCTTTACGATGAAAGCCAGGAACAGTTCAAAGATTATATCCCTGACCCCGACGCGGTTCCTGACCATATCAATTACAGCAAGTACCTTGCTGCCGCGGCGTTCTATTCCGGAA
This sequence comes from Bacteroidia bacterium, assembly GCA_025451785.1. Taxonomy (GTDB): domain Bacteria; phylum Bacteroidota; class Bacteroidia; order JANWJV01; family JANWJV01; genus JANWJV01. The sequence continues at coordinate 4,277 of JANWJV010000003.1, read as the reverse complement.
AATACCAGGAGGCGGTTGCGCGGCTGAACGAGTTTCTTAACACCACCGGCCTGAAGAACTTCGGTCATTCGGAGATCGAGCTGAAGCTGTTCCTGACTTTATGTTATTCCATGCAGGACAAGTACGAGGCAGGTCATAACGTGCTGAAAAGCATATCGCGAAAGATGAGGGAGATGGATGATCGCGATGCCTACGAGAATGCGCAGGTGTTCGCCAAGATGCTAGCCATGCAAATGGACTCTGCGTCAAAAGGCAGGGAAGAGAAGTTGCTGCTGCTGCGCGACCGGTTCCTGCAATTGAACAATGGGCCCGTACGAATGCTTGAATTCGTTCCCATGGGGGATGAATTTATCAGGAAGCTCTCAAAAAGTGTGAAACAGGGCTAGAGTGACTCCAGCATTTCCTTGGTAAGCGGTTTATTGATGTACTGGTAGATCGCCGGTGTTTGCTTCGATTTTTCGAGATCAGCGGGATTGATCGAACTGGTGAGCATCACGATCTTGCAAACAGAGGTGATCTCTTCTCCCATTTTTTCAAATTCTTCGATGAACTGAAAACCATCCATGATCGGCATGTTGATGTCAAGAAAGATGATCCTTGGCAAAAGCTCGTGAAGATTAAGCCCCGTTGAGCGCAGGCTTTTCATGAACTCGAGGGCGCTGCGGCTGCTGGTATGAACGTAGATGCGTTCAGAAAAACCATGCCCCTCCATCATTTTCTGGTTAATGAAGTTGTCGATCTCGCTGTCGTCTATCAGCATGACCGTGGGGTACTTTACTTCTTTTTTCTTCTTTGCCATGTGTGCTGTCAAAAATACATAATTCTGTTGATTTCATAAATTGAATTTTCATTAAAGAAAATCAAGACCATATAAATGTTGATGGTAGTCACCCTATGAGATGATAACCATCATTTTTAATTGAAAGAAGATGGAGTAATTTTGAGGAAGAGATTTTTGTGTCTGTATTATATCAAATATGAACTATCTTAAGAGGAGTAATATATCTAGGACAAAACATACATTTTTGCAACAGCTTAAAAGATGATTTAAGCAAGCTCCTTGAATTCCGAAGATGAACTATCTTAAGAGGAGTAATATATTAAAAGCAAAAGAAACACTTTTGCACCCATATTAAGAAATATGTCACGCAACAACCATCAATTCGAAAAGCGGGTCTCCAAAATAGCCGAGAAGATCAAACGCCTGCGCATGAAAGCAGGCTATAAGAGTTCGGAGACATTTGCCTTTGATCACGACCTGCCCCGCGTACAATACTGGCGAATGGAGAAAGGAACCAATTTTACCATCAAGGGCTTCCTGAAGATACTCGACATCCACAAAATCAGCCTCAAAGAGTTCTTCGAAGACATCGAGTGAGCCTTTAGCTTTTCGTAGAAACTATTTTCCGAGGGACCGGATCAGCATCCCATCCACCTTCCCAATAAGGTGTTTCATCTCTTGTTGCAGCTTGTTTACTGAGCCAAGCAGTTCATCCTTCTCCATCACCGGTTCCGGCATTTGCGGGCTTGTATAATAAACGAACTTCCATATTTCTTTTACGTCCGCAACGGGAACTTCGTAGGGGTCATAGGCATGGTTGAGCGAACGCAGCAATAGTTTTTTCTTTGTCCTGATCTGGTTATAGATCACTTTGAATACGATCCCTTCATCAAGGGTAAGGATAATATAGGCATGCCCATCCTTTACATCGTTCCAGTTGCTGAGGAACTCGCAGGTGATGTACGACTTGTCGGGGATCGGCAGCATCGAATCACCATCTATCTGAAAGGTCCTGTATTTCCTGTCAGCTGAAAGGAAGGGCAGCTGGAAGGTAGGAAGCCCGCTGATGAACTCGGGGTCGTTGTACCCGGCGGTATAACCCGCCTTTGCTTTCAGGGGAACCAGTTCGATGTTCTCCCTGTTGTTGTTGTCAACGGTGGTGGCCAGTACACGCAGCTTCGTTCCTTTTATATAGGTATCATGTCCTTCCTCCATTTCTCTCAGCTGCGTGTCCGATAAACGACTCAGGTCGATGTTGATCAGCGAGTCGATCGATACTTTGTAAAATTTCGAAAAGAAGGGGAGCATCTCCAACTTGGGCTGCGCATATCCGTTCTCATAATTATTGAGCGTGCTCCGCTTTACGCCCAGGCCTCCCGCTGTAAGTTCCTGCGATAGTTCTTTACGTTCCCTCAGGAATCTGATGTTCGATTGAAAAAACATTTGCTGTCTCCGTTTTAATGATTATATTTCGGTCATTTAATTGATTAAAATATGGTCAAAGATACTCAAACCTTTCATATTTCAAAATCAGGGCAATGATCAGCGGGGAGCAGCGTACGATCGTACATATGGACCTCGACACTTTTTTTGTGTCTGTTTCACGCCTGCAGAACAGCGCCCTGGTAGGCAAGCCGGTGCTGGTAGGCGGCGGCAGCGACAGGGGCGTTGTGGCTGCCTGCAGCTATGAAGCGCGTAAATACGGCATCCATTCGGCCATGCCGATGAGGCTTGCCCGGCGCCTGTGTCCCGAGGCGATCGTAGTGAGGGGCGACTACGAAGAATACAGCCGTTATTCTGATATCATTACTTCTATCATTCGTGAGGATGTGCCCGTGTATGAGAAATCCTCCATCGATGAGTTTTACCTCGACCTGAGCGGCATGGACCGTTTCTTTGGTTGCTACCGCTGGGCCGGCGAACTGCGGCAGAAGATACAAAGGGAGACCGGCCTGCCCATCTCTTTCGGCCTCTCGGCAAATAAGACCGTGGCCAAAGTGGCCACCGGCGAAGTGAAGCCCAACGGCCAGATGCAGGTGGAAAAAGGTACGGAGAAGGGGTTCTTATCACCTCTCCATGTAAGAAAGATCCCCATGGTGGGGGAGAAGACCGCCCACTTGCTCATGAGCATGGGAGTTGAAAAAGTGAAGACGCTCCAGGAGATGCCCCTGGAACTTCTGGAGAATGTGCTCGGCCAGAACGGGGTCAGTCTTTGGAAGAAAGCGAACGCCATTGATAATGCTCCCGTGGTGCCTTACTCTGAACGGAAGTCGATCTCTACGGAGGAAACGTTCGAGAGCGATACTACCGATATGTCGAAGCTGGGCTCCATCCTGGTGGCGATGACGGAAAAACTGTGCTTCCAGATGCGCAGCGAGAACAAGCTCAGCTCCTGTGTCACGGTCAAGATCCGTTATTCTGATTTCGATACACATACCATGCAGGCCCGCATTCCTTATACCTCCTGCGACCATATCCTTATGGCGAGAGTAAAAGAGCTGTTCACCAGGTTGTACCAGCGCAGGATGCTCATCCGCCTGGTAGGGGTGAGGTTCAGCCACCTGGTGGGCGGGGGGTCGCAGATCGATCTCTTTGAAGATTCGGAAGAGATCATACAGCTTTACCAGGCCATGGACAGGATACGAAAGCGCTACGGCGATGATAAGATACATCGCGCGGCTGCGGCGGGTTATTCGTTGCGGGAGTTCAACCCCTTCAATGGCATCACTTCACATTCGTATGTACCTTAATTGTCACAGTGCCTTTAGTTTTAAGTATGGCGTAATGAAAGTGCAGGAGCTCTTATCAGAAGCGCGCTCTAAAGAGATACCTGTACTGGCGCTTACGGATATCAACTCCACATCCGGATGCCTTGAGTTCATCCGCGAAGCTCCTTCGTTTGGCGTGCGGCCGGTAGTGGGTATTGATCTCAGAAAAGGGATGAAGCGCTGTTACCTGGGCATTGCCATGAACAACGAAGGGTTTCGTGAATTGAATGAACACCTTTCTGCCTGCTTATTAGGCGATCGCGAGATGGAAGAACAAGCACCTCCCTTTGAGAACAGCTATATTGTTTATCCCTTTGGCAGCAGGCATCCGCAGCAGTTACGGGAATATGAGTTTATTGGCGTTGGTCCTCAGGACCTTTCGCGGCTGCCTTTTTCAGGTGTGCTGCGTTACCCGCACAAGCTGCTGGTATGCCACCCGGTGAGCTTTCGCGATAAAAAGGATTTCAACGCCCACCGCTTGTTGAGGGCGATCGATAATAATACGCTGCTCAGCAAGCTTCCGTTCTCTGAGCAGGCTTCTCCTTCAGAAATAATGCTGAGGGAACAGGACCTGTACATGCTTTATGCCGATCACCCCGCATTGCTTGAGAATACCCGCCGCGTGCTGTCGTCGTGCGGCATCTCTTTTGAGTTCGGGAAGAACAAGAACAAAAAGACATTTACCGGCAGCGAAGTGGAGGACCTGCAGCTGATGAGGAAGCTTTGTT
>JANWJV010000002.1 GCA_025451785.1 Bacteroidia bacterium | reverse complement strand
TTCCCTTTCAAACGTTACCAGATACAACCCGTATGGCGTGCCGACCGTCCGCAGAAAGGCCGCTATCGCGAGTTCTTTCAATGTGATGCCGATGTGATCGGAAGTACTTCCCTGCTCAATGAAGTGGAGCTTATACAGATGATCGATGAGGTTTATTCAAAACTTGGCATCAACATTACGATCAAAGTAAACAACCGCAAGATCCTTTCCGGCTTTGCTGAAGTGATAGGCGAAAAGGAAAAGATCGTTGATATTACCGTAGCCATTGACAAGCTGGATAAGATCGGAGTGGATGGAGTGAACAAAGAGCTGAAAGATAAAGGTGTTTCTGACAAGGCAATTTCCGCATTGCAGCCGATCATCAGTTTTAAAGGAACCCATACTGAGAAGATCGCATTACTTAACAAAATGCTTGCAGCATCAGAGGTTGGCAAGAAAGGCATTGAAGAGGTCAACTACTTATTTACATCACCCATCAAACACCTTACATCAACCATCGAGTTGGATATTACATTGGCCCGCGGCCTCAATTATTACACAGGTGCAATCATAGAAGTTAAATCCAACGATGTTCACATGGGCAGCATTTGCGGCGGCGGACGTTACGATGACCTTACGGGAATTTTCGGGCTACCAAACGTTTCGGGCGTGGGTGTTTCCTTTGGCATTGACAGGATATTTGACGTGATGAACGAGCTGAACCTTTTTGAAAAACTGGGGCTGAAGGCTTGCACAACGCAGATACTGCTTGCAAACATGGGCGAGGCTGAAAGGGAGTTTTGTTTGGGCCTTGCATCGCAGCTTCGCAATGCAGGCATCAATACCGAAGTGTATCCTGACCTTACCAAGAAGATCAGCAAGCAATTTGAATACGCCGATAAAAAGCAAATACCTTTTGTTATCATTGTAGGCGCCGATGAAATGAAGAGTGGAGAACTAAGTCTGAAAAACATGATTTCAGGTGAGCAAGTAAAAATGAAGATCGAAGGCATCATCGAGAAGGTTAAAAAATAATGCACAAGATCTCCTCTCAAATATCCCCCTCCACCATCGCCAAACTGCTCGCAAGCGGCGAAAAGATAGCTCTTTCCGAAGAAGCGAAGAACAAGATCGTGGCCTGCCGCGAATACCTCGATAAACGACTGAAGGGAGGAAAAGAAACTATTTACGGGATCAACACCGGCTTTGGCGCTTTGTATAACAAGTCCATTGCCGACAAGGACCTGGAGCAATTACAGGAAAACCTGGTAATGTCGCATGCCTGCGGAACGGGAGATGAAGTGCCGCAGGAGATCGTGAAGCTGATGATGCTGCTGAAGGTGCAGGGATTAAGCTACGGCCATTCAGGAGTTCAGCTTCAAACTGTTGAACGTCTTATCGATCTTTACAACAACAACGCGTTGCCTGTTGTTTACCAGCAAGGCTCTCTCGGCGCCTCCGGCGACCTGGCTCCCCTCGCCCACCTTAGTCTGCCCCTGATCGGCAAAGGCGAACTGAACTTTGAAGGCAAGCGCCAACCGGCGGATGCTGTTCTGAAAAAGCTGAAGCTGAGCCCCGTTAAGTTCAAAAGCAAGGAAGCCCTTGCATTATTGAACGGCACGCAGTTCATGAGTGCTTATGGCATTTGGTGCCTGCTGAAAGCAAAACACTTGTTGGATGCGGCCGATACCATCGGCACACTTTCACTCGAAGCTTATGACGGAAGACTTGAACCTTTCAATGGGCTCATCCATATGGTACGTCCGCATGAAGGACAACAGCAAACAGCGTTGAGGGTGCGCGAGCTTTTGAAAGGAAGCGCCCTTATCAAGCGCAAGAAAGAGCATGTACAGGACCCCTACTCCTTTCGCTGCATCCCACAGGTGCATGGAGCCAGCCGTGACGCGATCAATTACGTGAACAGCGTATTCCTTACCGAGATCAATTCCGTTACCGATAATCCCACCATTTTTCCTGAAGAGAACGAGATCCTCTCCGGCGGCAATTTCCACGGACAGCCTCTGGCCATTGCCCTCGACCTGCTTGCGATCGCTTTGGCTGAGCTGGGAAGCATTTCCGAGCGCCGCACTTATCTTCTTATTTCAGGCCAACGCGGGCTTCCTCCTTTCCTGGCTACAAAACCCGGTCTTCATTCCGGTTTCATGATCCCTCAGTATACCGCGGCAAGCATCGTAAGCCAGAACAAACAGCTTTGCAGCCCCGCTTCGGTCGACTCCATTGTTTCCTCCAACGGACAAGAAGACCATGTAAGCATGGGCGCCAATGCCGCTACCAAATGTGCTTCGGTAGTAAATAACCTGCAGCGTATCCTTGGCATTGAATTGTTTACCTCGGCACAGGCACTGGAGTTCAGAAGGCCCCTTAAGTCATCGCCGGCCATCGAAAAACTGGTGGCTTCCTTCCGGAAAAAAGTGAGCTTTATCAAAGAAGACAAGGTTCTTCATCCTGAAATTGAAAAGAGCATTCGCTTTGTTTGCGAAACCAAATTCTGATGCGCCTTCTCATTCTATCCTTTCTATTACTTGGCAGCCCCACTTTTGCCTGCGATTGCCCCCCCATTAAAAAGATAGACCGCGAAGGCTGTGAGCAATACGATGTCATCTTCCGCGGTACAGTGGATTCAGTATCCACTTGTAAGGACAAAGCCACCGCATACTTTCACATCCTCGATCTTTACAAAGGACAGCTCACCGAGCATTTCAAATTTCAATACGAATGCGAAAGCAGCTGCCAGATGAGCTTCAGCAAAGGCGAAGAATGGATCATTTATTCGGTTTCAGCCCGCGAAGGAAAGCTGCAAATTGAGCTTTGCAGCCACTCCAGGAAATTAATGACGGGAGATGATTATTACGCTGTTACCTCCGGACAAAGCTATGCGGATGAAATGGCTTCTCTGAAAAGGATCCTTGGCAACAAACGTATTCGTGAAGAAGGCGATGAGACCAACCAGGGACAATACGATCACCAGAACATTCATCCCGATGGTTACACAAAATTATGGCTGCTGGGAGTTTCGCTGGTAGTGCTCCTTATCTTTTACTACCTCTTCAACAAGTACTTCCGCTAAACACCTAGCGGTACCACTCCATCGAGTACATATTACCGAAGCAAACAAGTATTCCCGTAACACCGATAATAAATAGTGTTAGCAGGAAGCTAAACCCGCTTCCCTTTTTACCCATTCCGAACATCACTATCATAATAATAATATTGACCAGTCCCTGGATGATGAGGGCAACGACGCTAAGGATAAGTACTCCTATCATCCTGTCGGACACACTACTTACGCCCATCGAACCGATCAGATGGATGCCTGTCATATAGGCGATCATCACCATCAAATTGATCAGGAATATTTTGGGGAAGTTTTCCACGGCTCTTGTTTAAGGCTTGCTCTTTTTGTCGCCACCCATGAGGACGTACTGCAAAATATTAGCGCCCATCTTAAGGGCCTTTTGACGGGCTTCGGGAGAATCCTTGTGCACTTCGTAGGATTCCCAGCCGTCACCCAGGTCGCACTCAAAATCGTAAAAGCAAACCAGCCTGCCCTGGTATACAAGCCCAAAACCCTGGGGCGCTTTGTTCTCATGCTCATGGATCTTCGGAAGACCATTGGGAAAATCATATTTCTGGTGATAGATGGGATGAGAAAAAGGCAGCTCCACAAGATCAAGTTCAGGGAACACCCTTTTCATCTGCGGTCTCACAAACTTATCCATGCCGTAGTTATCAGAGATATGCAAAAAACCGCCGCTGATAAGATAGTTACGCAGGTTTTCTGTCTCCTGGCTATTGAACACCACGTTGCCGTGGCCGGTCATATGGATAAAAGGATAGTTGAACAGTTCAGGACTGCCCACTTCTACAATGCCCTGCTCAGAATTGATATTGGTATTGAGGTTCTTGTTACAGAACTCGATAAGATTGGGAAGTGAGGTTTCCAGGTTAGCATACCAGTCGCCGCCGCCATTGTATTTAAGCAGACCCAGCTTATATGTTGGAGCCGGAGAGAAGGACACCAGCGCAGCGGCAAGGAGGAAAAAAAGGCCTTTTTTCATGCGATAAAAATACATGTAAAGATACGTTATTTGATTTATATCTTTGGGCCTCTATGGCTGACATCAACCGTACCATTGCTCCTCCCTCGAAGGACATCGCTGAGATGGACATCGTTCAGGCGAAGGAGCATAAGCTCAGCAATGGTATTCCGCTTTATTATGTGAATGCCGGCACCCAAGACCTTGTAAAGATAGAGTTCATCTTTCCCGCGGGACTGCGCTCACAAACATCGGCGCTGGTGGCATCGGTTACCAGCAGTATGCTTAATGAAGGTACCGGCAAACGCTCAGCAGTACAGATCGCGGAGGCCCTCGACTATTACGGTGCTTTTTTTGAAACAGGCGTGGACTATGATCATGCTTCCGTAAGCCTCTATACACTTAATAAACACCTTGCCACCACACTTCCGGTGGTGGAAGAGGTCCTTAAGGATTCCATATTCCCCCAGCAGGAACTCAACACACTTCTGCAAAACAAAAGGCAAACGTTCTATGTGGAGAACCAAAAGGTAAGCCATGTAGCCCGGCGCAGGTTCAGCGAACTGATCTTTGGCGAAAAACATCCTTACGGCACCGCGCTGAAAGAAAATGATTTCGATGCGTTAAAACAGCCTTCGCTTGTCGACTTTTATAAGAACTTTTACCATGGGGGCGCCTCTAAAATAGTAGTGGCGGGCAAAGTGGACGAAGCTACCATTAAACTGCTCGATAAACATTTCGGCGGCAATGACTGGAAAGGCAAGGCCGCAGTTTCACTGCCGGCGCTTCCCGCAGTTAGCGCTTCACCCGGAACACACCTGGTAAAAAAAGACGACGCCCTGCAGTCGGCCATCCGCATGGGCAAAGTGATGTTCAGCAAGACCCATCCCGATTACCAGAAGATGCAGGTCCTCAACACGATCTTCGGAGGATATTTCGGCTCAAGGCTCATGTCGAACATCCGTGAAGACAAAGGTTATACCTATGGCATTGGCTCCGGCGTTGCTTCCCTTAAAGAAGCCGGTTATTTCTTCATCAGCACCGAAGTGGGTGTTGATGTTTGCGCCAAAGCGGTGGAAGAGATCTATAAGGAAATGAAAATGCTCCGCGAGAAGCTGGTGCCTGAGGAAGAGCTCAATACTGTACGCAGCTATATGCTGGGCGGTTTCCTGCGCAGCATCGACGGCCCTTTCGCGCTGGCCGATAAGTTCAAGGCCATTATGGAGTACGGCTTAGGATATGATTACTATGACCGTTTCCTCGAAACCATCAAGACCGTTACCGCAAAAGAACTGCGCGACCTCGCGAACAAGTATTTGCAGGAGGAAGGGATGACGGAACTGGTAGTGGGGAAGAAATGACCCCTCGACTCCGCTCGGGGTGACGTCAGGCTGAGTCCTTCGCATCGCTCAGGATAAACTCCGTCGAAGCCTAAAATTTCAGCTCCAGCTGATCAGGCAATAGCCTGAAGCTTTTCCGGTGGTATTCCGTTAACCCGTGTTTTATTATCGCTTCTCTGTGCGCCACTGTACCATATCCCCTGTTGGTATTCCAGCCATAATTGGGAAACTCCTCATGCAGGCGGTCCATCAGGTCGTCGCGGTAGGTTTTTGCGAGAATAGAGGCCGCGGCGATGGAAAGATATTTTCCATCACCTTCAATAATGCAATGATGCGGAAGCGAACGGTACTTTTTAAAACGGTTGCCATCGATCAGCAGTGATTGAGGCTCGGTCTTCAGCTGGTCCAGCGCCCGGTGCATCGCCAGAAACGAAGCGTTAAGGATATTGATCTCGTCGATCTCGGTATGGCTTACTTCCGCCACTCCATAAGCAAGCGCTTCTTTTTCAATGATGGGTCGCAGTTCCTTCCGCTGCTTGTCGCTCAACTGCTTTGAGTCGTTCAGCATGGGGTGCCTGAAATCTTTCGGAAGTATTACAGCGGCGGCAAAAACGGGTCCCGCGAGGCATCCCCTGCCCGCTTCATCGCAACCAGCTTCTATCAATGCCTTGTTCAGGTAGCTTTTAAGCATGCTTCAATGGAGTTCCAGAGCCTTTCCGCCGACCTGTCCCATGAGAATTTCTTCCGCTGCTCCCTGCCCTTTTCAATAAGTGAGGCGCGCAGCCTGGTATCGTTCGCGAGCAATAGCATGGCTCCTTTTATCGAGTCGAGCGAAAAAGGATCGGTAAGGAGCGCCGCATCCCCGGCCACCTCGGGCATAGAGCTAACATTGGAAGTGATCACCGGGGTATCGGAATACATCGCTTCCACAATGGGAATACCGAAGCCCTCGAACACGGGCACATAGGTGAGCGCCAAGGCCGAACTGAAAACATTCTTAAGCTCTTCTGGCGGCAGTGTTCTTGTAAAAACAACATCGGCCTTGTACCGCATCTCGTTATAGGCTTTCTCTGTTTCTTTGGGCCACCACTTCTTTTGGCCCACGATAAGCAGTTTGATATCTGAGGACTTCGTCTTCTTAAAAGCATCGAAGGCCATGAGCAGCATGCGTATGTTCTTCCTGGGCTGCAAGGCACCTACATAAAGAAAGTATTCCGCTCCGCCTGTATATTTTTTCCGTGTGGCCAGCTTCTGCTGCTCATCCACGGGCTGGTACAATTCATTGGAACCGTTGTACACCACATCTATCTTCGATGCGTCCACACCATAGTTCTTCACGATGTCCTGCTTAGAGAACTCCGAAACCGTGGCGATCCTCGTTGCCTTTCGGGCGAACTTCGGAAAGTACCTTTTATAATAATTACGTGTTAAAAAAGGGTTGTGCTCCGGGTAATGCTCAAAGCTCAGATCGTGGATCACCGGCAGCTGCTTTACTTTCGAAGAAAGGCAAAGAAAACCGTCGGGAGAAAGGAAGAGGTCGGGCTGAAGGTCTTTCAGCACACCCTTCACCGAATGCTCGAACCATATCCAGTACAGCAGCGGATGCCGGGCCTGGGGTGAAAGCACGAGGGGTGTGATATTGTCGGAAAAGATGAACTCCTCGTTAAAGGGCCGGTCGAAAAGAAAAACAAAATGATGTTCGGGCTGCGAACGGGTGATCCGCTTAAGGGTTTCGCAGCTGAACCAGCCGATGCCTTCCAGCCGGTTACTCAGCAGCAAACGGGTATTGACAACAATGCGCAAACGAGGAGGTTCTTGCGGGCGAAAGTAACGGTTAAATCGCTTTTATCCTAAAAACATTTATCTACATTTGTCGAATGCAGAAGAAGTTCGTCACGAACCTTGCCATCCTCGTACTGCTGAACCTCCTCATCAAGCCTTTCTGGACCCTGGGAATAGAACCCGCGGTACAGGATATTGTTGGGAACAGTAATTACGGCGAATACTTCGCGCTCTTTAATTTTTCCTTCCTGCTTAATATCCTGCTCGATTTCGGGATCACCAATTTCAACAACAAGAACATAGCGCAGAACAATCACCTGCTTAGCAAACACCTCAGCAGCCTGGTAGTGCTCAAACTCATGCTGGCGCTTGTGTATATGGTAGTGACCATTGGCTTCGGCTTGCTTATTGGCTACGACCTGCGCCTGATGAAACTATTGCTGGTGCTCTGCTTCAACATGTTCCTTACTTCCTTCATTCTCTACCTGCGCTCCAACCTGTTAGGATTGCATTTGTTCAAGACCGACAGCATCATATCGGTGCTCGACCGGGTTATTATGATCAGCATTTGCGTGCTGATCATCTGGGGCCATGTGGGCGGCATTCAAATGGACATCATGTTGTTTGTTTATATACAAACGGCCGCTTATGTGATCACCGCACTGGTGGGCCTAGTAACGGTAGCCGCCAAAGCCGAGTTCATGAAGCTGAAATGGAGCCTGCCTTTTTCCATTATGATCCTTAAAAAGAGCTTCCCCTTTGCTATCCTCATCCTTCTGATGACATTTTACAACCGTATTGACGCGGTAATGATCGAGCGCCTGCTGCCTGCCAAAACGGATCTTAACGGCCTTAACAACGGGCCCGACCAGGCAGGCATCTATGCCAAGGCCTTCAGGCTTTTGGACGCTACCAATATGATCGCTTTCCTTGTTTCCGTGCAATTGCTTCCCATCTTTTCACGTATGCTCAAGTACAAAGAGAGTGTAGAACAATTGGTAAAACTAAGCTTCACACTTCTCATCACACCGGCAGTGGTGATCGCGATCGGCTGCTTTTTTTACCAGGAAGATATGATGATACTGCTTTACGGCAACGAGCATATTCAGGAGTCTTCGGAAGTGTTCTGCCTGCTCATGATGTGCTTTATCGCTATTTCCACCACCTATGTATTCGGCACGCTGCTCACCGCCAATGGCAACCTGAGGGAACTCAACATCATGGCCTTTTGCGGAATGCTGCTGAACATCGGTCTCAACTTCGTACTCATACATTACGCGCAAGCCAAAGGTTCCGCTTTGGTTAGCATGATCACCCAGTTCGCCACGGGCATTGCCCAGGTGCTCATCGTACAAAAGATCTTCCGCTTTAAGGTCAATTACCGGCTGCTGGTACGACTCGCGCTGTTTGCCGGAGGTGTGATCGCCATCAATTATCTTTCAAGGATGCCCAAGTTCCTGTGGGAAGCCCACCCGAGCCTGGGATGGACCATCAATTTCAGCCTTATGGTAACGGCCTCTGTTTTCTGGGCCTTTATTACCGGCCTGCTGAGCCTGAAATCGATGTTCAGGATCATGAAATATGGCTAATTTGGCAATTTTCGCCCTTATTCCCCGTTTAGATTATTTTGCTACATTTGTGACCCTTTCCCCGGTTTTAGGGGATCCCCATGGCAGATACGCAGCACCAGGCATCGAGTTTTAATTTCGGAAACACCCTGCTTTTCCTTTATAAATGGCGCAAGCTGCTGTTCATCATTACCGGCTTCGCGTTCATTACCTCCGCTGCCGTATCGTACCTTATTAAACCTATGTACAAGTCAACGGTGATCCTCTTCCCTACCACCGACCATTCCGTAGCGAAATCGGTGATGGAAGATCACAAGGCCACAGAGATCGACTACCTGCAGTTTGGCGTGGAAGACCAGGCGGAACAAATGCTGCAGATACTTAACTCGGATGAGATCCGTAACCGCGTAGCACAGAAGTACAACCTCATGGAGCATTATAAGATCAACCCTTCTGACCCCATGAAAAACACCTGGCTGAAGGATATGTTTACCGATAATGTGACCTTTAAGCGTACCGAATACCTTTCAGTGAAGATCGATGTACTGGACAACGACCCGATCATGGCGTCAAATATGGCCAACGACATTGCTTCATTAGTAGATACCGTTCGCAACCGTATGACACTTGATCGTGCTGGGCAAGCCTTTGTTATTGTGGAAAGCCAATACAAGCGTATACAAGACCAGGTACGAGAGATGGAGGATTCGATGGACGCGCTGCGCGCCCTGGGTGTATATGATTACGAGCTGCAGGTACGGGCATTGGCAAAGGCAAGTGCCAGCGCCAAAGTGAAAGGCAATGGCTCGGCGCTGAAACAGATAGAAGGCGACCTCGAAATTCTGAAGAAGTACGGAGGGGATTATGTGGGGCTTAAAGAACGGCTCTTCACCGCCCGCGGACTGATGGGCGAGACCAAGGAACGCTATGAACAAGCAAGGATTAATAAGGAGCATTTCCTCCCTTACAAATACGTGGTTGACAGCGCTTATCCGGCCGAGAAGAAATCATATCCTATCCGCTGGCTCATTGTACTGATCTCCACTTTGTCAGCTTTCCTGCTTGCGCTTGCGCTTATCATGATCATTGATAACCTCTCCAAAATAAAATTTGTTGAATAATCCATGAGCCAATTCCCGGAAAATACCAACGTACTGGAGCTGCTGCTTAAATACAAGAAGCATGTTCTCCTATGGGTAGGAGCTGCCGTAGTTCTTTCGGTAATATTCTCGGGCGAGATGTTCATCAAGCCAAGGTATAAGTCATTTGCCATCGTTTACCCTTCTAACCTTATCCCTTACACCAAGGAGTCGGAAACCGAACAGATGATGCAGCTGCTGGAATCGAACGACATCAAGGATGAGATGATCCGCAAGTTCAGCCTGGCGAAACATTACGGCATGGACTCCACCAGTTCCAGCTTCTACACCACCCTTCTGAAAGAATACGACGAGAACGTTTCCATCAAGAAAACGGAATTCGAATCGGTGAAGGTCGAAGTGTATGATACAGATCCCGGAAGGGCCTGCGACATGGTGAACGAAGTACTGCACCTGCTCAACCTCAAGCAGCGCAGCCTGCAGCGCTCCAAGTCGGCCGAGGTGGTAAAGATCCTGAAGATGCAGATGGACAATGCTAAAACGGAGATGGACTCCATGGAGATCGTAATGAAGGAGCTGCGCGTGAAATACGGCATCCTCGATTATGACGCGCAGGCAAAAGAAGTATCAAAACGTTACCTGAAGATGATCAGCACAGGCGGCGGCAATCCCGCTGGTATGAAAGAGATCGACGGGGTGATCAAGAACCTGGAAGAAAAGGGCGGCGATTATGTTTCGGTAAAAGAGCACCTGTGGAGAGCCCGCGGGCGCTGGAACGACCTGAAGGTGGAATACCAAACGGCCGTACGCGACATCGTAAAAGAACTTACCTATTCTAACCCCATCACCAAACCTTTCCCCGCTGATAAGAAATCGTACCCGGTAAGGTGGCTGATCGTTCTTGTGTCAACTGCCTCCTCCTTTTTCTTTATCCTCCTTGCGCTGGCCATCATCGACAACAAGCGGCTGGGGATGAAACAGTAAGCCTTGCCTGAACTCCAGAAAATAAGGATCATTTACATGCTGAGCGCGCTCTTCATTGCGGTAAACACCGCGATGATAGCCATGGAGGCCTACTTCTTCAACCTCATTCCCGCGCTGCTCCTCATTATGCTGCTGGCGTTCTTCTCTATCGACAAGCTCATCCTGCTTACCGTTTTCCTTACCCCCCTTTCCATCAATTTAAAAGATACCGACGCAGGCCTTGGGCTCAGCCTTCCCGCCGAGCCGATCCTTTTCGGCATCATGGTGCTTTACCTCCTTAAAGTACTTCACGAAGGTGTTATGGAGCGTAAGATCCTCTATCACCCTGTTACGCTCAGTATACTTTTCAATCTATTCTGGATATTTATGACCTGCTTAACCAGCGAAATGCCGGTGATCTCTTTTAAGTTTCTTGTTTCACGCATTTGGTTCCTGGTGACCTTTTACTTCCTGGCCATCCACCTCTTCAAGAAGTTCAGCCGCATCAAACAGTTCCAGTGGCTATACATCGCCCCTTTCATCATTGTTATTTTCTATACGCTTATCAATCACGCCATGCATGGCTTCGAGGAAAAGCCCGCCAACTGGGTGATGACCCCTTTCTATAATGACCACACCATTTACGGGGCAGTGCTCGCCATGTTCATTCCCCTCCTCATTTGCTTTTGCCTTAACAGCAAGTACAGCACTTTTTTAAGATGGCTGTCGTTCATTATCCTGGCACTGTTCATCGTTGCTACTGTATTCTCCTATACCCGTGCTGCCTGGGTGAGCCTTGCCGGCGCCCTTGTGGTTTACCTCATCATGGTACTGCGTGTAAAATACAAATACCTACTGGGAGCACTCGCTGTGGCAACAGTGCTGGGAACGATCTACAGCACCGAGATCGTAATGAGCCTTGAACGTAACCGCCAGGATTCTTCACAGGATTTCGCGGAGCATATCCAGTCAGTGTCTAACATCTCCTCCGACGCGTCGAACCTGGAGCGCCTTAACCGCTGGAGCTGCGCCATTCGTATGTTCTATGAACGGCCTTTCTTTGGATGGGGCCCCGGTACCTACAGCTTTCAATACGCCCCTTTCCAGCTCAAGCGCGAGGAAACCATCATCAGTACCCACGCCGGAACAGGCGGTAACGCGCACAGCGAATACATAGGGCCGCTCTCCGAATCAGGGGTATTGGGAGCATTGAGCTTCATCGCCATAGCGCTGGTCATTACCGGAACAGGTTTCCGTTTGTACTATACGCTTAAGGACAAAGAAGCAAAGTTGCTGGTACTTGGCACACTGCTCGGACTAATGACCTATTTCATTCACGGGGCCATGAACAACTTCCTTGACAGCGATAAGGCATCAGCGCCTTTCTGGGGATTTACGGCCGTGATCGTTGCGATGGATCTCTACCATCGTGAACAGAAAACAGAAGAAGTACAGGTAAAAGCCTGAGGTACTCAGGCGATGCGGCAGCTCAGCAGGGTAATGTCGTCGATATGAGGCATGGTGCCTTTGTGCAGCTCCACCTTCTCGATCACCAGCTCATTGAGGCTCACCATAGAAAGCGCGCCGTTCTTCGACAACAGCTCACTCAAGCGCTGCATGCTGAAGTCCTCTCCCAGTTCGTTCTCCACTTCCACCACTCCATCAGTATAACAGAAGATGACACTGTTGGGCGTAATGTTAACGATGCCTTCCTTGATCTTCAGTATCTCATCGAACATACCAAGCCCCACACAGCCGATCTTGAGCGGGCTGATGCTGTTATCAGTGGCCAGCAGCGGCGGGTTGTGCCCCGCGTTGATATACGTAAGGACTTTTGTAACCAGGTTGTACCGGGCGATGAAAAGCGTGATGAACTTCTCGCCATTGGCGCTCGACATCACTTTGCCGTTCAGCTCCTTTACCAGGTCGGTAAGCGACTGTGTATTGAAAAGTAGGGCCCGCAGGTTGGCCTGGAAATTGGCCATGAGCAGCGCGGCCGAAACTCCTTTTCCGGAAACATCGGCCATGCAAAACACGATCTCGTTCTCGTTGAGCTCTATGAAATCATAATAGTCGCCGCCCACTTCCTGGTGCGGAAGATAAAAAGCAGCGGTCTCCAGCCGATCGTTATTGGGAAGCTTGCTTGGGAACAGCATCGTTTGCATTTGTGAGGCCAGCTCCAGCTCTTTGCGCATCGCCGCCTGGCGAATGTTCTCCTTGGCCAGCTTTTTATTCTCGATGGCTACGATAATGATATTGGTAAGCGTTTGAATAAAGGGCAGGTGTTTGATGGTAGGGCTTACTTCGATCTTGTCCTCCAGGTCGCCGATAAGCAGGTAAGCAAGCGCCTCTGACTTATGGTATACCGGGATCACGATCTCGAAGGATTTGTTCAGCGCCTTCGAATCGAAATTGATCGTGCCGATCTCTTTGATCTTCAGCAGATGCTTTTTTACATCGATCTGCTTGAACTCCTCTTTCAATCCGTAACGGAGTATGCATCTCCACTCGCCCTCATTACTGAAAAGGGCCAGCTTACCGATGCTGAGCTGGTTTTGCAAAATATGCTTGAACAGCTCCAGGAGCTGCTCGGTAGAATAATTATTATTAATGGCTTTGGTGATCTCAAGCAGCGAATTGAGCTTGAGATCTTTGATCTTAGGCTTATTGGAAGATTTATTTTGCGAGAACCCCATTTTCTTAAGAGAAAATTACCTTATCTATCAAATATAAGAAATGCACACCTTTCATCAAAACAATACGGACAGAATGCGGAAATGGTACGACAAGCTCATCATTCCTCTAAACCAATCACTTCAGCTTGTCCAGCAGTTCGGGGATCCTTTTCACGAGGAACATCTCTTTCATTTTCTCACGCGCGTCGCCGGCAGGGCTTCCGAAATAGGTTTTACCGGGCGCCAGGTCGTCGCCTACACCCGATTGCGCGAGCACTACCGCGCCATCGCCGATCTTTACATCGCTCTTTACGCCTACCTGTCCCCACAGCGTTACGTTGTTGCCGATGGTAACAACTCCCGCGATACCAACACCGGAAGCAAAGAGGCACATCTCGCCGATCACGGTATCATGCCCCACCTGTATCTGGTTGTCCATCTTGGTGCCCTTACCGATAACAGTATCGCCTGAAACACCTTTGTCGATCGTGCAAAGCGCGCCGATCTCCACATTGTCGTGTATCACCACCCGGCCGCAAGAGATCATCTTGTCAAAACCCGCGGGTCGTTTCTTATAGTAAAAAGCATCGGCGCCTATCACTGTATTGGCATGAATGATCACATGGTTACCGATAACACAATTATCATACACCACCACACCGGCATGCAGCACACAATTGTCACCCACCTTCACATTATTTCCCAAGTATACACCAGGCATCAAAGTAGTATTTTTTCCTACGGAAGCACTTTCGCTAATTGCCTTCGTTGAAAATTTCTGCGGCTGGAAATGCGCTACCAGTTTATTATAATCGCGAAAAGGATCATCGGAGAACAGCAGCGCCTTGCCCGCAGGGCATTCCACTTTTTTATTGATAAGAATAGTGGTGGCGTTTGAACGAAGTGCTTTATCGTAATACTTGGGATGGTCAACAAACACGATATCCCCCGCTTCCACCATGTGGATCTCGTTCAGTCCGGTCACTTTATGACTGGGGCTGCCCTCGAATTCCGCACCAATGATCGCCGCGATGTCCTTCAGGGAATGTTCAGGGATCTTCATTCTTGCAATCTTTCTTCAAAGATAGGAATTATATCCATCCTGCCCCGAGCGCGAGGGCCATGAGCAGGATCGCGACAGCCACCGAAGTATGCAAAGCGCCAAGTGTGATCTTGTTCAGCAAACGGCTGCCCAGCCAGGCGCCCGCAAAGGCAGCAAGCACCGAACATGCCAGCAATCCGGCATTCGCTTCAATACCTTCGCCAAAACCATGGCGCGAATACACCGCCAGTCGAGTGATGTCCACAAAACAGGCGACGAACACGCCGGTGGCGATGAATGTTTCCTTGCCCAGGTTGCAGCGCATGAGGAAAGCGCTGCGCAGCGCGCCCTGGTGACCGGAAAGCCCTCCGAAAAAACCGCTGATCAATCCACCCAGCGGAAGGTAGCGCGGCGCTGCCTGTAGTTTTGTTAGCGAGGGCACGATCTCAAAGAGGGCAAAGACCGCCATGAGGATGGCAATGATAAGCTTCACTGGGGTTACATAGAAAATATGTCCGCCCAAAATATAGGTGGCCAGCGGCTCAATGTCAGAAAGGTAAAGCAGGAACCAGGCCCCTGCAAAGGCCCCACCTACCGAGGGAATACCGAAGTCGAGAACGATATGCCTTTCGGCATGCCTGCCGATCAGGATCAGTTTAAAAATATTGTTCAGAAAATGCACAAGGCCTGTGAGGGCAATGGCAATATCGACAGGGAAAAAGACGGCGAAAACAGGTAAAAGAAGGGTGCCGAGGCCAAAGCCAGAGAAAAAAGTAAGCAGGGAAGCGCCAAAAGCGACCAGCGCCAGCACAAGGTATTCCATACTCACGAAGATACAAAGCCATTATGAAAATGCGTGAATATTCGTACATTAGCCTCCTCATAAAAAAAACACCCATGAAAAAACAAATTACAAAAACACTTATCGCACTTTTTATCGCATCGGCGCCCGCGAGCGCTTCGATCATTTACACCGACGTAAATCCTGATTCCGTAGCATTCGGAAACTCCACCATTACCTGGGACATGGACAACGACGGAACAAAAGATTTCCGCATCACTACCGCTGCCAGCGGCAACATTGGTTTTTCCATCATGCAAGCCGGACAACTGGGCACCACTAATTCGGTACTGGTGAATGGCAGCAACGCGGCATTGGCCCTCAACCTTAACGATGCCATCAGCGCAAGCAGCACCGTATGGCACCTGATGACCTCTAACAACCCCCAGATGACACTGGTAAACGGAAGCACTGTTACAGGTACCTGGGCAGGCGCTACCGACAAATACCTTGGCCTCAAGTTCGTAAAGGCAAGCAATACCTATTACGGATGGGCACGCCTCACTGTAAGCGGCTCGTCACTTAACGTTGTTCTGAAGGACTTCGCTTACGAAAGCACCCCCAACCAGCAGATACTCGCCGGCGCAACCACCACCGGTTTCGACAAGAACGTACAGGATGTGCTCGAAGTGAAGACATATCCCAATCCTTCTTCTTCACTGATCAAGTTCAGCTTCAAAGCACAGAACGGGAACATGCAATTGATCCTTTCCGACATGCTGGGCAGGAAAGTAAAAGAGATCAGCATCAAGGCAGGAGTTTCTGCTGCTGAACTTTCAGTTGCCGAACTCCCCGAAGGCATTTATATCTACACCCTCAAAGGTGTTAACATCAACACTTCCGGAAGGATCGAGAAGGTCGATTGATTTTTGTAGTATTAGAATGTAAAAAGGAGCTCTTGGGCTCCTTTTTTTATGGGGTGACTCAAAAAGGTTCTCGCAGAGTTTCCGCAGAGTTTCGCAGACTACAGATTATTCACTATTCTAACGATGGAACTGCTCAAAGATGCCGAATTGAAATTGATCAGCAGGCCCAGCTTCTTATTAGATAGCTTCAAATAGGTCAATAATTGCTTATGATGAACATCGGTCAAAGCTTCTACCGATTTTACCTCCACAACAACAAGGCCTCCAACCAGAACATCCATTCGGAAACCAATATCCATTTTGATCTCTTCGTAAACCATTGGCACCCCGAGTTGATTGAGGACGGCATACCCTTTCTTTTTTAGTTCGTAAGAAAGCGCCGCTTCGTAAACGGACTCCAATAATCCTGGGCCAAGCGCTGTGTGAATCTTAAAGGCAGCTCCTCGTATGTCATAAGAGATTTCATTTTCCTTCATTTATTTCAATCTTTAGTGAAGGAAAGTTTAATGTCTATCTGCGCGACTCTGCGTTTAGATCTGCGTAACTCTGCGAGAAACAACTTCGGTTAGGTATTCGCAGAGGCCCCCATTTCAACAAACAGATCAGTCCTTTTGCAGGAACGGATACCTGTAATCGGTAGGCGGTACAAATGTTTCTTTGATGGTACGCGGCGAAACCCAGCGAAGGAGGTTGATCATGGAGCCCGCCTTATCGTTTGTACCGCTACCCCTGGCACCGCCGAACGGCTGCTGACCTACAACCGCACCGGTGGGCTTATCGTTGATGTAGAAGTTACCCGCGGCATTGCGCAGCAGCTGCGTGCCTTTTTCCAGGGCATACCTGTCCTGCCCGATGAGCGCTCCCGTCAATGCGTAGATGGATGTACTGTCCACCAGCTTCAGTGTCTCCAGGTAATCAGCAGGCTTGTACACGTAAATGGTGATCACCGGTCCGAAGAGCTCTTCGCACATGGTAACATATTTGGGATCTTTTGCTCGAATGATGGTAGGCTCGATGAAATAGCCTTTCGACTTATTGTAATTACCACCGGCAACGATCTCCGCTTTGCGGTCCTTCTTAGCGTTATCAATATAACCAGCCAGCTTATCGAACGATTTCTCATCGATCACCGCGTTGACAAAGTTCGTGAAGTCTTCCGTGGGTCCCATCTTGAACGATTTGAGATCGGCAATGAGGTATCCTTGTACCTCGTTCCAGATATTGGCGGGAATATACGCGCGTGAGGCGGCGGAACATTTTTGTCCCTGGTATTCGAACGCACCGCGGCTGATGGCGGTAGCCACCACTTTGGGATCAGCACTTTCGTGCGCTACAATAAAATCTTTGCCACCCGTTTCACCCACAATGCGCGGGTACGACTTATAGAGATGGATATTATTTCCGATCGTCTTCCAGATACTTTGGAAAACTTCGGTAGAGCCTGTAAAGTGAATGCCTGCGAAATCCCTGTGTGAGAAGATCACGTCAGCAGCATCCGGGCCAGAAGGATAAATAAGGTTGATGACACCATCAGGAACGCCAGCCTTGCGGAAGATCTCCATCAATACATTGGCTGAATACACCTGGGTGTTACTGGGTTTCCACACCACTACGTTGCCCATCATCGCGCAAGAAGTAGGAAGATTACCGGCAATGGCGGTGAAGTTGAAGGGCGTGAGCGCGTAGATAAATCCTTCGAGCGGCCGTTGCTCCAGGCGGTTCCAGATACCCTGGCCGGGAACAGGAGGTTGCTGCTTATAGATCTCCGTCATATAAAGCACATTGAACCGGAGAAAGTCGATGATCTCGCAGGCTGAATCGATCTCGGCCTGGTAAGCGTTCTTGCTTTGGCCCAGCATGGTGGCGGCGTTAAGCTTCGCGCGGTAAGGGCCGGCAATAAGCTCGGCGGCTTTGAGGAAAATGCTGGCGCGGTGTTCCCAGGAGAGGGCTTCCCATTTTGCTTTAGCACCCAGCGCGGCGCTGATCGCCTGGCGGATATGGCTCTTGTCGCTCTTATGAAAATGACCAAGCGTATGTTTATGGTCGTGGGGAGGCGCGAGACGCACTTTATTGCCGCTGCGCACTTCCTTTCCGCCGATATACATCGGGATATCGAGTTGTTTGGAACGCAGTTCTTTTAGCATGCCCTGCAGTTCCTTTCTTTCGGCGCTGCCGGGAGCATAGCTCTTTACCGGCTCGTTAACGGGCGGCGGTACATTGAAAAATCCTTTTAACATGTGATGATGATTTTGTGCTCTGAATACAGAGCAACAAATATAAAAAATAAAGGATGACGGGCTTAGTTGAGCTTGTGGGGAACGGCCAGCTCGAACTCGGGGATCTGTGCCACGAAACGGGAGCCATCGAGCTTACGCTCCATGAGGTAGGTGCCATGCATCTTTCCCATCTCGGTTACCAGGTTGCAAACCGACTCATACTCATAAACGTCGCCGTGCATGAGCACCGGCTGCTGCCCTACCACCCCTTCGCCCTCCACCTCACGATATTCACCGGAGGAATCGAAAATATGCCAGTGGCGGCGCATCAGCTGAACGGTATGCTCGCTGTTGTTCTCAATGGTGATGCGATACTTAAACAGGAAATGATGATTCTCGGGCTGCGACTGGTCCTTTAAATAACAAGGGGTCACGATGATCTTTATGCCTTTGGTTACCTGTGTTACCATATACTGGTTATTAGATGCAACAGATGTCCTTTTTACATACGCTCTTGATGCAAAGATGGTTTTTTAAGCTGCTCCGTTGCAGTGGGGTACCAATTTTTATTAACAGGGGGTGTTTATAAACACTAGAACTTCCTGAGCGAATTGACCTGCCTGTAGCCGATCAGTTGCTCATAAAAAGTTCCTTTTTCGCGGTAGTAAACGTAGATATAATAGTTGTTCTCGGTCTCATAATGCATGCCTTCCACTTCGGTATTATCAGCGGCAGCCTCACCGTCTTTTATAAAGGCATATTCATAATTATAATATCCCTGCTTGAGCAAAGCAGTGCATTCATACGCGCCTTTTTCCTTGTTGTAATTCATCCTGAAAGAAGGCTGGCAGCTCCAGTCTGACAGCGCGCCGAACACATACAGGCTACCGCCTTCAAGGGGCGCCGGATACTTCAAAACAAAATGAACATTCACATAGTCAGCCTCCGCCTCACTATACTTACCCTCGTTGATGCGTATCGCGTATTTGCCGTTGATGTCAGTAGCGCTGCTGTAACGCTTAAAGTTCCTCTTCTCATCCTCTACCAGGTATACGTTCACGCCCTTCGCCGAATCGCGGCTGATGCTCCCCACCCGCTCCAGCCTTTGGCGGATACTGCGGATATCGAAATAGCGGTATTCGTTGCCCGCCGTGAATACATTATCGCGGTCATTATCGTACTCCAGCTCTTCGTTCTTCACATATTGCGGCTTGAGCTTTCGCACCGCATTGTCCCATCGTCCGTTCTGGCTGATCACCACCTTAAGGTCGCTGTAAGGATTATTAATGGTGTAACCGGCATGAGAGATCGTCATATCCACCTCTTGCTTGTAATTGCGGTCTTCGATCACCGTGGCGGGACTCACCAGCGGCAGCACAGTTACCTTGGGATCGTACACCATAAAACGCCTGCTGATCACCGCATTATCTGCACTGCCCTGGTAAACCTTCAGAATGTAATTGCCAGCTTTGGTGATCTTCATGTTCTCTGCGGGAAAGATCAGGTTGTAGTGTGTGTATTTCTGAAGGGTGTTGATGGAGTGCCTGTAGTAGCTGATGCGGTCATCGGTAAAACCTTCAATGTATTCCATGGCAAGTATGTCGCTGGGGTTCCAGTCGGCATCGCAATGAATAAAGGTGTAGCTGTAGTCCTTGCGGTCGCCTTCCAGGTCATCGAAGCCCAGCTCCAGCTTTTCGCCGCTATTGAGCCTTAGCACAGGCTCCGAAAGTTCGGCTCCCTGCGGATGGAGCTGCACTGTTCTGATGAAAGGTTTATAAATGAAGTTATCATACCTGAAAAAATCGGGCTTGAAGTAGTCGTCCTTCGTGGTGTCGGCCGCCGTTTCCTTCTTGCGCCTTTGCGCGCTGGCTGGAAGCAGGAGCAAAAGAAAAAGGAAGAACAAAAGCCCTTGTTTGCCCATACTCGCAAAGATAGGCCAATAAACAAGTGCGGGCAAAAACAAACCGCCGCATTCCGAGGGGAACGCGGCGGCCGCAAAAATCACCTGGAAAATTATTCGGTCTTAATGATCTTATCAGTGATGATCTGGCCATCAATGCTCATCTTCACGAAGTAAATGCCGGGAGCGCAGTCACCAAAAGTGTACTGGTGGTTACCTGCAGCCTGCTCCTGGTTGTTTACCAGCAGCGCCATGCGCTGGCCAAGAGCGTTCACTACCTCAAGAGAAATTGTTGCGTTGCCATTAAGGGTGTAAGCGATATTGGTATTGCCGCCGAAAGGGTTGGGGTATGACTTAAGGTTGGTAACATCCGCTACATTAGAAGAGATGCCTGTAAAGGTGCCGGTCATTTTCCAAAGGCCGGTAGAGCTGGCCACCCATCGGATGTTGCCTGATTCGGGAGCGATGCCATAAATGTTCGCGGTGCTGCCAAGGCCGGTAAAGTTACCGGTAGCAGTTCCCGCATGGTTCTGAACAAAGAACCCGTTGGGATTGCCTGAGCTGTTGCCCATCCAAAAGTCGCCGTTCACATCGTAAGTAATGTTGCCGCAGCCGGTGGTATAACCCTGAACCGCTACTGACGACCAGTTAGTGCCGTTATAGATGTACCTTCTGCTTCCCATCCATGAGGTCATGTTCACATCACCGCTGGCATCGATCACTACCGATACCGCTTGTGAAACGAATCCACCACCACCAACGTTCACGTTATAATGAGTGGTAACAGTTCCGCCGCTCGAGATCATGGCACATCCACCGAAGTTAGCTACCCACACGTCGCCGTTAGGAGCTGCCGCGATATCCCTGATATCACCCCAGTTAGGGCTGTAGGTGGTCCAGCTGGAACCGTTGAACTTACCTACTTTACCGTTCTTAAGACCGATCCAAATGTTGCCGTTCTTGTCGGCAGTGATGCAGGTTACTGAGTCGTTAGGAATGGTAGAGTTACCGGTGTTATAAGAGGTCCAGGTACTGCCGCTGAGCTTCGCGATGCCCATGCCGGTGCCCCAGTTGCAACCACCAAGTCCGCCGTAACCAGCGATCCAGATGTTGTTGCTTCCATCGATAACGAGGTCCGACACCGAGTTAAAAGGAATGCTGGAGTTGCTCGTGTTATAAACGGTAACAGTGTTGTTGTCATACTTCACCAGGCCACCTGTTTTGGTGCCGGCCCATTTGTTGCCGCTGCCATCGATCTGAACGCAGAATACGTAAGGATCGGGCATACCTGAAACAGCGGTAAACGTTTGAGCGCTTACCTGGAGGCTAAGGAGTAAAGACATTCCAAGGGTTGCAAAGCAAAGCAGGCCGTCGGCTACCAGGTTGCGTTTGTTGTAATTTGTTTTCATACTATTTGGTTTTAAATTGGTTTGTATTCGCTTTCATAGAATTTTACGGTACAAAGAAACAACCGTTGTGCCCGCTTAACAAACCAAAAAAATGTCATTATTAGGTGTCTGAATTTTGTTATCTTTGGTCAAAATCAGCTCAAATTTCAATAATTAGGGTAAATATAGTAAAATAATGCAGCCTTCCAAAGACTTATTCGAGTTGATACGCTCCATGAGCGGTTCCGAAAAGCGCTACTTCAAGATCTATGCTTCCAAGCATACCATAGGGGAACAGAACTTCTCCATCAGCCTTTTCGACGCCATTGAAGCGCAGGAGCAATATGATGAGGATGGTATTAAAAAGAAGTTCAAAGACAGGAACGAAGTAAAGCACCTTCCTTTTAATAAGAACTACCTGTACCACCTTATCCTTGACGCCCTTCATATCTATCACCTTGATATAAGCACCAGCGCCGACCTCAAGAAAGCAATCCACCGTGTAGAGATCCTTTTTGAAAAGCGCCTGTACGACCAATGCGAAAAACAATTGGAGAAAGCCAAAGACCTTGCTTCGAAATATGAAAAGTACCCGGAGTACCTCGACCTGCTTAGCTGGGAATACGAAGTGGCACGGGCCAGGGGATATCGCGGAAAGAACGAAGAGGACATCCGCAAGATATTCGACGCTACCTTCGAGATGGCAGACAAGGTGAAGAACGCGAATGAATACCGGCTCCTTACCACGCAGCTATTTATGCGCATCATGAAAGGAGGCATCATCCGCAACGATGCCGGCTTCCGCCCCTTTGAAAAGATCATTGGCCATCCCCTCTTTAGTAACGAGAACAAGGCCACTACCTTTCAGTCGAAGTATTGTTTCTACCATTGCCACAACGCTTACTATTTCACACGGCAGGATTACAAACACGCGCTGGAGTACGGGCAAAAGCTGGTAAGCCTGGTGGAGTCCAATCCCCACCAATTGGAGGAAAGACTGAGGGCATACGTATACGCCATCCAAAACGTGATCGTTTGCAAATTCAACCTAAAGAAGTACAAGGAGGTGGTGCCGGATATCAAAAAGTTGAAGTCTGTTGAAACGAAGTCGAAAGCGCTCACCGCCGAATTGTTCTTCATCGCCAACAACATGGAGCTGGAGCTCTGCATCCACAGTGGTGAGTTCAGCAAAGGCACAAGGCTGGTTCCTGAAATAGAAAAGGAGCTGGAAAGATCAGGCCTCGGAAAGCAATACGAAACAGCGCTGTACTACCACATTACGCTGGTGCAATTCGGCGCTGGCAATTTCCAGGCGGCCAACAAATACCTGAACAGGATACTGAACGAAACGGAAGTGGATGTGCGCGATGACCTCCAGTGTTTCGGGCGCATCCTCAGCCTCATCATCCACTACGAAATGGGCAACGAGGAGCTGCTCGAGTACCAGGTAAGGAATACCTACCGTTATCTCCTCAAGCGCGACCGCTTATATAAGGTAGAGACCGTGATCCTGGAGTTCATCCGGAAAAAGATGCCGAAGATCGGCTCGCCGAAAGAACTGCTGGCGGCCTTCAGGGAGCTCAAGTCCTCGCTTGAAAAAGTTACGGAAGACAGCTTCGAGAAAAAGGCCCTGGAGTATTTCGACATTATCTCCTGGCTGGAGAGCAAGTTATCAGGAAAGAGTTTCGAGGAGATCGTAAAATCTTCTTAATAATCCAAAAACTCCTGGTAAAGCGTTTGCAGGTAGGCCTTGGCATTCATCACCTGCGTTTCATCTATCTCCTTGCTGTCGGCCTCTGAAGTTCTGCGCGAAGCATAGGTATACATTATCTTTTGCCCCGGCACGATCCAGCCCAGCACGTTCTCATTGGCATAATACGCAAACTCCTCTACCTCCTTATTGAACACGTTCTTGCTCCAGGGAAAATCAGCCGCGCCTTTCAATCCCAACTGGCCGATAACAATGGCAGGAATATCGTTCTGACCCGTGATGCGGTCAAAGGTCTTGCCTCTCCATTTATCCGCAAGCGCCTCGCCATATAACATCATAGTAATGCGTTTGGCCTTGGGATGGTCCATGTCATTGTTCTGCGGGAGGTGATGCCCGTGATCGGCCACTAATACAAAGAGTGTGTTCTTATACCATGGCTCCTGGCGGGCACTGTCAAAATATTCCTTAAGGCATTGGTCGGTATAATACGCGGCATTGCGGAACTTATCTTCTTCGTTCGAACCCTGGAACTCGCTCAGCCTAGGAACCTCGAACGGCTCGTGGGTGCTGAGGGTAAGCAGCGCGGAGAAGAAGGGCTGCGGCATTGCCTTGAGGTCGGCCAACTGTCGCTCGAACACAAATTCATCGTGCGCGCCCCATTTACTGTTCAATTGCTCCTTCGCAAAATTGTTCTTGTCAACTATCTTATTAAAGCCTGAAGCTACCAGGTAGGTCTTCATATTGGCGAAGCCGATCTCCCCTCCATAATAAAAGGAAGGAGTGTAGCCCGCATCGATGAAGTTATGACAAATGCTTTTCAGCTTCTCCGCTTTCGAAGGAATAGTAATGATGGAATTATTGGGCTGCGCGGGGAATCCGCTGAACACTGATACCAACCCCTGGTCGGTGCGTGTGCCGCTCGAATAAGCTTGTGTGAAAAGAAGCCCCTGCTTTGTCATCTCATCAAAATACGGACTCACCCTTTGCTCACCCCCCAATGCTTTTATCACATCGGCTGTCCAGCTTTCCAGCACAATAAAAACCACGTTCGGTTTCTGGACCTTCAGCACGATCTCCGTTGAGTCGGCCACTGACTCAAAAAGCCTGGCACGTACCTTTTCGGCTTCGGCATGCTCCATGAACGCGTAAATATTCCTGTCGCTCTTCGCGTCGAGGAAACTGTGGCCCAGGTACCAAAGGTTATTGGTAGCGATGTGATTGTTGATCTGGTAAGCCGAATAGCAGGCGGAACTTTCGTTGATGGGGATCTGCTGTATGCCGCCGCGCAGGCCAATGAAGATCACCAGGGGGAAGATCGCCATCAGGAAAACGCGCTTCCAGATATTCTCGAACTCGTAGGAAAAATTGATCACAATGCGGCGGTAAAGGAATATACCCAGGAAAGAAAGGCTGCCGATGACGACGATGGCAAGCAATACGTGGGTCAGGGTAGTGAAAGCAAGTACTTCTTTGGGATAGATGATATAGGTAAAGGCGCGATAGTTAAGTATCGTGCCCCATTCGCCATACATGATGATGTTGGCGATACTGAGAATGGTTACGATGATGATCAAAAGCACGTTAAAGATCTGGTTGGCCTTATGCACAAAGCGGTGGCGGAAAAATTGCTGCATCGACCATAAGATCAATGGCACAAGAATAAGATACGAGATGGAAGAAAAATCGAGGCGATAGCCGGCGACAAGGCTTTGCATTACCTCCATGTTAATGCCATCGCGGAGCTTATGGTGGTGCCAGATGATGAACAGTATCCTGAACAGGCCGAAATAGAGCAGCCAAAAAAAGGATAGCCTCAGGAGATAGTGGATCCTAAGGTGTTTGGTCATGGCCGACATCCAGAGCTGTTTCATCGCGATTTTGCCCGCTAATGCTTACATTAGCCTAAAAATAAGGAATTGCAAAGCTATACCAAATTTCTTATCGCCTGTATCACAATTATTCTCATTTCTTCCTGTAAAAAGGAGGGCATTGAGCTTCCTTCCAGCTCCAGTGTGATGGAAGAAGGCCTGATCATTCAAAAGCTTTTTCTACGCAGCACCGGCGAGGTGTATGCCTGCGGAGGAAAACGCAACAGCGCTGGCGCGGTTTGGAGAAGCTTCGACGGGGGTGGCTCCTGGCAAAAGATCTATTCAAATGGCGACCATTCCATTTATAGCGTTTACTTTACGAACGATACCACCGGCTTTGCCTGTGGCGACGACCTGCTGCTGCTCAAAACTACCGATGGGGGACTGACTTGGAATGCTTTTCATTACCCTGAACTCCCGATCAACCGCTTCATCGTACCATTAAGGGATATTTCATTCACTGACCCCAACAACGGCTTCGTTCAAGGTGGTGACACCTACGAGAACGGCATTGTGCTGCGCACCTATACTGCCGGCGCCTCCTGGATCTATACCGGGTTCAACAATGAATTACGCAGCTCCTACTTTACCGACAAAGACCATGGGATCGTTTCCGGCTATGGAGGCATGTTCATGACCTCCGACAGTGGGACCAGCTTTTCGCAGTTGAACGTAAGCGGTGATTTCTTCATTTCCCTTTACTTTCTTAATCCAACCGAAGGTTTTGCAGCGGGCCACAACGGCGGCCTCTATAGGACCAGCGACAGTGGCGACAGTTGGAAAATGGTGTTCGACGGTAACAAGGCCCTGAAAAAGAAGATGCACTTCAATGCCATCCGTTTTCTTAGCAATGGCGTTGGATACGCCTGTGGCAACAAAGGGCTTCTAATGCAAAGTACCGACGGGGGCAGCACCTGGAAAGAGGTGAAACGTTTTACAGAAGAGGACCTCCTTTGTATCTGCCCCAACGGCCTGGGCTGGCTATTGGCCGGCTCCAGCGGGGGAAGGATCTATCGTATCGATATCTAAAAAGTATAGCCGGTAGCCAGCTCCGCAAAATCGGCCTGGCCGAAATTGGCCTTGATATAGATACCCGCGAAGAATTTGTGGCGGGAACTAAAAGTAGGGTCTCCGAAATAATACTGTATCCCCAATTTGTTCGTGATGTATGTTTTAGAGAAGAGCTCAAAATCTTCGGGCGCCTTCTGAACTTTTTTGAACTCCTTGAAGAAAGGATTGTATACATTCAGCCCCAACTGTGCTACCAGGCCTACCCTGTCGATCATGAACTCGTGGCCCGCAAACACGGTCACTACCATGGCCTTCATATGCTCATGCTCATCGAATAGCTCGTGGTTAATGGTGTAGTCATAAAAGCCAGAATAATAACTGAAAAAGATACCGGCTTGAAAGCTGTTGATATACCTCAAGCGCTTTGTGCCGTACACCGCAACCTGGTAGATCATGTACTTAGGGCCGCCGGTTGGCTTTGTAGAACTGCCGAACTCATGACGGCCAATGCCAAAAAGGGTGTTCAGTCTCCAGTGCTTATCGGGGCGGGTAATGCTGTCATACTTTTTAATGGCAGCGGGATCACCAGGAATGTACTTGAGCCCCAGCGAATACACCGGCAGGTTAATGCCTAAATTGGGCAATGTATAATGTCCGTTGGAGCAATGAAAGGCCCCGTAACCTGCCTTGAGGGCGAAGGAAGGTGAAAGCCTGAACCAGAGATGGGCTTTCAGAAAGGTCATATTGGTGACGCGCGACCCCACCAAATTATTATCAGGATTTTCGAGCACATCATACGGTTTGTTGAATGCGGCGAAACCCATTCCAACACTTATCTGCGCGCCGATCTTCCGGCTGCGTTTGGTATTGAAGCTTAGATTAGGAACCAGGCCAAGGGCCTGCCCGAAAACCGGGGCATTGCCAAGTTCAGCGAACACAAAGGCAAGGCCAGGCTGGGGATAATGATACAGCTGATGCCATGATTTTTTGCCTTTGGCCTGGAAGCCGATGTTCAACTCCTGAAGCAAGGCAGGCTCCACCGCTGGAAAACTAGGATAGATCTTAACGATGCTGCCGCGGTAAGCGGTGTACTCAAGAACCAGGTCATTTTTAAATGTAGAAGAGGAATCCTGCGCGGCAAAAGTGGTGGCAGCACAACAAACGAAAAAAGCTCCTAGTATTTTCATGCCTTACCAGCGATAACCAAGGCCCAGCGCAAAATAATCGGCCTTGGCGAAATGAGTTTTCAATATCCAGTTAATGTTCCAGTGATCGTTCACCTGGTAACGGGTCATAATACGATGATAGATAAACCCATTGTCCTTGTATTTGCTCAACGCGTAAACTCCCATCTCGAAAGGCAGCGACACTTTTGAGATAGTAAGCTCCCAGGCCAGCTTGAACCCCAGTTGGGTGTTTTGCAGGTTGTTGCTTAGCGTGATGGTATCGCGCCTGAACTTCTCTATGTTCGCCTCGTTATAAAAAAGGTCGATACCAGCTCCCAGGCGGTTCTTGTGGTTCATCGTCTTCATGGCGTTAAGGCTCATCTCACAAAGCGCGAACTTACCTCCGCCTGCCGCTTCTATCTCTGTAATCCCGCCTGAAGCGATCAGGTTGAGGCGAATGCCTTTTATAGGAGCTGGCACCGTATCGCGGTTCCTTGATCTTCCGTCATCTTTTATCTTGCAGGTCAAACCCAGGTTGAGCGTCACCATATTAATACCCAAATTAGGAATGCTGTATGATCCGTTAGAAAAATGGGTAAGGCCGAAGCCGGCATCTATGCGCATCGACCTTCCGATATCAAACTTCGTGTTGAGGCGAAAACTTACAAGAGGGTTTACGGAAGAACCGATAGCGATGTTCTTATGATTATCTACGCGGTGAAAATGTTTGTTCACATAAGAGAGCCCTGATGATATCTTCAGGAAAAGCCAGGGCTCTTCCCTTTTCATTAAGGGCAGGTTCACAAACACCTGCAGGCCGTGCAGATTGCCAAGCTGATCGGGGTTGCCAAGCCACATGCGTGTATAGGTGATGCCTTGCTCCGGGTAACGGTAAACACGCTGCCATTCCTGCTCCCCGAAAGTAGGCTTGATATAATTAAGCTCAAAGCCACCGATGTGAGAACGTATCAGGTAATCGAGGTAATCGTGATGGGCAATGATAAAGCCGTAGTGGCCTGCCGCATTCAAAAGCACAGGGTCTTTCTGTTCCTGCGCTCGCAATTGTGAAGACTGTAACAGGAGGAATACCCCCGCCACGAGATGGCCAATTTTCCTTACTTTTATCATGCTTGCTTCCTAACAAAAATATCAAATACCCCCGGAATAATGAACGATAAACTGAAAGCCTTCGAACGCCTGCTCAAGATCATGGACGAGCTGCGCGAACAGTGTCCCTGGGATAAGAAGCAGACCCTTGAAAGCCTTCGTCACCTCACCATTGAGGAGACCTATGAATTGGCGGATTCTATCCTGGAAAAGGACATGGGCAAGATCAAGAAGGAATTAGGCGACCTTATGCTGCACATCGTATTCTATGCGCGCATTGCTTCCGAAACAAAAGATTTTGATATTGCCGACGTAATGAACAGTCTTTGCGAAAAGCTGATACACCGCCATCCCCATATTTATGGTGATGTAAAAGTGAAAGACGAGCAGCAGGTAAAAGAGAACTGGGAAAAATTGAAACTAAAAGAAGGCAGCGGCTCTGTATTAGGCGGCGTACCTGTTTCATTGCCTTCGCTGGTAAAAGCATCGCGCATACAGGAAAAAGCCCGCGCCGTAGGCTTCGACTGGGAAAAACCTGAACAGGTTTGGGAAAAAGTACAGGAGGAATTGGGAGAGTTTAAAGAAGAGGTGGACAGTAAGTCACCAAAGGAAAAACTGGAAGGCGAGTTTGGCGACCTGCTTTTCTCTTTGATCAATTACGCCCGCTTCATCGATATCAATCCGGAGGACGCGCTGGAGAAGACCAACAAGAAGTTCATCAAACGTTTTCAGTACCTCGAAAGCGAAGCCGCCAAAGCCGGCAAGCAACTCAGCGACATGAGCCTCGAGGAGATGGATGTTTACTGGAACAAGGCCAAGGAGCTTTAGACCGGGAGCGCACTTTTATCTTTCCTTGCCTTTGCATATCTTTACTTTCCTATTAAGCCCACGATGAAAAACCTCTTCCTTCCCCTGCTATTCGTTTCCTTTTGCGGCCAGGCCCAGATCAACCTTAGCGTTGAGAAACCCAACCTTGCCAATGGCACCTGGGAAAACCGCCAGTACATGCGTGCGAAGGATTATTCTTCGATGCGTAATTCCAAAGGCCTGGTAAACCCTGATGTGGCCCGCTGGGATGAATGGGAGAAGATAAGGAGCAGGGGTTCCGCAAAGACCTCGCAGGCCGTTAACGTATGGAGCAATTTCGGGCCTCACGTAGTGAGCGGCCGTATCATCTCCATCGCCTTCCACCCTGTTGACTCTAATATTATTTATGCCGGCGCTGCCGGTGGCGGGCTATGGAAGACCACCGACCTGGGCCAGACCTGGAAGCCTCTTACCGACATGATCCCTTCACTGGCCATCGGGGCGGTGGCCCTCAATCCCAAGAACCCCAACACGGTGCTTATCGCTACCGGCGAAGGATATAACATCGGCAATGAATTCACCACCGGCGTGGGAGTGCTTATCTCCTACGATGCGGGCAAAACTTTCAGTGCCACGAGCCTCACCGCCAACCTGAGCCAGAACTTTGCCGGCATGGACATCGTATGGAACAGCAGGGATACGACAAAGGTTTGTGTAGCCAGTTCCTTCGGCGTGTATTATTCGGGCGATGGAGGAAAAAACTACACCTATACCCTCAACCGCCTTGCCGCAAGGATGATGGCCGACCCAAAACATCCTGACACGGTTTATGTAACGGGACGTTATTATAATTCAACCTATCCCGGAGGCTTTTATCGCTCAGTGAACGGGGGCCAAACCTGGACACAATACACCACCGGCCTGCCGGTGCCCAACGATTTCGGTTATTCAAGCTTCAGCATCCACCCTGTTTATGACAATATTCTCTTCCTTAATATTTCACAAAGCTCTGTGAATGGCCTTGGCCCCAGCGTAGGGCTTTACCGCTCGAGGAACTACGGCGTAACCTGGAGCAAGATCACTACCAACCTTGACATACAATGTTATCATCCGCCCTATAACAATATCTGCCAGGGCTGGTATGCCAATACCATTTGTGTAGCGCCCAATGACACCAACCTGCTTTTTGCGGGAGGCTGCCGCTTCTGGAAAAGCACAAACGGCGGATATTTTTGGAAGTACTGCGACACGGTGAGCACCGGCGGGTACTATGCCGTACATCCTGATTATCACCAAACCCTTTACCACCCCCTTACCAAAGCGCTCTTTGTTTGCGACGATGGCGGTGTGAATTTTACGCGTAACAACGGTGACACCTGGACATCGCTGGCCCAGGGGCTCATCACGCACCAGTTCTACAAGATCGCGTTCGCCGAAACCGACCCTGACGTCGTGATCGGCGGCGCGCAAGATGTGGGCAATTTCACCAGTGTACAAGCCCATACTTCCACCAACTGGACCAATGAATTTTCGGGAGATGCTTTTGGCTGCACGATCGACTTCACCGATAAGGACACCTGGTACATGTCGAACTTCATGAACCTGCTAAGGATAAAAACGAGCAACGCGGGCTTCAACTGGGCCCAGATAAACACAGGCGCTAACACCGACCAATGGAGGATGCCTATCGTGATGCATCCTAAGAACCCCAATGTTCTGCTCTCTTCAGGGAATAATAATATCTATAAGACCATCAACGGAGGCGCCACCTGGTTCTCCACCGCCGGAACAGGCTTCATTGGCTGCTTTGAGTTCGATAAGGTGAACAACAACCTGGTGTATGCTACCACTCTTTATACGGGAACGCTTTACCGTTCTTCTACCGGCGGTGTTTCCTGGTTCCAGCAAACTGCTTCGCCCAGCTCGCCGATCACTGGCATGGCTGCCGACCCGGTAAAGAAGGGAACTGTTTACGCCAGCATTGGTTCTTTCGGAACACAAGACCAGGTGTACCGTTCTATTGACTCAGGGCTTACCTGGGTAAACATCTCGGCCAACCTGCCCGCTGTGCCTGCTAACACCATAGCGGTAGATCCTTTTGACAACCAGAACATCTACGTGGGTACCGACCTTGGCGTGTGGGTGACCACCGACGGCGGTCTTACCTGGAGCGATTACAACAACGGCAGCCTTCCTTATGTAGTTGTGGAAGACCTGCATTATTATAAGCCTGACAGCACCATACGCGTGGGCACTTATGGCCGCGGCTACTGGCGTGCCAAAGCCTTGCCTCCCACCCCTAACGGTATACAGCTGGAGAAGAACCATGCCGCGCCGGAACTTTATCTATACCCCAACCCTGCCGAAAAAGGAGAAGACCTGGTACTTCGCATTGGCAGTCTTCGTGCCCAGGAAGGAACTATCCAGGTGCGCAACGCGATGGGACAGCTTGTGAACAGCATGCAGGTGAACCTTCCTGCGGCTACTAGTACCGTCAAATTCAGCGCGCCCCCAACCGGCGGTATTTATTTCATCAGCCTGGAAACGCCATCGGGCATTCGCACGGTAAAATTGCTTGTCGCGGATTGATCGCCAACAACGACGAACAATCCCTCGACAAGCTCGGGACAAGACAAGCCACAAACTACGAACTAGTAGTGCCATAGGTTCTGTTCGAAATTGGCAATGTCTTCCTTCACTCGCTCCGCTTCCAGCAACGCGTTGATGCCGCTCGTATATTCAATGATGCTCCTATCGAACACATTGCTTTCCTTGTGGATATAGCTGGCAAAATATCTTTTCATGAACAGGTCATCGTAGGTCAGCGGCATGGCGTTGTTAGGCGTAACATACACATGCTGGGTCACCAACCGCGGACGTATCTCTGGGAAATACACCCAGAACATGGGCTGATACCCCCTCACTTCCCCATCCTCACCCTTGTTCTCCTTGAGGGGGCATAGCCCTATGATCCTTACTTCCATTACCGACCGCTGCCGGTCGAAGAACCAATCTTCCTTGATCCAGTATTGCTTAATATCCTGGGAGCCTACTTCCTCCTTCAGGTACACCGTTTCCGTTTCACCTTCCTGCCCGAACTTATCACGGGTTACCGTATCATACCTCACGAACATAGCCTCCGCTTCCACAAGGGTCATCGGCACTTTGAACTCATCATCGAGCAGGGGATTGCTGTAGGCGGTAACGCGGCCCATGCGAATGCTCTCCTTGAGAACATCGAACAAGCTCTTTCGCCCCTGCGATGGTGTAAGAGGATAATAATAGGGATGGTTCACCTTCTCCCTCAGGTCCATGGTCCTCCATATCCGTTTGGACCACATCACATCGGCCTCACGCACAAAGGCGTAAGGCACCAGCTTCTTTGTATCAGGCTGCAAAGCGATCACCTGGGCAGGCGCGCCTTGTGCGGAAACCATTAGTCCCAACAGTCCCCACGTCATCACATGCATCTTTCTCCACATCGTTCCCTCCTTTTTTAGGTTTCATCATATAAGCATAACGCAGCAGGGGCTGAAATAGTACAGGTGTGGACAAAAAAAACCCTGAAGCTTTGCTTCAGGGTTTTTGTAAGGGCATTCTACAGAATGCCTTAGAAATGCCAAAGGTCATGTTCGAAAGTAAACAGGTCCTGTTTCACCCTCTCTGCTTCCAGCAGGGTCTCAAGGCCCATTTTATATTCGGAGATAGTACGGTCGTAAACGTTGCTCTCTTTGTGAACATAAGAACCGAACTGTCTTTTCCAGATCACGTCCTCGAGGGTTCTCCTCTCGGCGTCGTTCTGGCGGTTATACACTTCAGCGTTCGCGAAGAGCTGCCTTGCTTCGGGATAATAGATCCAGAACATGGGCTGGTAACCCCTCACTTCGCCGTTATCGCCTTTGTTCTCTTTAAGAGGGCAGATGCCGATGATGCGCACATCCATTACAGAGCGCTGGCGGTCGAAGAACCAGTCTTCTTTGATCCAGTACTGTTTCACCGATTCCGAACCTACGTCCATTTTCACAGGAGTAGGGATCATTTGTCCGGTGTTGATGTCTTCCACATAGTTGGTATCAACCCTTGTGAACATATTCTCGATCTCGCTCTTGGTCATAGGAACCTTGAACTCATCGTCGAGCAGGGGGTTTCCATAAGCGGTGAGCTTGCCGGTGAGCAGGTTGGCCTTGATCACATCGAAAAGGCTCTTCCTGTTGTTGATCGGCTGAATGGGATAGTAAAGCACATGGTTGATCTTCTCCCTCAGGTCTACCGTTCTCCATATCCTTTTGGAATACATCACGTCGGCTTCCCTAAGGGGAGCGTAAGGGATGTATTTCCTGGCGGGGGTGTTCTCCTTAATATAAACACCATCCAGGATATTCTGGGAAAAAAGTCCGCCGGCCAATGCAGTAAGCACCAGCGTGGCAAGCAATGTTTTCAGTGTCCTCATGTTCATACCCTCCTTTTTTTAGTTCTATTTTACTTTCAGGTTCACACCGGGGATCTTACGTACAGTTCCGTCAGGACCCTTGGCGCGCACGTTCTCAAAATAAACTTTGGTACCGGTACCAGCGGCAGCCAGCAGCGACGACATTTTGCCTGTCACCCTGTTGCTCTGCGATGATTCGGTAACGAACACCCCTTTCAGCATCATTGACATATCGAAAGAGATCACTTCAAACTTAAGGTCAAAGTCGAAGTTCTCCAGTTTCGGGATCACACCCTGTACAGAGATCAATTCGCCTTTAGAAACGATATCATCGCCTTTCTTACCGGCCACGAACGACACGGGGTCAGGAACACGCTTAACGCGGAACTTGAAATTACCCATGGGTTTGTTCTCGCCGTTCAGTTTGGCTGATACGTTTACAGTTGCTTCGGTACCGCCTGATACCCTGGCGATGTAAGAACCTTTCTTTCCGCCGCTGCCCAGTGTACCACCGGAGAGGCTGGGAGAAATGTTCTCAGCAGGGACACCAGGAACAGAGATATCGATGGGGTTATCCACCCCGATATAAAGCACGTTCATCTTGGTGGGCGACACTACCAGCGCGGGCCTTGCTACCATGTATTCAGAAGCAAAGGGATAGTAGTTGAAGCCTCCGCCCGGTTTTTCCACCTGGATCACTCCTGACCATTTCTGGAGACCTTCGGAACCGGTCTTGGCAACGTATTTACCCATACCGCCCGACACAGGCACCACGATGGTGTCAGCACCAGCTTTAAGGGGATTCTTTTCTTCACCTTTAACAGTTGTATCGATCTCACCAACCACGATCTTGGGGTTCTGGGTAGAGTTGAAAGCTACCAGCAGCACGTCTGCGGTATAATCACCGCCTGCCAGGATATAGCTGGAGGGAGCGATCACTTTCGCTGTGAGTTTGTCGAAGGTAAAGTCCTTGCCTTTTACAGCGGCGAAAAGCGCGTTGACCACGTCAGCCTCGGCATTCTTCACGTCATTCTGCATCTTGGAAAGGTTCACGATCACAGCAGCAAGGGGAAGGTGGTAAAAGTTACCTGTCTCCCAGCTCTCTTCCACACCGTTCATCATACCGAAGTCAGGTGTCTGAAGGCCGATCTTGGTCTCGATCTCTTTTTTTACGGCAGGAAGGAACAGTTTCTCATCAGCGAACATGCTAATGAGCGAAGCGCGCAGGTCCCCGATCTTTTTCTTCAGGTCCTTCGCGGTGAATTCGCCGTCCTTAGGATTGGACTCGTTATCCCCGATAAGGATATGGGTGGGGGTATCGTAGTTGTCCTTGCTGTTAACGTTGATAAGCTTAGTGGTATCAGCCTCTGCTTTGAGAACACCATCGGTGTGCTCCACGAGGTGTGACTTCAGTTCCTCAATGTATTTCGAGAGGCCTCCGCATAGCTTCTTGGTCTGTTCTGCCCTGTCGTGATAAGGCTGCACTTTTGCTTTGTCCTTCTCAAGGGCCGCTTTAAAATCAGTATAGGTCTTATCGTTCTTAATATCGAAGTTTTTGTTCGTACGGTTCAAACCGTCGTTTACGATACAGAACGCATTCAGGATCTCCTTGGATACGTTAAGCGCGAGAAGCGCCGTGAGTACCAGGTACATCATCCCGATCATTTTCTGCCTGGGTGATAGATTACCGCCTGCCATTATTTCTTAATTATAAATACTTTATGATACAACAATTACAGGTTCTTATTTCTTGAAGTTCATCGCGGTGAGCATGTTACCGTACACGGTGTTAAGCGCGGTAAGGTTGCTCGACAATTGCGATATCTCGTCTTTGTACTTCTTGGTATCGCTGATAGAATCGTTCAGGTTCTGCATAAGCTCCTGGATACCTTCGTACAGTTTGGTGGTGCTCTTCATGTGTTCGTTAGATCCCTGCAATTGCAGTTCGTAAGAAGCGTTGAGCGCCGAAAGGTTCTTTGAAACCTTCTGTAATTGTTCGCCGTAGTTTTGTGCTTCGTTGAAAGACGCCGAGTTAGAGCTAGAGAAGCTCTCAAGCGCTTGCGTAGCCTTTGAGTATGAACTGGCCAGTGAGCTGGCAGAAGATGCCACGGTATCGGTCGCCTTTTCATAGGTCGACGCCATGTTCTCTACCGATTTGCTTGCTGACTTCACATTATTAAGGTATTCGTTGGTTGCAACAGAAGCATCTGAAATATTGCTAAGCTTCGATGTTTGGTCGCTGAGGTTTTGCATTCCGGCACCGAGGCTCGCGATCAGGTCAGGACCGATCTTCGCTTCCTCAAGCATATTATCCAGCTGCTCGGTAAGGGTTCCTTTCTCCTCTTCCTCGATCGCTACTTCCTCCCCTTCTTCTCCGTGCATTCCTGCCAGTTCAGGATAAACAAGGCTCCAGTCAATATCTTCATGTACGGGTTCGAAAGCTGAAAAGAAGAAGATGATCGCTTCCGTTCCAAGTCCTGCAATAAGCATAGGTCCCGCACCAGGCCAGTGCTGGATCTTAAAAAGTGCCCCTACGATTACCACGGATGCACCAATTCCGTAAAGCTTCGCCATGAAGTTCTTCCATTTCTTGCCTTGTGTGATTTCTGCTATTCCCATAACTAATTGTTTTTAATAATTATTGGTTAGTACTCAGTTAACTGGTCATAATAAGCCTAAAAGGCGCCGCTAATATATAAGAATTAATATAAAAAAACGATTTTCTACAAATTATCGTCTTTATCCCTTCCGAGGTAGGTCATCACACAACGGAAACCTATGTAGCACTTCGCAGTATCCTGATATTCATAGGTACGAGAACTGGTCTGAAGATAAAAGCCGACATCCTTCCATGAACCACCACGGATAACTTTACGCTTCATTACCGAAGGCTCTTCGTCCTTAGCGTCGTATTCGTAGTTGGGGTTCAGGTCGTGATCAAAATCGTACATGGATTCGTCGTAGGCGTTGCTGGTCCACTCCGCAACGTTACCGGCCATACAATACAGACCGAATTCGTTGGGGTTATACGAGAACACCTTTACAGTATGGAAACCACCGTCGTCGATATAACTGCCGCGCATGGGCTTGAAGTTACCAAGGAAGCAACCACGTGCGTTCCTGATATAGGGACCGCCCCAGGGGTACGGGCTCAGCGCGAGACCGCCACGTGCAGCGTATTCCCATTCAGCTTCAGTAGGCAGACGGAAATGGTTCACAAAGTCTTCACCGAAAGAGAACCTGAACTCGTTCAGGAGCTCAGTCCTCCAGATACAGAAGGCCTTACACTGTTTCCAGGTCACACCTACCACGGGATAATCGTCGTAAGCAGGATGCCAGAAATAGTTGTTGGTCATCGGCTCGTTGAAAGAATAGGTAAAGTCATGCACCCAGGCCAGGGTATCAGGATAAACGTTGATCACATCCTTGATGATGAACACGCTCCTGTCGAGACCGGTCTTGCCATTAACGGTATAAGAGCCCAGGGTCTTGTTGTCACCCACAGCAGTAGTACCTACGCCGTTGATGAAGTTCTGGCCATTCTTATCCTGTGATTTCTGGGGGATGAAACGATTTGATTTCTTCGCCGCGTTCTTCAGGTCGATCCAGTAGTACTCGTAGTTGAGCTTACGGGTATCGATCTCCTTACGCTTGTAGAAACGCTCGGCGGGTTCGAGGTAAAGGCTGTTGATAGCAGTACGGTAATCCTCGTCCACACTGTACCACTCCACCCTTTTCTCCCTAAGGATGGGAGGAGGATCGGGGAATTCTTCGCCCACCAGCAGGGGGTTGTTAGCGAAATATTCTTCTTCTTCGATAGCGTATCCTTCAATATCGTTATCGATAAGAAGACGCCTCGCAATGGAGTCTTTCACCCACTCTACAAACTGACGATATTCGTTGTTTGTGATCTCTGTCTGATCAATAAAGAAAGCCTGAACCGACACGGTCTTCGCTCTCGTGGTATGCGACCAGGAGGCGTCCTCATCACTGGGGCCCATATTAAAGCTACCCATCTTACAAAACAACATTCCAAAAGGATCCGGCTGAAACCACTCAGGTCTTCCCAGCACACCCACCAGTTCTCCGCTCCCTTTGTTACACGAGGCAACCAGGGCGACAAACGAACCTAACAACAGCAGTTTTTTCATAATTTCCTCCTTGTCTTAGTTTTAGTTAAAACTCTTTCTCTCTAAATCCTCCTTTTTGCAGCAAATCATCATATTTTCAAACAAAATATGATGATTTGGGCAGAAAAGGATTTGCTTTAACGCAGCTTAACTGTTTTGGTTACAATAAAAACTGAAAAATTATAAAAACCTTACGTTCTGGTGGCTTTGCTTTTTCACCGGAGGTATGACCTTGAAACAGTAACCGATCATGATCTCATGTGAGCCGCTGCTGTAGTTCTTGATGTCGGAAGTAGTGACATCGTAAGAATATCCAACTTTAAAGCCCGATTTCTGGAATCCGATAATGGGAGCAATTGCATCCGTCAAACGATAGGTCACGCCACCCCAGAACATCTTCTGGTAGATAACGCGGATGTTGCCGTCAAATTGTGTGGATGCCGCGTCCGACTTAACAAACACAGAAGGTTCGATCTCCCAGTCGGGGTTTCCGAGCTGGAAAGCGTAGCCTGCCGTTACATAATAGTGACGAACGTTGGTGAATTGGAACTTGGTGCCGGTGAGCTGTGACTCAGGAATGTGAGTGGCTGACACACCAACATACAACTGCTGTGTAGAATAGTGGATACCGAAGCCTACATCGTAAGTGGTCTTGCTGATGTCGCCGGGGATCGCATTATCCTTGGTATAATCTGTAGGAGCGAGCCATGCGCCTGCGAGGGCTTTCTGCATCATTCCGCCTTCCACACCAATGCCCAGTACGCCGGGACCGATGGGCTGGTTGAACGAGTAGGCAAGCTTCGCGCTGAAGGTCTTATCGAAACCAAGCTGGTCGCTGAAAGCAGTGAGGCCAAGTCCGCCATGGATGGCAGGAATGTAAGCGTCACCGCTGAAAAGTATCGTTTGAGGAGCACCCTCGAAACCCGTCCACTGGTTGCGGTAGAAAGCAGTAGCGCAAATGGCCCTGTTCGTTCCCGCGTAGCCCGGGTTAATGGCTAATTTATTGAACATGTTCTGCGTGAACTGAGCATCTTGCTGAGCAAATGCCGCAAAACCTGCAAAAGATAAACTGATAGTAACCAGTGTTTTTTTCATGTTTTTACTTAATTAAGTATTGAATTTTTGTTCTTTTTTGCGAAAAGAGGACGCTAAATTAGAAAGAATTATTCGAAAACCAAATTTTTGAACAACAAAATGTTGATGTTTTTTTGAACAGGAACGGGGGCTGGTCCGGACCCGGGTATGTTAATAACGCTGAGGAGGCCAAAAAGATACAGATCAGCTCAGCTTCTGGTACGTCTGCCACCAACGGTCGGGCATTTCCTCCTTGCAGGCGGTTTCGTAATCCTTGTACGAACAGGGCACCAGGTGATGACGTTCGTACTTCAGGCGTTTGTCGCCGGGGTAAGGTACCTCCATCCACCAGCGCTCGCTGATGTGGCTCTTGTAGAACACCAATTCGCTCTTATGCCCCTTGATCGACACCCTGTACTTGGAGTAGTCGGCAATGTTCTTGAAAGGGAAATCACGCTTGCGGTTATAAAAACCATCAATGAAATACCAGATCAATTGCGCGGTAAGATGAGAGGTGGTGCCGCGCAGGTCCTGCGAAGGATTGGTCTCATAAAATCCCACCGAGCTCAGCTTATCGCTCATGCCGGCATAGCGTAGTATCTGGCAAGCTTCCTCACCGTACAAACCATTGGGTCCCGCGTTGGCATTCCCCGGGGCATCGCTCTGCCGTATCGCCGAAACATCAAAGCTCAGCACATCGGCATTCCGCACGATCGGCTCCGCTTCCTCAATGTTCTTCTGAACAAAACCCAGCCGGTAGGTATCGAAGTTAAGCTTGCTCATCAGGTCAACGCCCTTGGGATCGACCAGGTAGGTTTGGTAACCGATATTGCTGAAGTTGAACAGATGGTTGGGCTGGTGCAGAATGATCTTGCCCAGCCAGTTCTTTGAGCCGAAGGAACTATCGGCGTCGCCAAGGTCAAAGCTGTTATCTACCGCTACGATGTTAATGGTATTGTGCAC
The DNA here is from genome assembly GCA_025451785.1 of Bacteroidia bacterium. GTDB lineage: Bacteria > Bacteroidota > Bacteroidia > JANWJV01 > JANWJV01 > JANWJV01. Next base: position 5,352 of record JANWJV010000002.1, on the reverse strand, counting down.
TTCTTCATAGCCCAGGTACTGCGCGAAAGTAAGGTCCTGGCTGCCGCCGATGATCACCGGTACGATCTGTACCCGTAACAGGCGGTTCACCACTTCCTTGAGCGCGAAATAGGTATCTTCCACATTATGCCCCGGACGTATATTTCCGAGGTCAACCATGCGGCCTTTGTAATTGCCCTGGTACAAGCGGTACAGGTAATGCCTCACCGCGTCCGGCGCATGCATACAGCCTTCGTTGTTATGCGCGCGGCGCTCCTCCCCCACTCCCAAAAAAGCGATGTGCGCCTCTTCCAGCACTGGAAAAAAATCCTTCTCAGTATACGTATCAATGATCTCACCGAGCGTATTCTTCAGGGGAGCTTCACCATCCTTGAGGATCGCCGGGTCAACCGGTTCAAAGTAATCGGAAAATTCGGTCATCGTTGGGCGAAGGTACTGCGGAGAGCCTTTGCGCTACGATAACGCCAACGCAATTTATTAACAGCACAAAGTGTGTAAGTGCGTTCTTGTGTTCGATCCGTTCGGTGAAGCGAAAATCTACTTCTTCTTGCCTTTCGGAGCAGCCTTTTTAGCGGACGTTTTTTTCGCCGCGGGCTTCTTGGCGCCTTTGGCACCTTTCTTTTCCTCTTTCTCCCCGTCCTTCAGTCCGGCAATGGCAAGGCAATCGTCGAGCGAAAGCTCTTCGGGCTGCTTGTCGGCAGGTATCTTGTAGAATTTCTTACCAGCCTGGATGCAGGGCCCGTAGCGGCCATTCACCACACGTACGCGATCATCGTCATCCCATTTCTTGATAAGCTTTTCGCTCTCCTTTTTCTCCTTCTGACGGATGAGCTCGGCAGCCTCATCGAGCGTAACGGTAAAAGGATCGGCCCCTTTGGGAAGCGTCACGTTGAGCGCTCCGTACTTGAGGTAATTGCCATAGAAACCTTTGGCCACGATCACTTCTGTACCCTGGTAATCGCCCAATGATTTGGGCAGGCGCGGACCGCTAAGAATGGCCACGATGCGTTCGAGTGTTACGGTATAGGGATCGTCGGTCTTCGGAAGCGAAGTATAGGCGTTCTTGTATTTGATGTAGGGACCGAAACGCCCGATGCTTACCACGATGTCCTCGCCTTCCAGCTGCCCAAGTGTGCGGGGAAGCTTAAAGAGGTCCATCGCTTCTTCGAATGTAATGGTATCAATGCGCTGGTCTTTACGGAGGCTCGCGAACTTCGGCTTCTCTTCAGCATCGGTCTGGCCTATCTGCACCATAGGGCCGAAGCGGCCGATGCGCACGATCACTTTTTTTCCGGTCTTCGGATCAACACCCAGCACACGCTCTCCACTGGCCCTTTCAGAAGTTTCCATCACATTGGTAACGGTACTGTGGAAAGGTTTGTAAAAGGCCTCCAGCATTTTTGTCCAGCTGAGCTTGCCTTCCGCCACTTCATCGAACTCCTCCTCCACTTTCGCCGTGAAATGATAGTCAAGGATGTCGCCAAAGTTCTGCACCAGGAAATCGGTCACCACCATTCCAATATCGGTGGGAAATAATTTAGCTTTCTCAGCGCCGGTGTTCTCCGTTTTTTTCTCTTCGGTAATGTTTCCGCCTTTGAGAAGCATGGTTCGGTATTCCCGGGGATTTCCCTGGCGGTCTTCCTTCACTACATAACCTCTTTTCTGAACAGTGCTGATGGTAGGCGCGTAGGTAGATGGCCTGCCAATGCCCAGTTCCTCCAGCTTCTTCACCAGGCTGGCTTCCGTGTACCGTGCGGGGTGATGTGTGAAACGCTCCACAGCGCTTATCTGCTGGGCATTGAGCGTTTCGCCGACCTTCATCGCCGGCAGCATGCCTTCTTCGCCTCCTTCTTCGCCGTCGTCCTCCTTCGTTTCAAGATATACTTTCAGGAAGCCCTCGAACTTGAGCACTTCGCCTTGCGCGATGAAGTTCTCATCGGCGGTAGATACTTTGATGGTCGCTGTTGTCTTTTCGAGTTCGGCATCCGACATCTGTGATGCGATGGTGCGTTTCCAGATGAGGTCATACAGCCTCAGCTCCTGCACATCGCCGTCAACACCATGCTGGTTCATATTCGTGGGACGTATTGCCTCGTGCGCTTCCTGGGCGCCTTTGCTCTTGGTCTTGTACTGTCGCGTTTGCGCAAACTTATCGCCATAGATGCGCAACACTTCGCTGCGCGCCGCGTCGGTGGCCGTTTGCGAAAGGTTCACACTGTCGGTACGCATGTAGGTGATCTTACCGCTTTCGTACAGGCGCTGCGCGATGCTCATCGTTTGTGCCACACTGTATCCGAACTTCCTTCCGGCCTCCTGCTGGAGGGTGGAGGTGGTGAAGGGCGGCGAAGGTGATTTTTTCGCGGGCTTGGTCTCCAGGTTGGAGATACTGTATTGGGCGCTGCGGCATTTTTCGAGGAATGCTTTCGCTTCTTCTTCGGTAGCGAAACGCTTGCCGAGCTCGGCCTTTACGAGGGCCTTTTCAGGTGTTTCAAAAATGGCGGAGACACGGAAAGCAGAACTTGTTTTGAACGCCGATATCTCACGCTCGCGCTCCACGATAAGCCTCACCGCAACACTTTGAACACGGCCCGCTGAAAGAGAGGGCTTTACTTTTTTCCAAAGAATTGGCGACATCTCGTAACCCACGAGGCGATCGAGCACCCGACGCGCCTGCTGCGCGTCCACCAGGTTCTGGTCGATGGACCGCGGATTTCCGATGGCCGATTGTATGGCGGTCTTCGTGATCTCAGAATAAGTGATCCGTTTTGTTTTCTTTTTGTCGAGGCCAAGCGCTTCGAACAAATGCCATGAGATGGCTTCTCCTTCACGGTCCTCGTCCGTTGCGAGCCATACTGTTTCGGCTGCCTTCGCCAGCTTCTTCAGCTCAGCAACGATCTGTTTCTTCTCCGGGGAGATCTCGTACCGGGGCGCGAAGTTGTTCTCCACATCCACACCCATTTCCTTTTGAACAAGGTCACGGATATGTCCCACGGAAGATCTTACCGTATATTCCTTACCGAGAAATCCTTCGATGGTCTTTGCCTTGGCAGGCGACTCAACGATAAACAGGTTTTTTGCCATAGGGGCTTATAAAAGGTAAAAACGGCTGCAAAGAAAAACAATCTATTTTGATTTTCGCAAATCATTTTTTTGGTCAATTGAAATACATATATATATAATATATATATGTAAAAAAAATTGAGGGTCGTCGAACCCCGTCCTTTGCCAGACGAAAAAAAGCAGGCAGCGTTGTGTATATGATATTTATCATACGTGGTATTTCACGCATTTACTACATTTCGGGCGCTTATTGAATTAATCCCGGAAACAAATGACCATGAAAAAAACTCTTCTGTTGGCGCTAAACATGGTATTCCTGCAACTCGTTGCCCAGGATACTTCCGCCGTAAAACCCGATACCGTGAAGGCCTGGGCCCTTGGGGGCACCGGAGGTCTTAACTTCTCGCAGGTAAGCCTCAGCAACTGGAGCGCGGGCGGCGAAAACTCCCTTTCGCTTACCAGTCTGCTCAATCTTTTCGGCAACTATAAAAAGGACCTGATGAGCTGGGACAACTCGGCCGACTTCGCTTACGGTTTCCTGAAACCCGGAAGCTCCCCTTTCAAAAAGAGCGACGACAAAATGGAGCTCAACTCGAAATGGGGAAGAAAGACCGCTGACAGTTCTCATTGGTATTACACGCTCCTTCTTAATTTCAAAAGCCAGTTCAGCAGGGGTTATAACCCGGAGAACGATTCGGTGGAGAATTCCGATTTCCTCGCCCCCGGGTACCTGCTTTTATCTACCGGCATCGACTACAAACCCAAAGACTACCTATCGATCTTCATCTCCCCTGTTTCAGGTAAGATGACCATCGTGAACAACCAGCGCCTCGCCGACGCCGGAGCCTTTGGCGTGACGGGGGCATTGTTCGATACCGCGGGAACAAAAACGGCGCCCGGTAAAAAAGTGAGGAACCAGTTCGGCGCCCTCGTAAGCATAAAGTTCAAGAAGGACATCATGAAGAACACCAACTTCTCCCTGAAGGCCGATCTTTTCTCCGATTACCTCAAGCACCCCGAGAACATCGACATCAACCTTGACCTGCTGCTGGCCATGAAAGTGAACAGCCACCTGGTGGCCAGTGTCACTGCCACCCTCATTTACGACGACGACATCCTTCTCCCCATCTACAGGGATGTGAACGGAACGCTCACGCAAGTAGGCGCCGGCCCCCGCACCCAGTTCAAGGAAGTATTGTCCATAGGCCTTTCCTTCAAGTTTTAACTAGTTGTTCTTCAGCCTCTTAATTTGACGCTGTCGTTTTGTCAGGCGTCCCTTTTTGGCTATCTTTGCCATCCTTTTCTACCCATGGAATTCAATCCCAACAAAGTGATCGACGAGTCCCGCCAGGGGGAAGCCCTGGTGATGGAAGCGACTGGTTTGGTGAAAGGAACAAAGAAAATGTTCCTCGAAAGTTATGGCTGCGCCATGAACTTTTCCGACAGCGAGATCGTGGCCTCCATCCTTTCGGGCCAGGGGTATGTGACCACTACCGAGCTAAGCGAAGCGGACCTGGTGTTAGTAAATACTTGCGCGATAAGGGAAGGCGCGGAACAGCGCGTGCGGGGAAGGCTCAAAGAATTCAACACTCTGAAGAAGAAAAACCCCGGTATGATCGTAGGGGTGCTGGGCTGTATGGCCGAACGCCTCAAGGCAAAATTCCTGGAAGAGGAAAAGATCGTTGATATTGTAGCGGGACCTGATGCCTACCGCGACCTGCCCAGGCTTATCGGCCAGGTAGAAGGCGGACAAAAAGCGGTGAACGTTCTGCTCTCCCTCGAAGAGACCTATGCCGACATCAGCCCCGTGCGCCTGGCAAGCAACGGCGTGAATGCCTTCATAAGCATTACACGCGGCTGCGATAACATGTGCTCCTTTTGCGTGGTGCCCTTCACCCGCGGACGCGAACGCAGCCGTGAGCCGAAAAGCATTGTGGAAGAAGCAAGAACGCTGCTCGAACAAGGTTACCGCGAAGTGACTTTGCTGGGACAGAACGTGGATTCGTACTTATGGTTCGAGGGAAAAGCAAAAAAGGAAATGACGGCAGGGGAACATGACTCGGCGATCGATTTTGCCCGCCTGCTGGAACTCACCGCGCAGGTATCACCTGACCTGAGGATCCGGTTCAGCACGAGCAACCCCCAGGACATGAGCGACGATGTATTGCATACGATCGCGAAGTACGACAACATCTGCAACTGTGTTCACCTGCCTGTACAAAGCGGAAGCACCGCCATGCTGGAGCGGATGAACCGCGGTTATACAAGGGAGAAATTCCTGGAACGTGTCGC
>JANWJV010000001.1 GCA_025451785.1 Bacteroidia bacterium | reverse complement strand
GTTTGTTGGTTGTTGCCGAAACTCCTTTGGTTCCCCAAACATCGGCCTGGTTCACCGTATTGTCGCCGCTGATCCAGGTCCAGCGCAGGGTAACAGGGTCGTACATCCAAAGATCATTGAGAAAACCCTGCTGAAGGTTAAAGCCCAGGCCGAAGCCGCCGTACATCCACAATTTTCCATTGGCATCCACCCATGAAGCGGAGGTCTCTTCGCGGCCTCCCGGGCGGTTACCCGCGGCGGCGATACCTTTGGTACCATAAACTCCCGGCTGGTTGATCCCGCTGGTGCCGCTTACCCATGTCCACATGTTAGTGATGGGATCGTAGCGCCATAGATCATTGAGGTAACCTACGGTTGTGCCGGCATTGTAACCATAACCACCAAAAAGCCAAAACCTTCCCTGCTGGTCCACCCAGCTTACGGATGCATAGGCGCGCGCTCCCGGGTTGTTCGCTGCCGCCGCAACACCTAAGGTTCCATATATTCCTGATTGCCCCGTGGTGTTCGGACCCTTCATCCAGGTCCATTGGTTAGTAATGGGGTCGAACTTCCAAAGGTCATTGGTAAAGAGATTGTTCACCCGTCCTCCGAAATGCCAGAAGTTCCCTTGCAAGTCCACCCATTCGGCGCCTTCATAGCGCGCTCCGGGTCTATTTGCGGGAGAGGCAACACCCTGTGTGCCATATGCCCCCGCCTGATTAGCGGCACTGTCGCCGGCCATCCAAACCCATTGATTGTACTGAGCTTTTAAGGGGAGAAAACAGGGAAGCAAAAGGAAAAATAGCAATGATCGCCTCTGCATGCCCGAATGTACGGATTTATCTTTTGAACATCCCGGACCGCTTATCCACAAATTTCAATTTAATATAAGAAAATCATATATTTGTGAGATTCATCATCCATCACATGGGTAACAGCCCTTACCTGAATAAAGAAGACATCCTTAAGGTTTACAACACTCCACTACTGGAGCTTGTTTTCCGTGCCGCTGAAGTTCACCGGGCACACCATGATCCCACCGAAGTACAGGTAAGTTCACTTATCTCCATTAAGACAGGAGGCTGTCCCGAAGATTGCGCATATTGTCCCCAGGCTGCCCGCTATACTACCAATGTGGAGGCCCATAAACTAATGAGCGTTGAAGAAGTGCTGAGCGCGGCCGACAAAGCCAAAGCCGGCGGAGCTTCAAGGCTTTGCATGGGTGCTGCCTGGAGGGAAGTTCGTGACAACAGCGATTTTGAGCGCGTGCTCGAAATGGTGAAAGGTGTGAATGAGCGCGGGCTGGAAGTTTGCTGTACTCTTGGCATGCTCAATGAAGACCAGGCTCAAAAACTGGCCGACGCAGGGCTGTATGCTTACAACCATAATCTTGATACCTCAGGAGAGAACTACAAGAACATCATTACCACCCGTACCTTCGACGAAAGGCTTACCACGATAAAGAACGTTCGCAAAGCGAAGCTTACCGTATGTTCAGGAGGTATCATAGGGATGGGCGAGGGTGTTGAAGACCGTATCGGTATGCTGCATACGCTTGCCAATATGATACCTCAGCCTGAATCAGTACCTATCAACGCGCTGGTGGCAGTAGAGGGAACACCGCTCGAGGATCAGCCCCCGCTTCCCATTTGGGATATGCTGCGAATGATCGCCACCACACGTATTGTGATGCCGCTTACCAAAGTGCGTCTTTCAGCAGGCAGGACACAAATGAGCATGGAAGCCCAGGCACTGTGCTTTATGGCAGGCGCCAATTCCATTTTTGCCGGCGATAAACTGCTCACCACACCCAACCCTGCCTTCTCAGAAGACATGGAGATGTTCAACATACTGGGACTGAAACCTTCGAAAGCGTTCAGCGATAAGTTAAGCGCTCAAAAAGAAACTGTAAATAACTAATGCAGCTGAAGAGGGTCATAGTATTTGTTTTGCTTGTTGCCGGTGGCAGCGCTCTCTTCGCGCAAGGCAGCTATTTTCAGCGCCTCGACCGCAAACACAAAAAGGCTTTTGTAACATTAGGCTACGGCGGCGGATTCTCCCGTTGGTATTCTCATTTGGAGAATGCCGTGTTGTACGATAAACAGGGGATGATCATCCAGCAGGGAAACCTCGACTTCCGCGCGAAAAATACCTTTAAGCTTTATGACCTTGAAGTATCAGCACCTGTTGCCAAAGTTCGCGTCGGCCTGGGCGTTTGCTTTGAAGAGTTCTACCTCGATAAACTGGTGATCAAAAGCAACAGTAATACCAACGGTACCATCATTCTTTTCGATGAGACCTTCCGTTTCGACAAGATCACCGGAAGCCTTGAAGTGCCTTTTATGCCGGAGTCGGACGCCATGTGCTCCATAAGCGCCAAGCTGCGCATCGGGTATTATAACTACTCCGGGCTCCAGCGCCTTAATTTCTTTGGGCAGGAAGCGCTCTCCAGGACCTTTATCAGCGGGCTTGGATTTGTGGGTGATGTGAAGCTGTTCCCGCATACTTACGCTTATATATTCCCTTATTTTGAGTTCAAGTATTTTTACAACAACCGCTTCGAGAACCCTGACGATATCAACCACAACATTCTCACCTATAGCGTCATCGCCGGTCTGCGCTTCGACGTTTCAAAGGAGTGATGCTGTTTTTCTCCTGCCATGTTTACTGATGACGATAACCCGGCAAGTTCCGGATCAATGACCTCTGCATTGGAGAAAAGGAAAGCGGAGCATAGCCTTCGGAAGCTAACGCTGGGCGGCCCCCTGGTCGATCTTTGTTCTAACGATTACCTGGGCCTCGCAAGGTCAGAGGAATTATCAAAAGCCATCCAGGATTCATTAAAGGAACACAAAAGCGCTCATGGCTCCGGCGGCTCACGCCTTCTTACGGGAAATACCGCTTTCGCGGAAGAGCTGGAGAAGTTTATTGCGAACTATCATCGGTCAGAAGCTGCGCTCATTTACAATTCGGGCTACGATGCCAATTTAGGATTACTATCCTGCATCGCCGGCAAAGGCGATACATTGATCTATGATGAGCGCTGTCATGCATCTATTTATGATGGGGTGCGTTTGTCCAAGGCCAACACGTATCCCTTCAGGCACAACGATCTTGGGCATTTGAACGAACGGCTGAAGATAGCAGGTGGAACTACTTACGTTATTATTGAGTCGATCTATTCAATGGACGGAGACCTGGCACCGCTCGAAAAGATAGCGGAGGTTTGCAAGGCCACTGGCGCGAAGCTTATCGTTGACGAAGCACATGCCACCGGCATCTTTGGTGAGAAGGGCAGGGGAAGGGTGTCAGCGCTCGGACTCGAGAAAGAAGTATTCGCAAGGGTGCACACCTTTGGCAAAGCACTTGGTTGTCATGGGGCGGCAATATTGGGAAGTAGTGTTTTGAGAGAGTTCCTGGTCAACTTTTCCCGTTCCTTTATATACACCACCGCATTACCCCTTCATAGCCTTAAGGCCATTCGCTGCGCTTACGAGTTTCTTTCTGATGATAAAATATTGAATATCAATGAATTAATAAGATTATTTAAAGAGCTTTCCAAAAACAACGGGATTCCCCTGGCCGAAGACAGCCCGGGACCTATACAATGCATAATAATTCCGGGGAATGAACAGGTAAGGGCTGTGGCGGCAATAGTGATAGCCACAGGCTATGACGTACGACCGATCCTGAGCCCTACGGTCCCTTCGGGAAGTGAGCGTTTAAGGATCTGCATTCATACTTTCAACAGCCCTGAAGAGCTCAAAGGGCTTGTAAATACACTGAAAAAGGCCTTTACTCAATAAGGGAGCAAAATGCCCTGATTTTTGAAACTATATCTTATTTTTACCGTTTCACAGCAAGTTTTCCGAGATATATGAGAAAAATATTTGTGACTGGGATCGGCACCGACGTTGGAAAAACTGTTGTATCTGCCATCCTCAGTGAAGCCTTACAGGCCGACTACTGGAAACCCGTTCAAACAGGAAGTTATTTCGCTACCGACGCCGAAAAGGTACGGAAGTGGATCAGCAACGAAAAAACCGTTTGCCATCCTGAGACCTATCTCCTCAAACAGTACATGTCGCCGCACGCCGCGGCTGAGATCGACGGGGTGACCATCGAGCTTTCGGATATAAAGTTGCCAGCAACCAATAACACGCTCATCATTGAAGGCGCGGGCGGACTTATGGTGCCGCTAAACAAGAAGGAGCTGATGATCGACATGATCAATAAGTTCGAGTGCGAAGTGGTATTGGTGATCCAGAACTACCTGGGCAGCATCAACCACAGCTTGCTTTCGATCGACGCGATGAAGCACCGTAATATGAAGATAACCGGCATTGTGTTCAACGGCGCGCCACACCAGCTTTCGAAGGACATTATCCTGGAATACAGCGGGCTCAAATGCCTGGGCTGGATCCTTAAGGAGAACGAGGTCACCAAACAGATGATCAGCAATTACGCGAAAGAGTTCGTGAACGTATAAGCTCCTGAAAGAAAACAATACCTTTATCCCCTCTACTTAGAGGGGATTTTTGTTTCCATGAACTTAAGCCAACGCGACAAACTGGTTATCTGGCATCCTTACACGCAGGTACAGGGACAAGCAGGCGCCATTGCTGTTTCGCATGCCGAAGGTGCCGCCTTTTTTGACGAAGAAGGCAAGCGCTATATCGATGCGGTGTCTTCCTGGTGGACCAATGTTCACGGGCATGCGCATCCATATATCGCGGCAGCGGTTGCTGAACAGCTCAGTAAGCTGGAGCACATCCTCTTTGCGGGCTTCACACACGAACCGGCGGTTAAGCTTGCTGAAATGTTACTGGAACGATTGCCAAGGGCACAGCAGCGCATCTTTTATTCCGACGATGGCTCCACCGCTGTGGAAGCTGCTCTTAAGATGGCACTCCAATACTGGCACAATTCCGGCAAACCGAAAACAAAGATCATCGCCTTCAGCGGCGCTTATCATGGCGATACTTTCGGAGCCATGTCGGTGAGCGGAAGAAGCGCCTTTACCGGGGCTTTTGAAACGCTATTGTTCGAGACCCTGTTTATTGATCCTCCTGTAGTGGGAAAGACCGAAACCTCCGTACAGCAATTACGGTCATTGATCGATAAGGAAAAAGACAAGATCGCATGCTTCATTTACGAGCCCTTATTACAGGGAACGGCAGGTATGCTGATGCATAGCGCCGAACATCTCGGGCAACTTCTGGACCTTTGCAAAAAAAATGGCATACTTACTATCGCTGATGAAGTGATGACGGGCTTTGGGCGTACCGGTACTTTCTTTGCGTCTCAGCAAGTGAGTACCGCTCCTGATATCTGCTGTTTGTCCAAAGGCCTTACCGGCGGCACCATGGCATTAGGCATCACCAGCTGTACCGAAGATATTTTCCGTGCCTTTGTTTCCGGCGATCGTATGAAGACCTTTTTTCACGGACATTCTTATACCGCCAACCCGGTAGCCTGCTCAGCGGCCATTGCGAGCCTAGATCTGTTTGAAAAGGAAAATACTCTTGGAAAAATAAGGCATATTTCGGAAAAACATGCATCGTGTCTGGCTGAAATGAAACGGCATTACCCAACGCACGCATACCGGCAAATGGGAACTGTGCTTGCCATAGCGATCAAGGCCGGGGAGGAGGATTCCTATTTTCATTCCATCCGCGACAGGATCTACACCCATTTTCTTTCGAAAGGGATACTGCTTCGCCCCCTGGGAAATGTGCTTTACCTGATGCCTCCCTACTGCATCAGCGATACGGATTTGGAGTATATTTACGATGAGATAAAAAAATTCCTGGAGGAATTAAAGAATGCTTGATTCCAGAAAGAACATCCTCTTCCTTGTCCTCGCCGCCTTCTTCATCACGAACGCGATAGTTGCGGAGCTTATCAGCAACAAACTAATCGATATTGGTCCCTTTACGGTGATCGTGGGCATTGTTCCATGGCCTATTGTATTTCTCTGCACTGATATCATCAATGAGTTCTACGGAAAAAAGGCAGTGAGGAAGTTGTCCATAATAACCTCCTGCGTGATCGCTTACGCCTTTATCATTGTGTTCATTGCCATGAGCATCAAGGCCAATACCAGCATCAGCGACAAAACGGCTACCGACGCTGAGTTTACGAAGGTGTTCGGGCAATCGCTGTGGGTCATCGCGGGAAGCATTACCGCCTTTATAACATCGCAGATCCTCGACGTGTATGTGTTCTGGTTCATTCGCAACAAAACGGGCGGTAAGATGATCTGGCTGCGCAGCACAGGATCAACCGTTATTTCGCAGCTCATCGACTCTTACGTGGTGCTGGGCATCGGCTTCCTGCTGCCAGGCATATTCACTTTCGAACAATTTCTTGTCATCGGCCTTACCAATTACGCTTTCAAACTGATCATTGCCGTTGGCCTGACCCCGTTTATTTATCTCTTTCACGCCATTGTAAAGAGATACCTCGGTACAGAATCGAATGAGCTGGTGAAACACTCGGCGGAGGAATCGCTGCATCATAAAGTAGAGAACTGATATGGGAAAAGACTTTGGCCGGGCACTGGTTGACAAGAAAGGGGAGGAGATCAATATCGAGATCCCTGCCTACCAGGAAAGCAGCAAGACCAACCTGCTTATGCTCTGGCTGCTGGCATTTACTGTTTGCGGTGCTATCGTGATCGCTGAACTGTTCAAACCTCAAACCAGGGAATTCCTTCTGTATGTGTTCATCTTCCTTGCCTTCTGGCTCTATTTTGAGCTTAAGATACTGAAAGCCTACCGCTGGAGAAAGTACGGAAAGGAAAAGATACGGATCGCCGATGGAAAACTTATCATTGTTCGTGAGACCGCCGGAAGGGGCATTGAAGAGGTTTACGAACTGGAGCAGGTACGGAATTTCAGGAAGACAGAAAAGAAGCAGAACTTCACTGAGGCCATGAGCAATTCCTACTGGATAATTTCAGGCGCCGCCTTCAGCTTTGATCATTATGGTAAATTGGTGATGTTTGGATTGCAGCTCAATGAACAGGAGACCGCCGGTCTTTTCAAACTTATCAAGCACCAGATGAAGGAAGCTTAAGCGCTTTGCGGTACAGCTCGCTATAGCCGTTCCACATATTGATAAAAGCAAATTTCTCCGAAGCTTTCTTAGCCTGCTCTCCCATTTTCTTTCGGTCGTTTTGCATCAGCCAGCTGACCGCCTCAGGTATTTCAATGGCAAGATCTTTTCCGGCAAGCAGGTAACCGTTCTCTTTGTGGATAATGCCGTCAGCTGCAGCGCCTGTAGGCGTGGAGATCATTGGCAGCCCATTGGCCATTGCTTCGGCGATCACAAAACCGAAAGGTTCCAGCGAAGCGGCATGAAGGTAAATATCCATCACACCGTATAACGATGGTATCTCGTCACGTTTTAGCCAGCCGGTAAACACAACATGGTTCTCAAGGCCTTTTTCTTTCACTATCGAACGCAGTTCATCTTCTTGCGGACCAGAACCCGCAAAAACAAAGATCGCTTCAGGATATTGCTCCACCACTTTAGGTGCCGCCTCTAGTATGTGCTTATAACCCTTCCAGTCAATATAACGCGCTACGGTGCCTATCACCAGTCTGCCATCGAGAGCATAACGTTGCTTCAATACGGTTTTTGTGTTGTCTGATTGCGCGCTTAGCTCCTCAAGCGGTATCCCATGGTTCACGAGAAAAACTTTTTTGGGATCGGCCCTTTCTTTTTCAAGAACAAAATCCCTGCACTCACCCGACACGGCAACAATATGCGTGGCGTTACGGTTATTCAAGCGGTCGAACTTCAGGGCTTTGGGCGCATAATGCCAGTGAAAGCCAGTATCCTGCTTGGTGATGACACGTACCTTGATACCTGCGAGCCTTGCGGCAATAAGCGCAGGCACCGAATCGTCAAAAAGGTGGCAGTGGATCACATCCGGCTTTACAGAGCGAAATAGCTTCCACAGGGCAGGTACGGCCTTCATCATGGAGCTGCCCCGCTTTGCCTGGCTAAAAGGGACCCAATAGCAATCGAGCCCAAGACCTTTCATCTCATCAAGCATTGCAGGTCTTTCAGAATGGAGTGCAGCGAAGCTCAGCTTCAGCTCCTGCTGATGCTTGCTCTGCTTCGCCAGCCAGCTGAAATAAGGCACCGAGGAGTTATTTGCGATGATATGAAGTACCTGGATCAAGGCTTAGTATTTATGCCTGCTTCCGCGCGGGCTAAAAGTTTATCATACGTATAAGCGGCGGCCACTGCCGATCTTGCTTCGGCTTTTACTTGCGTATCTCCATTGAGCTGCTCCTCAAAATTACGTAAGAACTCTTCCGGTGTCTTCGCCAATGAAATATGCGCCCTGAATTCTTCTTTATTGTATTCCTCCAGCCAGGTGCTTACCACCGGCTTACCCGCCGCCAGGTATTGCATTACTTTGAGCGAGCTAAGGCGGTTGGCTTCCTTATCCTGCCTGTAAAGACAAAGGCAGATCTTTGCGGCCTTTATTTCATTCATAAAGCCGGCGAATGGCAAGTGTCCCGTGAACTCAATGTTCTTTCTCAGTTTTAATTTCCCTATCAGCACTGAATCATCCACTGAGGTTTCTGCAGGGCATATTTTACCGGCGATCTTGAAATGTACCTGCGGATACTTTTCAATCAGCTGCTCCAGTAATTGAAAGTCGATACGGCTGTCGATACTGCCGCCAAGAAGACAGGTATCGCTGCTTGCTGTGTAATTTGCGCTTATGATATCACCTGGAACGCCATGGGGCAGAAGCAGCGTATTCTTCGCATAGGGTTTCAGCTTTTTCTGCAGGTGTTCTGATACGGTAATGCAATGATCTGAATTAGCCGCAAGGATCGCCTCCGTTGAACAACGGTAATCATCCATGCAGTGATAAACAGAGAGCGAAGCCTCCAGTTGGGCAGGTACCAGTAAACGAAAAGGATCAAAGGACCATACCAGGGGCTTGCTGATCCCTTTTGCCGCGAGCATTGTTTTTATTCTTCGTGAAATAAAACCAGAATTGAGCTTGTTCAAAAAAGGGATTCGTACTGTGAATGGGAGCACATTTGTATACGAGATAAGTGACAAGGAGGGCTGTAGTTCCGTTAATTGGATCGCCCTTGTAAACAAATGCGCGAAACGCCAGGGCGGGGGTGGATCTACAAAGAACACCTTGTTCTTCTTCGACAGTTCATTGGCATAATGATGCTTCGAGAACCAGGTGCCTCGCCAGGCTTCATTCGAGATGAGCAATATGTTTAGATTCTCCAGTTTCACGAAGCCACTTTTGTCAAGCTGTTTAGTGCCTCAAAGTATTTTTTTCCTACGCTCGCCATCGAAAACCTGGAAGCCGCCGCTTGTGAGATGGTTGCGCTATTGAACTTATCTTTGCCTTCCCAAAGAGAGTTCATAGCTTCCAACCATTGGGAAGAGTTATTCTCTTTGACCAATATCCCATTGGAACTATCAATAAAGTCAGGAATACCGCCTGTGGCTGTGGCAGCTACGGGAATTCCGCAGCAAAGCGCTTCGGCGCAGATCACTGAAAAGGTCTCGTATTGTGTGGGCTGAAGAAGGGCCGTGCATTGCTGAAGTTCGGCCGCCACCTGTTCAGCAGTCAGCCTGCCGGTAAAGATCACCGAGGCTTCAAGCCCATTTTCCTTTACATATCCCTTCATTTCATCCATCTCCTTTCCACGACTGTAACCACCTATCCTTAATTGCGCGTTGGGATGGTCCTTAAGGAACGCTGCAAAAGCTTGTATCGCCGATAAAGGCTGTTTCACCGGGCTCCAGGAATTTACCATAACAAATACAGGTTCGGAAGGAGCTCTTCTATCATTACGAAACAAGGAAGTATTCACCACATTGGGAACTACCTCCGCCCGGACCTTAACACCGCTGAAGCGGCCAATGTCATCTACAAGGGCCTTCGACACACAAATAAGAGGAATTCCCTTCCTGAATATTTTCCTGCTGCGCTCCAGCCCCGGTGTTGCCGGATCGAGGTAAAAGTTAAAATGGTAGGCCGACCAGTGCTCAGTGAACACAATGGGTTGGCGCAGGAACTTCCGTATGATACCAAGGTAAACTCCCATAGGGTAGGCAATATGGATATTTATTACATCAAACCCTTTAGCCGACCTTTTGAAGACCAGGCGCGAGAACAACAGGAAGAAGGTATAAAGTTCAATGAGGCTTGAGCGGGTCGTTCGCACGAAGAACAGCAACGAAGATTCATTGCCGGATATCCTTGTATTCTCCTTCCTGAAATTAAGACCAAGGCCATACTCTTTTGATTTGACCACCTTCAGGTGCAATACCCTGTTCTCGCAATGCGGTTCGAGCGACTGTATGTGCCGCTTAATGAACATCCCTTCGTTGGGATCGAGACGGTTGGGATACCAGGATACTATGTGGAGCACACGCATATTTATCCCTGGTTCTTTTTAGCGTGCTCCACCACGGAAGCTATCTGCTCGTTGCAATGCATGTTGGGATAAAGCCCAATGCGGCAAGCCAGGCGTTTATCGTTCTTGTCTTCGGGAGACTGGAGATCCACCGCCAACTGCTCCGTATAACCGGCCTTCGCCGCGAGATCAACGTGTTTACGATCGTACATACCGTAAGGATACGCAATCCCGCTTATTGACTTACCAATGATCTCCTCAAGATACGCTTTAGGATACGCGATCTCTTTTTCAATGTCCTTTTCGGCAACAAATGTCATGGCGTGATGGCTGATGCCATGGGCGCCGATGCTCACCAAGCCGCTATCACTGATCTCCTTTATCTCGGAGCTATTCAGCAGCTGCCAGTAGTCCTGCAATTCTTTTTTATTCCGGAAGTCAGCCTTTTTAAATAATACTGAACGAAGTTCTTTCTTTTGCTCAATATTCCATTCTCTTTCCATCTCTCTCAGCAAACTTCCGGTCTTTGTTTCAAAATAATATCCCTGCGCGTTCTTCTTGAAGATCATTCCGCATGCATTCACAACATCGCTGTTAAGCGCGGAAAAAATATCAATAAGGTCGGGCAGCAAAATATCCAACCCTGCGGCAATGGCAGTGCTCACATAAATGGTGGCAGGAATAGCATGTTTCTTCAGCAGTGGCAGGGCATAGCGATGGTTATTGGCGTAGCCGTCATCAAAGGTAATAGCGGCGGTTATCTTATCCTTCGCGCCTGCGCCGGCAAAATAATCCGGGACACTTACCAGGTTAAAGTGCTTTTTAAAGAACAACAATTGTTTTTCAAAGTCAGCGGTTCCTATGAAACGGTAATTGAACTTCGTGAAATTGCTTTTTGCGATACCATGATACATAATGATCGTACGACCTGCCGCGCCCGCCATCTCCGGAAGGGGGGGAGGGAGGAGTTTTCGCATCAGCGACCGTGCTCTTGAAGCGCCTTTCATAGTTTACCTGCAGCCATTAATATATATCTTGCCTTGCCGATGTACGAACACTGGTTGTCCGCATTGGTCTCCTTAATAAATAATGCTTCTTGTTCTTGCTCGTTCATTTTTCCGGGATCGGCCTGTTTGCTGAAGGGGTCCTTGCCAATGCCTGAGAGCATTCCGATCCCATTTTGCTTAAGCACCTTCAGCCCGGCCTTTGTGTAAATATCGTTCAACGCCGCCGCCGTTTGAGCGTTAAAATGCGGATGAGCTCCTTTCCTGATACTTTCCAACTCCTCTGTGTTACCTTCTGCCTTGAACCTGTTCTCATAATAACCGATGCTGCGATGGCTGGTAAAGAGTGTGCCGCCTTCGGCCAGCATCCCTTTTAACCCTTTCAGTAATTCGGGAAAGTCTGGCAGCGTGTAAAGTACTTCAAGGCACAAGATCGTATCAAAACGCTGGTCTTTGCATCGTACGATGGTCTCATGGATGTTCTCCTTGAAGAGCAGCACCATTTCCTTGTCCTTCAACCTGCTTTTGATCGGATCGAAATAGTGGTCATCAATATCGGTAGCAGTAACCCAGCACCCTTCATTGGCCAATGGCACGGTAAAGCGTCCGTGCTGGCAGCCGATATCAAGCACACGTGCATTGGGCTTCAAAAGGTCCTTCATATAATGCCGGTACACACGGTAATAAAAGGCCTCGCCTTTGTCGGCGAACATATTGTATTCATAGGGAGCCGCCACAGGTTTCTTACGTACCATGCCGGTAAGATACTTTATATCCGACCTTGTCATTATGAAGTGGTTGCCAAGCGGCATGTCAAGCCTTGAATAGATGAAGTAAAAATAAAGCAGGAAGATAACAGCATAGGAGCAAACCGTAGCGATACTGGCGCCTATTATTCCATAGCCGGGAATAAGTGCCAGATCGAGTACCAGCGTAACCACGAAACCGGCCGAAGAGGCCACCACATTATACCAGTTACGGCTTTTGGAGATCACCACAGTGGCCAGCAGTTTCGTGAGGCATGACAGGAAGATACCCGCGAGAAGTATCCTGAAGGGAAGTATGGAGGCACCGAACTCCTTTCCATAGATAAGAGGGATGATACCAGCGAAAAAGAAAGCAGTAACTCCAAACAGCAACACCAGGGTAAAATTAAGCCGCGAGTAAAAGGAGTAGGTAGCGCGCGATTCGTTGGTGTCCTTTCCAGAGAGATGCGGGAGCAGCACGCCCGCGATGGGAGCGGAGAGCATCCAGAACATCTGCGCGATATTGGCACTTAGTGAATAAATGCCGAGCTGCTCCGTTTTTTTATAGTGCTCTACGATCCAAACATCGAGACGGTAGTTGAAGAAGTTAATGATATTGGAAAGGTGGATCAGCCCGGCAAAAGAGATGATCGCCGCCATTTCGTCCCTGAACGAAAAACGAAGCACCGGCCATTCCCTGATATAAACAATATACAGGCGAAGCCACAGGGCCGAATTAAGCAGAAGCACTATCCCGGTGAGAAGCAAAACTTCCCGCACCCCTATATAACCCGGCGCAAAGTGATGGATCCCATACAGCACCAGGAAGAAAGTAAAATTGATAATGCTGTTATAGACCGTTACAAAATTGATCACCCTGAAATTAGACCTGCCCTGGAAAAGCGCGGCGATAAGCACATTGAGCAGCGATAGGAAAAAGGAGCCCACCAGGTAAACCGTATACCAAACAGAGAGGTAACCATCGGGATAAATGAACTGTCCGCCAAACAAACGGCCCCAGCCAAACAGAAGAAGGCCAAGCGCAACGGTGCTGCTGGCAAGTATCCACAGGCTGACGCCCGCCAGTTTACCAGCAGTAGATCTGCCCGAAGAAAGAAAATAGATGATGCCGGTGTTGAGCCCGAAACTTAAGAACAAACATAAAAATTGAATATCATTGTAAAAGATAGTGTAAACACCACGGCCTTCGGCGCCAAGGATACGGGTAATGAAAACGCCAGCGCCAAAGCCCAGCACGAGTGCCGGGAGCTGGCTGAGAAAGCTGTAGAATATGTTCTTATTTACCGACAATGGATCTGGTATTCGCCACCAACAACAAAAATAAGATAAAGGAGATAACCCTCATTATCGGGGCACAGCATCGTATCCGGAGCCTGGAGGAGATCGGCTGCAGGGAGGAATTGCCTGAAACAAGCCCTACACTGGAGGGGAATGCCCTGCAGAAGGCCCGCTTCGTACATCAGAGGTATGGCGGCGACTGTTTTGCCGATGATACCGGTCTGGAGATAAATGCGCTGGATGGCCGCCCCGGCGTGTATTCGGCCCGATATGCCGGACCTGAATGCAAAGCTGCCGACAATATGGCGAAAGTACTTGAAGAGATGAAAGGTACGGCCGACCGCTCAGCTCGCTTTCGTACCGTTATCGCGCTTATCCTTGAAGGAAGGGAATATCTTTTCGAAGGAGAAGTAAAAGGCAGCATCCTGGAGCAAGAGAAAGGCAACGAAGGCTTTGGCTATGATCCCGTGTTCCAGCCCACCGGGTATAGCACTTCCTTCGCCGGGATGAGCATTGAGGAGAAGAACCGCATCAGTCACCGTTCGGCGGCGGTGAAAAAGTTGGCCGATTTTCTAAGGGAGAAGCTCGGGTAGCGAAGCCTAATACATGTATATACATATATTTTCGTATATTTGCGGCCATGAAACTGGAACAGGAGATACAACAGAAGAAGTTTCGTTCGGAGCATCACAAACTGGTTGTCAACATTATTTACACCAGCAATTGGCTGAATTACATTTACAGCAAGGTGTTCAAGCAGGCCGGTATCACCATTCAGCAGTATAATATTCTTCGTATCCTTCGCGGACAGCATCCGCAGCCTTCCACCATTGGCTTATTGACCGAGCGCATGCTTGATAAAATGTCGAACGCTTCGCGCCTGGTAGACAAACTTTGCAACAAAGGCCTTACCGAGCGCAAGACCTGCCGCAGTGATCGCCGCGCGGTGGATGTGTTCATCACTAAAAAGGGAATGGAGCTGCTCGACCGGCTCGATAAGAAAGAAAAAGAGATGAATGCGGTGGTGGAGAGCCTTAACAAAGAAGAAGCCGCGGTATTGAACACGCTTCTCGACAAACTGAGGGGTTGATCTTATGACAAGAAAAGAGAATATCCTGCTTGCGATCCTCGCCGCGGTGAACTTCACCAATATCATGGATTTTATGATCATGATGCCGCTGCAGGAGCACCTGGTCAAAGAATTTCATATAAGTCCGCATCAGTTCAGCATCCTGCTGGCCTCTTACGCAATTACAGCCGGTATCTCCAGCCTGGTCGCTTCTTTTGTAGTGGATCGCTTCGATCGAAAAAAAGTTTTATTGACAGCCTATGCGGGCTTTGTTGCCGGCACATTGGCGTGCGCTTTCGCGCCCAGTTATGAAGCACTGATGGGAGCGCGCATTATAGCAGGATTATTTGGCGGCCTCATTGGCGCGCAGGCCATGGCCATCGTAGGCGATACGTTTCCCTATGAAAAAAGAGGGCGTGCCATGGGCGCCTTAATGAGTGGTTTCGCCCTGGCTTCAGTAGCGGGTGTTCCCGGTGGTCTTTATCTCGCAAGCATTTCGGGATGGCATGTTCCATTTCTTGCGGTGGGCATCATGGGCATCATCATACTTCCTTTGCTTTATGTTGCTGTACCTCCAATGACAGCTCATCTTACCGCCGCAGACAGGCCCGGTCCGCTGGACGTATACAAAAGTGTACTGGGCTCGCGCAACCAGCAATTGGCCCTGCTCATGATGTTCACCATGATCTTTTCCCACTTTGCATCTATCCCTTTCATTGCTCCCTACCTGGAAAAGAACGTGGGTCTTACACAAGGGCAGATCGCCATCATGTACTGTTTAGGCGGCGCTGTATCCGCAATAACATCAAGGGTGGTGGGTATCCTGTCCGATAAATATGGCAAGCGGATCATCTTTTCTGTTTTTCTTCTCCTTTCCGCCATCCCGGTCTACCTCATTACCAATATGCAGCCTATGGCCTATTACTACGTATACATGGTCACTTCGCTTTTCTTCATCGTAGCCAATGGAAGAATGGTTCCTGCCCAGGCGCTTATCACCTCGGTGGTTCCCAATCGTTTGAGAGGCGGCTTTATGAACCTTAACTCATCGCTTCAGCAAATGGGGGTAGGCCTCGCGTCGTTTATCGCTGGCATTATCGTTATCCGTACCGATGCCGGTAAATATGAGCATTATGAGATCGTGGGTTATTTAGGGATAGCGGTGAGCTTCCTTTGCATGATCATTGCACAATTTGTAAAACCTAACCAAGAATGAAAACAGTATTCCATCCCGCTTCCGAACGTGGCCATGCCGACCATGGCTGGCTCAACGCGCATCACTCTTTCAGCTTCGCCGGCTGGTACGACGAGAAAAAGGTCCATTTCGGTATGCTGCGTGTGCTCAACGACGACCGCATAGCGCCGGGCATGGGCTTCGGCATGCACCCCCATGATAACATGGAGATCGTTACCATTCCACTGGAAGGCTCGCTGGAGCACAGCGACAATGCAGGCGGACATGGTGTGATACAAAAGAACGAGGTGCAGGTGATGAGCGCGGGCTCCGGGATCATGCATTCGGAGTTCAACCATTCCAAGACGGAGCATTGCAGCCTGTTCCAGGTATGGATATTCCCCAAGCTAAAAAATGTGCAGCCGCGTTATGATCAAAAGATGTTCGATCCGAAAGAACGCAACAACAAATTCCAGGTGCTGGTCTCTCCTGATGAAACAGAAGGGGCTTTGTGGCTTCACCAGGACACTGTGTTCAGCATGGCGCGTATCGATAAGGGAAAAGAGCTGGAGTACAACCTAAAGTTCAAAGGCAATGGTGTTTACCTTATGGTTGTGGATGGTGCTGTAATGGTTGACGGGAAGGAACTCAGTAAACGTGATGCCCTTGGCATTTGGGAAACCGATACAATTGCTATTTCCGCTAAAGAAAACGCCGAAGTGCTTCTCATAGAAGTGCCGATGAACTGAGCCGGAATTTTTGTATGTTTGGTAAGAACCCTCGTTTCGGCACCCTTACCGGATGAAGAAAAGCCTTCTCTTACTATTTTCACTTCCTTACCTGGCGCTTGCACAGCCAGGCGAGCTTGACTCGCTCGAGAATATTATGCGTGAGGCAAAGGTCGATACTGTAAAGGCCGACCTTCTCAACAAGCTAAGCCGTCAGCTGATCACCATCGGGCAATACGACAAGGCCCTGAACTTTTCCTCGCAGGCCATGGCCCTGTTGGCTGCGCATAAAGGCAATGAACGCGGTGTGAAGATAATGACCGCCACCACCTTCAATAACCTGGGTATTTTATACCGCATGAAAGGTAATTACGGCAAATCGCTGGAGAACAACTACCAGGCCCTGCGCATACGGCTTGCTGAGAATGACAAACCCGGCATCGCCGCTTCGTACAATAATATCGGGTCGGTATTTAAGGAACGCGCTGATCTTCCAAGGGCTCTTGACAATTACCTGAAGTCGCTGGAGATATTCAAAGAGATCGGTGATAAAAAACGGATCGCGGCCAGCCTCAACAATATTGGTACGGTGTATTACGACATGAACAACGATGCTCTTTCGTTGGAATTCTATTACAAATCGGTGGAGATCAAGAAAGAGATCGGCGATCGGGCGGGAATGACCGGCACTCTCAATAATATCGGGAACATCTATTTTGCCAAAGGGAAATTGGACAGCGCCATGGCCATTTACAAGCGCACCCTGGCTATTGTGGAAGAATTGGGCGATAAGGAAGGTATTGCGGCTGCCTGCACCAACCTGGGTAGTCTTCATACAAAAATGCGGAAGTTCAAAGATGCCAGGCAGTACCTCGACCGCGCTACGCAGATCGCGAGCGAACAGAGCTTTAAGGCTTCTATGAAACATACGTTAGAGAAAATGGTGTGCCTCGATACCACCGAAGGGGATTTCAGGAAAGGACTTAAACACTTTGATCTCTATATCGATTACCGCGACAGCATCCTTAACCAGGCGAACCTCGAGAAAAGCGTGCGGGCCGAACTGGATTTTGAATACGAGAAAAAGCAGGCGCAGGAAAAACTGGAGCAGGAGCGAAAAGACCTGCAGGCAGATGCGGAGTTGAACCGGCAGAAACAGCAGCGAAACTACTCTATTGCGGGCCTGGTGCTGGTATTCCTGCTCGCGCTGCTCATCTTCCGGAGCTTTCGTGAAAAGCAAAGGGCCAATGTGTCGCTGGCCGAAAAGAACAAGATCATCGAAGACAAGAATAAGGATATCACCGACAGTATCAATTACGCGAAGAAGATCCAGGAAGCGCTCTTTTCAGAAAAGGAGCTCAAGTACAGCTTGTTCCCCAATGCCTTTGTGCTATTCCAGCCCAGGGATGTGGTGAGCGGCGACTTCTATTGGTTTGCCAAAAAAGGAGGGAAACGCTTCATCGCCGCGGTCGATTGCACAGGGCACGGCGTGCCGGGCGCCTTCATGAGCCTTATAGGAAACGATTTTCTCAATGAAGTAGTGAACGAGCGCGGTATCACGCGGCCCGAAACGATCCTGAGCGAGCTTCGCCATATGGTGATCCGCTCATTGAAGCAAACCGGCGATTCGGTGGAGGCCAAGGACGGAATGGACATTGCCCTTATCGCCTTTGACGACGCTAACGGGACAGTGGAATTTGCTGGCGCCAACAATCCTCTTTGGGTGGTTCGCCGGAACGACAAACAGCAAACAACCAACTACGAATTAATTGAGTACGAGGCAGCGAAACGCCCCATCGGTTACTTCATGGGCCAGTCGCATCCATTTATCGGCCATAAGCTGGAAATGAAGGCGGGCGACACCTATTATATTTTTTCAGATGGCTATGCCGACCAGTTCGGCGGACCCAAAGGAAAAAAATTCAAATACAAACCACTCAAGGAATTGCTTCTTTCCATCCAGGAGCTACCAATGGAAGAACAGGAAGCGGTCCTGTTGAAAGCCTTTAATGATTGGAAAGGCACACTTGATCAGGTGGACGATGTATTGGTGATCGGCGTAAAGGTTTAGGCACGAACGGATGGTGATCTGGTATTTATACCTGCTTGAATGTGCCGACGATACGCTTTACTGCGGCATCACCAACCACATTGTTAAGAGACTGGAACAGCACAACACCGGAAAGGGAGCAAAATATACCCGCGGAAGGGGACCGGTAAAACTTCTCGCGCTATGGCCGCACGCTGACCGCTCGGAAGCCTCCAAGGCCGAATACGCTTTCAAAAAACTAAGCAAGAATTCGAAATTAAGGGCGATCGGCAGTTCGCTTAGTGAAGCGGGCGCTTCTTGATCATACCGCCTTTGGTATCCTTAATGCTGTGCATCACCACAAAGGCCTGCGTATCTATCTTCTCGATCTCGGCCTTCAATTTTGATATCTCAAGGCGCGTTACCACTGTAAAGATGATCTCTGTTTGATCGAGCTTATGGCCATGGGTCCCGTAACCTCTCTTCCCCTGGTAAATAGTAGCGCCGCGGCCGAGTTCCTCAGTGATCATTTTACGGATCTGTTCACTATGACTTGAGATAATGGTAACACCCGTATATTCCTCGATACCGGATATTATATAATCCAATGTTTTCGCCGCCGCGAAATAGGTGAGGATGGAGTAGAGCGCCCGCTCGAAAGAAAGCACAAAGGCCGCGATAGAAAAAATGAGAATGTTCACAATAAGGATCACGTCGCCGGGCGTCATGGTGGACTTACGGCTGATGGAAATGGCAAGCACTTCTGTTCCGTCGATCACCCCGCCGCCCCTCATAGCAAGACCGATGCCCGCCCCGAGAAAAAGCCCCCCGAATACCGCCACCAGCAGCTTGTCAGAGGTAACGATAGGATAGGGAATGAAGATGAGGCAGAGCGCAAGACCTACAATGGCCGTAAGCGTTTTGAAAGCGAATATCTTATCGATGTTCCGGTAGCCCATAAAAATAAAGGGAACGTTAATGGCGATGATCAATGCCGCCAGCGGAATATGAGTGATGTTCTCCAGCAAAAGAGATATTCCTGTAATGCCGCCGTCGATAAAGCCGTTCGGCAGTAGAAATCCCTTGAGGCCTAAACCCGCTGAAAGCATCCCGGCTGTGATAAGGAAAGCATCCACCAATTGCTGGCGCACGTGGATCATGAACACCATCCTGTCCTTGTGGCTTGGCTTATGGTCGCCCCGGCGTTTAGCGTCTCGGGTGATCAATACATCAACAATGCCCTTTAAAAGACTCTTCATGGGCTAAAAATACGATTATTGGAAATACGGGGCCTGAAAAGGGTACTTATTGCTTGATCTTCGAACGCATGGCAACCACGATCGAATAAACAAACAGGTACACCGCTATGCTGAGCGCCCCCACTGAAAGCGCGTTGCGGTCGTCAATGGCGCTGCCGGGATCAAAACTAATGAGCAGCAGCGCGATGAGGAACAGGCTTAGGAAAATGGCGATGAGCGTAAGGGATCTCATGTTCGTGATTTTCCATAAAGGTAGGAAGGGAGGTCCCGAAGAGCAATACCGCGAAATAAATTTTATGCACGTTTTGAGAATAAGGCGGCATCTATTTATCCAAAGCAGTCCTTGGGGAGGTAAGCGCTAAGAAAAAAGTTTCAGCTCCCTGGAGAGCTCAACAACGGGCAGCCCCATCACATTGAAATAGGAACCTTGTATCTTATCGATGAAACCGTAATGCGGGCCCTTGCTGAGCTCGGCAAGGTTGGGTTTACCCGCTTTGCGGAGAAAGTAACGCTCCTCTTCCGAGCAAGGATCCATGCCTTCTGGCAGACATTCTTGCGCGCCATACGATCCCGCCTTGTCAAATGGAGAACGCTCGCGAACATAACGCAATACCTGCTCTTCGTTAAGCGGTTTAAAACAAACTTCACTTCGCACAAAGAAGACCTTTTCGGTCTTGTTGCTTTTCAGGCAGATACCTGTAAACACTTCATGCATTTTCCCTGAGAGCATCATCAGCATTTCCAGCGCTTCCTTTTCGTCGGCCGGTTTGTTAAGCACATTGCCCTGTACCCACACAATGGTGTCGGCGGTTAGAAGAAGAGTGTTCTCCTTAAGTTCCGCATCAAAAGCAGCGGCTTTTTTCTTACAAAGAAAAAGCGCGATCTCCTGCGCCTTAAGGTCAGCTGGGAATGATTCGTCGGTCTCCTTTGTCCTTACGGTGAAGTGGTAACCCAACTCCTTCATCAGGAATTGCCTACGCGGTGACTTGGAAGCGAGCAGGAGAGAAGGTTGACTCACTTAGGAAGCAAACTGTAATAAACAATGAATGAATACAACACCCCTGTAAGCATGATCACTTTTATGAACACGCTGGCGTTGTGGTAATGTTTCGGTG
Organism: Bacteroidia bacterium; assembly: GCA_025451785.1. Lineage (GTDB taxonomy): Bacteria > Bacteroidota > Bacteroidia > JANWJV01 > JANWJV01 > JANWJV01. The sequence goes on along the minus strand of JANWJV010000001.1, from coordinate 60,042 downwards.
CTGAGGCCCTGAGCACAAGCCCTGCGAGTATCAGCATAGGGACCTGCACACCTGCCGAGAGATAAGCAAACGAAAGAAGGTCGCCGGCCTCGTATTGCTTCAACTGTATAAGGCCGAGCAGCACGCAGGTGGAAAGCACCAGGAGGATGACAATTGTCTTAGAGGTCCTGATCCCGAAAGAGAGCGGAATGGTTTTACAGCCGATGGCCGCGTCGCCTTCCATGTCTTCCATGTCCTTAATGATCTCGCGTATGAGCGAGGTAAGGAAGGCAAACAGCGCGAAGGCGGCAACAAAGCGGGTGATGAAGTTCAGGTTAATGCCCGATTGCACCAGCTCCAGGTAATAGTGAACATTAATGCGGGGCATGTCATACAATACCACCAGCATAGGCACCAGGGCTGTGAGCACCGATACAACAATGTTTCCTACAATAAGTTGCCGCTTAAAATCGGTAGAGTAAAACCACAACAGGCCCGCGCTCACAAAATGAATGACACCCAGCTTGTAAAGTCCTGCCTTATAGCCGGCATAAAACCCCAGTACCACACCTGCAAAATTGATCACCGAATGCGCGCCCATCGCCACACGGCGTTTCACCCCTTTATCGATCACAACACTTTCGGGGCGATTGATAATGTCGGTCTTGGTATCGAAATAATCGTTAATAACATAGCCTGCCGCCGCGATCATGACAGTGGAGAGGCAGAGCAGGAAAAAATCAAAATGACTGAGCTGAAGCTCCAATCCCGCGGTGGCCAGCAAGGGCTGCACCACACAATACCTCATCAGGTATTGGGTGCCCGCGATGATCAACAGGTTAGGCAGGCGTATGAGCCTCAGGAATGATATCATGGTCTACGATCTTTCGGCCTCCCATTTGCCATGGAGGCGCATCACTTGTTCGATCACATCACGCACACAACCCTCGCCGCCTTTTTTATCAGAGATATAAATACTGATCGCCCGAATCTCAGGAGCCGCATCTTTAGGACAAGCGGGCACACCCACTTTCATCATCACTTCTTCATCCGGCAGGTCGTCGCCCATATAGAGGATCTCTTCCTTTTTAAGGCTATAGGAGGCAACAAAATCGTTGTAGGCTTCTATCTTGATCTGCGCGTCGAGATAAATGCTGGTAACACCCAGGCCCTTCAAGCGCTTTTTCACTTCTTCAGAACGACCACCAGTAATTACCGCGATCTGGTAACCTTTCTTCGCCGCAAGCTGCAGCGCATAGCCGTCGCGGATATTCATGGTGCGGGCCTGTTCGCCGCCGGGTAAAAGCAATAGTGAACCATCGGTCAATACACCGTCCACATCGAATACAAAAGCCTTGATATTTCCGAGGAGCTGTTTGAAGTTATCGGGCATGCTTCAAAATTAGGGTTTATTTCTCATAATGCTCTTGCTCAGCAAACGATACAGGCGCTGCAGTTCCGGCTCCTTTTTAAGCAATGCCAGGTGTTTGCTCATTGTCTTCTTATCGCCGCGTACCGCCGGGCCCGTTTGCATTTTTATGGGATCGCCATGCGATGCCTTACGCATGGTTTCGGCAATAAGCGGATTGAGCAAATAGAAAGGCATTCCCTTTTGCTTCATCAGCTTCTCGGCGATCCCATAAAAGTGATTGGTGAAATTACAGGCGAACACCGCCGCCAAATGAAGTGTTTCTCTCTTCGCTGAATTTACTTTGTAGGCAGTACCTGAAAGTTTCAGCGCAAGTTCTGTAAGATCGGCCCAGGCCTGCTTACTGTTAGCCTCAATGCACAAAGGCACACTTTTCATGTCAACGGTTTCCTCTTTGGAGAATGTTTGCAAAGGGTAGAGAACGCCTGTATGAGGAGAACATTTTTTTAAAACACCCAACCCCAGCGGACCGGAAGTATGAAGCACCAAAGCTTTTGTCCTTATCTGCGCCGCAACTTTGGGAAGGGCATCGTCCTTTACGGAAATGATAATAATATCGGCTTCCTTCAATGAACGCAGGTTGGTAACGGCTTGCGCGCCTGTTTTCTTTGCAAGCAGAATGGCAGCGGCTTTCGTACGGCTGTATACCTGCACAACAGAATAGCCTTTCTTTTTAAGCGCAGGTCCCAGGTGGCTTGCCACATTGCCGGCGCCGATAAGTATAACGCGCTTAGCCATGTTTCAGCTTTCGTATCCTTTCTATGACAGCGATCACCGTACCGATGATCATAATGATACAGCCCAGCCACAACACATTGATCCAGGGAAAAATGATGGCTTCCATCACAATGAAGTCCTGCTTGTTGGAATTCTTCTCCATCAGCGAGATGGTAAAGGTACCGGTGTTAGGATCTACCTTCTCGAAAGCAAATCGCAGGCCCAGCTCTTTTATCTCGGCGAGGATCGTATGCGTTTCGTTACCGCGGATCACATACACCGGCTCGGCATAACGCAGCTTCTTCTTGATATCAACGGCCTTCAGTTTCGCCACCACCCATATATCGCCTTCGGTAATGCCAAAGCGCTTCATGGAATCCAGGCTCCGTTTAGTATCGATCTCCTCGAGTACGATAATACTATTGGAGGAGAAAAGTGAATCGCCCCGCTTGATGCTGAAGGCTGAGGGCGGACCGTATTCATCGGAGGCTGCTTTTTTCTTCTTCAGCGACTCAGGTTCCACAAAGGTTACATGGGTGTAAATATCCTTATGCAAAAAATGCCGCGTATCAGGTTCGGGCACCATGCCCATGTTCTCGTTCTTACTGGTCTGCAGACGGGGCCTTAACGTGAACTCATGCTTCATAACACCCGCTGCGTCCTTCGAATAATACTCAATGTTAAAATAAACATTAGGCCCTTCGAAATCCTTGCTGGTATAGGTAACAAAATAATCGCCCATCTTAAGAGTATCGCCTTGGTTAAGAAGGATGTTGGTTTTATTGGACGTCCCGAGGCTTTCAATGTCCTTGCCTGAAGTATTTATCGAGATAATGTCCTTTTTGGAAGTGGAGATAAGTACTCCCAGCAGGATAAGGCCGAAACCTGCATGCGCTACCGAGGCGCCGGCTTTAGAAATGCTGCCTTTGAGAACGCGAATAAAATAATCCATATTAGCCAGTACCGCGAACACAGAGCAGAAAAGCAGGGTGCAATAAAACACGTTCTTCAACCCAAGACCCCACATCATGAGCCCGGAGAGCAGGGCCGATAAAGCAAAGGAAAGGGATATCTTTTTCAGGAACACTTTTATCTCGGTCTTCTTAAAGCGAAAGAACTGTCCGGTGGCAATAAGCAAGGCGACGAGAATAGCGAAGGCTACCTGCCACTGATTATAATACGCGATGGCATCTTTCCGCGGCGCTTTTGTCCAGCCAAATATTTTATTGATCACGGGCTGCGATGTTTCCAGGATGATCTGGCAGGAAGAGATGACAAGCACAAGCGCTCCTATGAACATCCAAAACTCCCTCGACCAAAGGTCTTCTTCTTCGGTTTCCTTAGGAAAGAACCTGAAGTAGCCATAGAACAGGGCGATCAACGAAACAGCCGCAAAGGTGATAGACGATACAGAAGCCGCACCGGGAACAAAGAACAGGAAGGTAAAGATCAATAAACACAATACTCCATATACCAATCTTGTTTGTTTATCGAGCAGGAGCAAATAAATGGTGAGCGCTACAAAGAAGAGCAGGTAGAATAACAATTGCCGAAGCAGACCCAGGTCAGTGAAAGAGTGTACGGAGGTATCACCCAATATTCCGCTGCGGGTAAGGAAGGTGGAATACAGGATAAGAATGTAGGTAATACTTGTAAGCAGGAAAGTAGCGTACAGCGAGCCGCCTTTTTTCCGGCTGATGATCATTACGTGGGCCGAGGCCACAAAGGTGAGCCAGGGCACCAATGACGCGTTCTCCACAGGGTCCCAGGCCCAGAATCCGCCGAAGCTAAGCGCTTCGTAAGCCCAGGCGCCGCCCATAAGGATACCTGTTCCCAATACCATTACCCCAAAGAAGGTCCAGGGCAGGGCCGGCGTTTGCCATTCGTGCAAACGTTTGGTCCAAAGCCCCGCAATGGCATACGCGAAGGGAACAAGCGTTAAGGCAAAGCCCAGGAAAAGAGTAGGAGGGTGGATGGTCATCCAGTAGTTCTGCAGCAATAGGTTAAGGCCGCGGCCATCGAGCTTGCTCAGGTAATCATTATAAAGATGCCCGTCAGCTGCTGCCTTGGTATTCGTGAACAAAGGCATATTTACCGAGTCGGGCATTTCCCTCAGAAGAACCGTAAAGGGATTGCTTCCCAGTTTATAATCGAGCACATACACTCCCAGCAGCATGGTGCCGAGGAAGGCCTGTGCCAGCGATACTACGCTCATAACCGGCGCTTCAAAATCCTTTGCGCTGCGAATAAGGATAAGGCCTAATAAGCTTTGCCAGAAGATCCAGAGCAGGAAGCTGCCTTCCTGGCCTTCCCAAAAGCAGCTCATGATATAACGCATGGGCATAGCCGTATTGGAATGGTGCCACACGTACTCGTATTCAAAGTAATGATTGAACAGCATCCAGAAAAGAGTGCCGATCATTCCCAATACCGAAATAAAATGGATCCTGAAAGCCCAGCGGCCGGTGTTCTTCCAACTGGTTCCTAACTGATCTTTCTCCGCGAAGAAATAGGCGATGGCCGCCACGAGCGAAGCAACGAAGGAGAGGATAAGAAAAGCATTCCCTAATTGTCCGGGCAGAAGGCGCTCTCCTACATATTCAATTTCCATTTAGGCTGCTGGTTTGGCGCCGGAGGTTTTTTCCTGGGGCTTGCCGTCGTTGTACTTCGACGGGCATTTCATCAGGATGTCGTTGGCATGGAACTCGTCGCCGGTGCATTTGCCAATGAGCACGATCTGCTCGGAGCGCTCGAAGTCCTGAGGTTTGTTCTTGTAAAGCAATACCTTTTTCTCAACGCCTTTATTATCGATCATATAAAAGGTGAAAAGGTTGGCATTGGTCTTGGGATCGTAAACGGTCTCTTTGTCCTTGTTCAGTTTTCCCACCACGTGAAATTCAGTATTGGGCTTTTGAGCGGCTTCGGTAAAAGAAGCATAGGTGCTGGTGCTGCCCAGCGTGGTCATGATGGCGCCAATGGCTACCGCGATGACAATGATCCCTATTACGTGTATCTTTTTCATTTCTTTTGTCCTGATTCAAGTTTAGACAATTTCCTGTCGATCCTCACGAGGTAAAGCACGATGCCTATGAAAATAACCATCAACACCGTTACCACCACATAGATCTTTCCGTTGGAGCGCAGCGCGTCGGCCATCTCTACGCCATCTTCCTGCGCAAAGGAAGAAAAGGCGATCATAAGGAATGCGAAAAAGCTAAGAATGCGTTTCATAGTTCTGTTTTCCGTTCAAGTTTTTTAATACGTACGCGGAGCTGCATCATCCATACACCAAGCAATGTCCAGCCGATAATAGCAGGATAAAATACTATGCGCATGCGGCTGTCGAGGTCATACTGGCTGAAGCCGGGATTGCCACCGTTGCCGGGATGCAGAGAATCGGTCAAGCGGGGAAGGATAAGCAGCAGCACGATCATGATCACATACGCAAATATGCTGTACACCGCGGCGATCCTCGCGCTCTTTTGTTCTTCATCAATGGCGCCTCTCAATACCAGGTAGGCGAGGAATACCAGCATGCAGATGGCGGAACCGTTCAACTTCACATCGTCCACCCACCAGCCTTTGAGCGATAAGAGGGGCCATTCGCTCCAGGTGAACTTAGCCCATACCGAACCGGTGATCACGCCAAGAGCCGAAAACAGAATGCTTATGTTCATTGCCTCGGAGGCGTAAATATCGTCTTCGGTACGGAACTTAAGAAGGTAGCGGATGCCGAACACCAGGGCCGCTGTCATGGTAAATAGCATGGCGAACCACATACAAACGTGAAAATGTACATTTCGGATGCTTTCATGAAGGATCGCCCTGCGCGGCACATCGAAAAGAAAGCCGCCCAGGATGGTATACGCCACCAGTGCAACCGCCACGATCTTCCACCAGTTTTTCTTCATGATTTCACAGGGAATTTAATCTTTCCAAAGGTAAGGAAATAACAGATAGGCCAGTGCGAACACCAGGAGGTTGAGAGCGACCAGCACGATCAGTAACGAATAGCTAACGCTCCAGTCGAGGCCGTCAACGGCGTTCTTGGAGGCTTTGATAAGGGTGAGCAGCAAAGGGATCAAAATTGGGAAGCTGAGCACCGCCATAAGGCCTGTACTGTTATTGGTTTTTGAGGCAATGGCCGATACCATGGCAAGTACCGAGGCAAGCCCTGCGCTGCCAAGCAAAAGAACGATCAAGAACAGGGTGATGTCCTGTACACTATTTCCTATGAACAGGCTGTAACAGGCAAAGTTGAGCAACGACAGCAGCGCCACCAGGGCCATGTTATAGAGGATCTTTGCGGTGATCACCGAACGGGGTGAGGCAAGCGTATACAAATAGAGCAATCGCCCTTTGTTCTCCTGGAGGAAGCTTTTGGAAACAGCGTTCACCGAGGCAAACAGCAAGATGATCCAGAACAGGGCGTTCCAGGTAGGAGGATCGATCACATGTTTGAAGCTGAGGTAGGCGATAAAAACGGTGGAAATGACATACAGCAGAATGCCATTCAGCGCGTTGCGCTGGCGCAGTTCGAGGGAAAGTTCTTTTCCCATTAGGTGCAGTACTTCTTTGGCAGCCATTCCGGAGCAAAGATAATTGGTTATTGGTTGGTTGGTTTATGGTTATAGTTAATTTGGTTGTCAGTCATAGTTCTATGATCCAGAGCCTGAATCCAACCAGAAAACCATAACAAATACCTAAAAAACCAAAACCAATAACTAACCAACTAATAACTATATTTGTGTAGCTATTCAATAAAAACCAAGATGAAAAAGTTCTTACTCTTTGTCGCTTCGCTTTTAGGCATCAACCTGGCCGCGCAGCCCTCTGTAAAATCGTTCTACGAACTGAAAGGTACCACCATCGACGGCAAGGAATTCGATTTCGCTACGCTTAAAGGCAAAAAGGTGCTTATCGTAAACACCGCTTCCGAATGCGGCTATACCCCTCAGTACGAAGACCTGGAAAAGCTTTTTAAGAAATACGGTGGCAAGAACTTTACCATCGTCGGCTTCCCCGCCAATAACTTCGGCGCGCAAGAGCCGGGTACCAATAAGGACATTGCGGAATTTTGTAAGAAGAACTACGGCGTGAGCTTCACCATGATGTCGAAGGTTTCTGTAAAAGGTTCCGACATTGATCCTGTTTACCAATGGCTCACACAGAAAACGCTCAACGGCGTAAAGGACGCCGAGATCCGCTGGAACTTCTGGAAGTTCGCCATTGATGAGAATGGAAAATGGTGCGGGGACTATTCCTCGAAGGTAAAGCCCATGGACGAAGAACTGGTAAAGTGGATCACCGGTAAATAAGCCGAAACAATACACGTGAAACTCGATCTTCTTGCATTTGGCGCGCACCCCGACGATGTGGAGCTTTCCTGCGCCGGCACTATCCTCAAACATATTCATCAGGGCAAAAAGGCCGGCATCATCGACCTTACACAAGGCGAGCTGGGTACCCGCGGCAGCGCGGCCATCCGTATGAAAGAAGCCGCAAAAGCGGCAAAGATCCTTGGCGTTTCTGTAAGGGAGAACCTGTGCATGGCTGATGGCTTTTTCAGTAACGACCGTGCTCACCAGGAACTCATCATCCAAAAGATACGCCAATACAGACCCTTCCTTGTGTTATGCAATGCGGTTGCTGACCGGCATCCTGACCATGGAAGGTCTTCGCAATTGGTATCGGATGCCTGTTATTTGTCGGGCCTTCAAAAGTTAGTGACCAAGGTGGGAGGGAAGGAACAGCAGGCCTGGCGCCCGGCAGCCGTTTACCATTATGTGCAGGACCGCTATATCAAACCCGATATTCTGGTTGACATCACTCCTTTCATGGACAAGAAGATGGAAGCCATTCAGGCTTTTGCTTCGCAGTTCTACGACAAGAACTCCAAAGAGGCGGAGACGCCGATCTCCTCTAAAAATTTCTTCGATTTTGTAAGGGCCAAAATGCGGATCTCCGGAAGGGACATTAATGTTGAATACGCTGAGGCCTTCACTACTGAGCGCAGCATTGGCGTACACGACCTCTTCAGCCTTATCTAAAAAAAGACCGCCATTGCGGCGGTCTTCCATTTTCAGATCGATACGATTAGCGTTTTTGCGACCTTGTTCTGCCGCCTTTACGGCCGGCCCTGCGCGCTTCTTCTGAATCAAACTCATGGGCAACACCCTGTTCATGCGCGGCCCTGCCGCCCATGCTGGCGATCTCACGCTGTTCTTCTGGGTCCATGCCGGCAAAGCCCCTCCTTGAATATCCTCTTCTTCCGGAATAGCGATAATCATCCTCATCCTCTTCGTAACGCCTTTGATCGTTCCTGGACGAACCACGGTAATCGTCATCATCATAGTCGCTTTGAATGCTCCTCGAACCATAGTCGCTGCCACGATAATCTTCATCATAATAGCGACTTCGGCCTCTCGATGAACCACGATGATCGTTCTCATCGTAAATGCTGCCCTGGCTGCGGCCCCGGGAAGAGGAATTATCATCCTCTCTGTCGCGGCTTCTGCCCCTGCTGTAGTCGTTATTTTCATCGCTGTAACGCCCGTAACCCGATCCATGGTCTTCGTCGTACCAGTTATTTCGGTTCTGATAGCGGTTGTCGTCTTCGTCGCGATCGCTGCGGCTCCTGCGCGAATTACTTGTGCCATGAGAGGCCTGGCCGCCCCGGCGCGATAGTTCACGATGTTCTTCTGGGTCCATCGATGCAAACCCTCTGTTGCTTGATCTTCTCATTGTTACCTCCTTTTTAAATTGATTGATTAATTAGTTTGCATTAGACCAGCAAAATAATGCCAGCAGAAAAGAGGCGACGAAGTGTGATTTTAGAAGAAAACCCAGCCGTAGAAAATGACCTACAAGGCGACATTTCCCCGGTGTGATGAGAGGAATGCTCATGTGAATAAAACCTGCCTTCGCTAAAGCTACAGCAGGTAAAACAAAAAGCCCCTGACTTTCGTCAAGGGCTCTCTGCAAACAGGTAAGGTCTGATTACTCAACAATAAGCTTGTTGGTTACGCTTTGCGCGCCAACGGTGGTCCTTACAAAGTAAACACCTGCAGGCATAGCAGAGGTGTTCACGCTGAGGATGCCGCTTGCGAGGAGATCCCTGCTGAATGAGCTCACTTCTTTGCCAACGATGTCGAGGATCGTTACGTTCACCTTCTCAGGCTTGGTAAGTTCGATGCTCACGTTAGTAAAGGTGTGCGCGGGGTTCGGGTAAATAGAAACACTCTTCGCGAGGTCGGTCTCGATCTCGTTGTTACCTACGAACAGGTAGTTAACAGGAACCTGGAGGTAGCAGATCTCGTTGATCTGGTTCTTGTTGCTGGGATCGGTATCGCCAGGGTTGGCGCCTGAAAGGCTGTGGCCCGCGTAACCGTCGCGCTGATAGATCAGGTGAACGTTGTTGTCAACCCTGCGCAGAACGTCGCAGTAGATACCTTCGAGGAAGTTACCTGAGCTGCCGCTGCCCTGCCATGTGCTGTCAACGATGTCTTTCGCCTGCATCCAGGTAGCGCCGTTATCGTCAGAGCGCATCAGGAAGGTGTGGCGGTATGCTTTGCTGTTACCGTCATCGGTACCTTCAGCAAGGCTGGCGTAAGCCAGGAAGATCTTGCCGGAAGCATCGATACCCGCATTGGGGAAAGAAGAAAGTCCCTTGTAGTAGCTGCCAATAGAAAGAGGAGTACCACCGGTGGGAATGTCGATCTGACCGTTAGAGGGGTTTACGTCCATACAAGAAGCGATCATAGTGGCAGAGCCCTGTGTGATCTCGTTCCAGTACATGAGGCCGTCAGTATAAGGGAAATAGCTCAACCCCTGTCCGTTGCCGGTGCCGGGAGTGGTACAAAGAACCCTCATGTTGCCAAACCAAACGTGCGCCTTACCGGCGTTGTCGAGGAGAACCGCCACTGAACCGTCGTTAGAGTCGATGGTGTCAGGTGTTCCGTCGTTATCCCAGTCGGTAGTTTTGATCGCTGAGTCGTATTTCGGGATCGGGAAGGGGTGAACGATCTTCTTGGTCCAGGTAGTTCCGTTGTCGGTCGACTTCATGAGCACAACGTCAACGTCGAAACCGCCGAGCACGATAGCGATGGTATCGCCGCGCGCGTCGATCGCGTAGTTGTCACCGCCCCAGCCGATATAGCCAGAAGAGTCGATGCCAACGATGTCCTGGTGAAGAATAGGCCAGGTAGCGCCTTCGTCGAGTGAACGGCTGTAAAGAACAGCGCCGTCCATTCCTTTGTAAATAGCGCCTGAGTTAGCTACAGGAGCAGTAAGAGAGATCATGTGGATGGATTTCCTTGCGGTACCGCCAACCACTGCTCTTGCCCAAAGGTTACCGCCTGTTGCGGTGCTTGCAAGGGTGGTTGTAGACTGTGTCCATGCACCGCCACCAGCGCCGTTCCTGCTGATCATATGCAGCTGCATCTGGTTGGTGTTATGGGCAATGTTAAGTTCCTTGCCGGTAGAGGTCACCAGGATGCTGGGCCAGCCGGTACGGTCGTTCTCTTCGCGAGCAACGCTCACGCTCCAGTTGGTTCCCATGTTAGCACCATAGCTGTAACCGGTACCCCTTGTAGGGAAAGAAGGGTGGGTTGCGATGGGGCAAAGGGTCCATACTGCAGAGATGGCATTGTCCTGGGAGTTCCAGTCCATCCTGTTGCCGATGGCCGTGTTGGTTTGAAGATCATAATATGTACTATCGAGCACCTTAAGGGTGTAACCTTGAACAGTGTTTCCGCCATAGTTCTTGTTCTGAGCGGTCACTATTTTGCTCTGGAGGGCGTATTTGTCGAAACCGATTTCGTCATCGCCGCCTTTGTAAACATCACTCTTTTTAAAGGGCATGGAAACGTTCGCAAAAGATGAAGGAACTTTCGCTGCCTGTTTTTGTTTCGGGGCATACGGGCTTTGTGCAGCGGCCGTAAAGCCAACCACCAGCGCGAGTCCCAATAGTAATTTGTTTTTCATTTGTTTGTGGTGTTAATTAGACTTAGATAGGTTTTTAGAGATAAGTACGCAAATATAGAAAAACTAAATATTCCGACCAATAATTTTTTTGAACGGATAAAATAGCCTGATAAAGGGATGAAATGCGGAAAGGAGAGGTTTTACAACTGGAAGCGTTTCTTCCACACCGCAAAGCTGATAAACTTGAATATCCTGCCATTTTCCACCGCTTCGCCGGGTGAAAAAAAGCGGTCGTAGTCCTTCAGCAGCTTCTTTGTATCGATGAAGTCACTCAAACTTTCATTGAACAACGGACGGAGTTCCTCTTTTAAAGCGGCGATCCAGCGGTTATTGGGTGTTGTATAACCCATTTTATCGGTACGTGCCGCAATGGCCGGAGGAAGGTATCTCTTGGCCGCTTCCCTGAACAAATACTTGCTGAGGCCTTTGTGCATCTTGAAAGCGCCGGGAAGGCTGAACACATACTCCACCAGGTCAACATCGTCGGCAAAAGGTGTGCGCGATTCCACCGAATGCCGCATCGAACAGCGGTCTTCGCATTTGAGGTATCCTTTAAGACGTGTATTGTAAAACTCATCCCAAAGCATGGCATTGAGCGAACTGGTGTCCGGCTCATGCCCGGTGCCGAAACGTTGTTTATGCTTGCTCCAAAAACCAGGGCTCAGGTATTGGATATCGTCGTAATACCATCCCGAAAGACTGGAGCGCAAACCCCTGGGTAATTTCTTCAGTCCCGAATAACGCAGGTATTGCTTGAACAGGAAGGTAGGTGTTCTTCCCGCCAGCTTCATTTCCGAACGCATCGTGCCCGCGCGGCCTTTGCGCAATAGCTCCATCCAGCGGGCCATGAAATAAGTATCGTAGCCGGCAAACAGCTCATCGCCGCCCTGCCCGTCGAGCACCACCTTAATGCCTTTCTCTTTCGCCGTTTGCATTACGCGGTATTGCGCGTAGGTGCTCGTTGACCATATCGGCACATCCTGGCAATGGATAAGATCTTCGAGATCACGCAAAAGATCCTCGGAAGAAGGATATACCTGGTGCCACTCAGCGCCGGTACGCTCCACCACTGTTTTGGCCCAATGGCTCTCGTCGATCTCCTTTTCGTTGAACGAAGCGGTAAATACCTTCAGCTTATTGGGCATCTTTTCCTTCTCGCGCAGGTGCTGCATAATACCTACAATGGCCGAACTGTCGATGCCGCCGCTAAGGCAGGAACCCACCGGAACATCGGAGCGCATCCTGAGCGCGATAGCGCGGCTCAATAGTTCCTCGGTATGCGCTGCCGCCGGCCTGAACTTTTCCTCACTGAACAATTGCCTGCTGCGATTCACCTCCAGCGAATAGTATTTCCATTTCTTAAGCTTGCCTGTAGCGATCGACACCCGCATGGAATGGGAAGGAAAAAGCTCGATGATCCCCTTGAACATGCCTTCCTCTTCGTATTCTATCTCACCCTTGGCGAAGAAATCGAACACCGCGGTATCGTTGATCCCTTTTGGCACAAAAGGAAGTTGCATGAGCGCTTTTTGCTCTGAAGCAAAAGCGAGAACATTTTTATCATGGTAATAATAGAAAGGCTTCACCCCAAAACGGTCGCGGCTGGCGAAGAGCTCGTTCTTGGTACGGTCGTAGATCACGAAGGCCCACATGCCATTGAAACGGTCCACGCATTTCTCGCCCCATTCAACGTAGGCGTTGAGAATGACCTCCGTATCTGTTTGCGTACTAAACTTGTGTCCCTTGCTTTCAAGTTCCTGCCTTATCTCAATGTAGTTATATATCTCACCGTTATAGGTGATCCAAAGATCTTTACCCTTTGAACACATAGGCTGGTGTCCCGCTGGGCTCAGGTCGATAATGGAAAGACGGCGATGGCCAAAGGCAATGGAATAATTTCCATTAACCTGGTCAATACGTTTTGTAGGAGAGTAGGGGAGCTTTGCGCCGAAAACATCCGCAGGAGTTTCGTCGCTGCCCGCGGTAAGATATTCCTCCCCAAAAAAAGCAAATCCTTCGCCGTCAGGGCCGCGGTGCCGTATGGCGGCGCTCATCTGCCGGATATGCCGCGCAAGGCCGGGGTCATTGCCCTTGAAATTGATTATGCCGGCAATGCCGCACATGCGGGATCAGAAATTGGGCTTGAGGAGGTACTTAGCGTAGAAATCGGTGATGACCCTCACCGCCTCGTCGGCGGTGTCAACTACATGGAAAAGATCGAGGTCCTCAGGACTGATGTTCTTCTCCTCGGCCAGCATAGTGCTCTTGATCCAGGCCATCATGCCTTCCCAATACTCGCGGCCTACGAGCACAATAGGAAAATGCGCGATCTTATTGGTCTGCACCAGCGTAATAGCTTCAAACAGCTCGTCGAGCGTTCCGAAACCGCCGGGAAGCGCTATAAAGCCTTGCGAGTATTTCAGGAAGATGGTCTTGCGAACAAAGAAGTAATCGAAAGAGATGAGCTTATCATTATCGATAAATGTATTGTGGCTCTGTTCGAAGGGAAGTACAATGTTAAGGCCCACCGATTTTCCCCCGCCAGCCTTGGCGCCTTTGTTACCGGCTTCCATAATACCTGGACCGCCGCCGGTGATAACACCATACCCTTCACGCACCAGCTTAAAAGAGATCTCTTCAGCCAGCTTATAGTATTTGTTTTCAGGCTTTGTACGTGCCGATCCGAACACCGATACACAGGGACCGATGCGCGACATTTTCTCAAAGCCTTCCACAAACTCACCCATGATCTTGAAGATCATCCAGGAGTCGGAAGCTTTTATATCGTTCCAGTCTTTAGAGGCAAAGGCCTTGCGGATCTTTTCTTCGTCGTTACTCGTCATACTACTTGGGTATTTAAGGTTGGCTAAATTACCAAAATAATAGAACGAAGGCCGCTTCACAGTATTATATACAGCTCACGAATAAATTTCTATTTTTGAGAAAATTCTATCGCTCCTTGAGCAATAACAAGCAAAAAACCAAAAAGCAGGGCGGGTCCCAGCAAAAACAACCGGGTACGGGTACCGCCGCATGGTTCTCGATCCCGGCCTACGTTTACCTGATCGGCCTGGCAGTTTGCATCCTGTTCTCCATCTATATCCGCAGTAACTTTATCGACATCCCATTTGAACGGGACGAAGGTTCGTACACTTATTGCGGCAAGATCATTCTCGACGGGGCCATTCCTTTTAAAGACATCGGCTCACAGCGTCTGCCAGGTGTGTTCTATGTTTACGCATTCATGGTTTGGCTGTTCGGCTACTCGCTCGAATCGATGCACATCGGCTTTATGTTCGTAAACGTTCTCACGATCATTGTGCTCTGGTACCTGGCCAAGCTGGTATTCGACAATTTCACGGCGCTTATCACCGCGGCCAGCTTTGTGCTGATATCCATGATACCCGATGTGTACGGCTTTACCACCCAGAGCGAACACCTGGTGGCGCTATTCGGCTTTACCGGCATCCTGTGCCTTGTACTATGGTTCAGGAACGAGAAATGGTATTGGCTTGTACTAAGCGGCGTGCTCTTGTCCATTGCTTTCCAGGTGAAACAAACCAGTGTTTTTTATGCGGGCTTTTGCGGCATACTGTTCTTGTATCATTATTTCAAGGTGCGCCCGGTGAAATGGAAAGAGATGATATTGAAAGGCCTGATCTTTTTCGGCAGCTTTTTGGTGCCTGTTCTCTTCTCGCTGTTCGTAATATGGAAGCAAGGCGCCTGGGCCGATTTTCATATTTGGTTCTTTGATGTATCGAAGACCTATACTTCGGTGATCTCCTTTTCCGATGGACTCGACCTGCTTGGCAGCGAGCTGGTGCTCATCGGACAGGGTTATTCGCTTCTGTGGTACCTCTCGCTGCTTGGTATCGGCCTTACCATCTATCTGAAAATGGACACATTCAAAAAGCTGTTCATGATCGGCTTGTATATTTTCTGCTTTATCACCGTAATGCCCGGCAACCACTATTATGGTCACTATTTCCTGCAGTTCACTCCTGCGGTAGCACTCTCGGTGGGTGTTTGCATCTATGGCATCATGCGCGTTCTCAAAGAGAAAGCGAAGCTCTGGAGGTCGGCAGGCATCATCGCAACACTGGTGTTTGTATTTGCGGCGGGTAATAACATCAGTAAGATGTCAGAATACTATTTCAATCCCAACTTCTTCAAAGTATTGAGGGCGGTTTACGGCATCAATCCTTTTCCCGAATCGAAAGTGATCGCTGATAAGCTGAACACGGTGCTCAAGCCGGAAGATAAGATCGTGATCCTGGGCACAGAGGTGGAGGTGTACGTTTACACCAACAAGCTTTCTGTTTCGCGGTTCGCCGGTTCGGGCGCCCTGGTGGAATTCCCTGTGGCGCAGTACAAGGACTGGCAGCGCGAGTTCATACGCGACGTGGAGAATGCGATGCCGCGCTTCCTGATATTTTACGGCAACCGTTATTCCTGGATGCAGCACCCAAAAGCGGAGAACCTCATCGAACCCTGGTTCAACACCTTCGCCAACCAGCATTACGACCTTTACGGATATGCTGATATGTACAGCAATATTACCCGCTGGGCCTGGACACCAAACATTGATATGGTGAACGATCCGCCCAAGTCTGATTTTAAAGTGTATATCTTTGAAAAAAGAAAGGTGCCTGTACAACCAATTCCAGCACCTGCGCCCGCACAGTGAAAAAGATCTCCGTAGTAATACCGGTCTATAATAACGAAGGTTCACTTCGCGCGCTTTACGAGCGCCTGCGCAGCACTATCACTTCGTTCAATTCATCGTTTACCTGGGAGTTCATTTTTATTAACGATGGCTCAAAGGATCATTCGCTTGAACTATTAAAGGAGCTGAAGGCCGCTGACCCCAATGGAGTAGTGCTGATCGATTTCTCCAGGAACTTCGGACAAATGGCAGGCATCCTTGCCGGCTGGGAAGCCGCTACCGGCGATGCGGTCATCAACATGTCGGCCGACCTCCAGGACCCTCCCGAGCAGCTAATGAAGATGCTGGAACAATGGCAAAAGGGCAACGAGATAGTGATCTGCTACCGCGAAGCGCGCGACGATGGATTCTCCTGGGCACTCACTTCGAAAGTAGCCTACAAGCTTTTAAGGATATCACTTCCCAACATTCCTCCCGGTGGTTTCGACTTTACCTTGCTCGACCGCAAGGCCATGAACGCCGTTAACTCCATCAGTGAGCGCAACCGTTTCTTCCAGGGCGATATACTTTGGGTGGGCTTCAGCATCAGCTATATTCCTTACAAGCGCCAAAAGCGCGAGCATGGTAAATCGGGCTACAGCCTGGCGAAGCGCTTTGGCAATTTCATGGTGGCTTTCCTCAACGTAAGTTATTTTCCCATACGCCTCATTTCATTCCTGGGCATCTTTACCGCTTTCGGCGGCTTCCTGTATTCGCTCACTATCCTTTATGCTTATTTCGTACATCACACCCCTTTCACCGGCTGGGCGCCCATTATGATGGTGCTGCTCATAATAGGAGGTTTACTGATGCTGATGCTGGGGATCATCGGCGAATACATCTGGCGTATTTACGACGAGGTGAAGAACCGCCCCAATTATATCATCCGCGACAAATTCTAACCTGCAGGGATGGGCAGCAAGCATAAGCCAAAGGCCAATCCGGTAAAACAGCAGCAGGCACCGCGCATTCCCGCAAGGAAATTCGAGAACTATACACTGGAGCAGTACCTCATTGTTTTCCTGCTCCCGGTATTGCTGCTTTACATTTCTTATACATTGTTCGGTTCTTTCTTCGAGACCAACGACGACCCCCGTTATGTACTGGCCATGAAAGGGGTGGCCACACCAAAGCCTTACGACAACTTTATTTCGGTATACCGCTTTACCGTTGACTGGTATATATGGCTGTACCAGCATTTTCCCACTGTGGCCTGGTATGGCTGGTCCATGTTCCTGCTGCTGTGGTTTGCGGTGGCAAACACAGGGTTATTGCTGTTCTATTTCCTGGGTGGCAGGTTAAGCAACTGGATCATAGCTTTGATGATCGCCGCCGCGTATCTCCTGCTTTTCCTGCAAAGCGAATACTACATGAACTTCACACGCCCGGCGATATTAGCTACGGGAACAAGCGTATTGCTCTTTGCCTTGCTTATACCCGATAAGGAAACCCTGAAGAAAAGAAAGCTCATGGCTGGTTTTCTCATCATCGCATTTATACTGGGGCATCTTACCCGCATCGATGCGGGGTACCTGGCCTTCGCCTTTTGCGCCGTGTTCCTTGTGCTCAATTCATTTAAAGGAATGAAAATATGGTCGGTGAAACTGTTGTACCCGCTATTGCCTTTCCTTGCGGTGATAATGCTGGTAAAGGTCTCTGACAGCTTCAGCATCCGTAAAGGCAACGAGGATTTTGTGGAAAAGGCACGACTGCTGAAGGAATACGACAACTACCAGAACATACGCCCCTTTACACCCGAGAACATTCGTGATTCGCTCACCTTCGACGCCGCGGTTCGGGCCTATTATCTCACCGATAATAGTACTGTAACTGTAAACTTCCTGAAGAAGGTAACTGGAGGCCCCTTGCTGGAGCAGGGCATCAATTACAAAAAGCTGGATGAGTCGCTGAAGGATTTCAAGATAAGCATACTGGGTGATTCATCGCCGGCGCTCATGTTCACTGTGTTTTTCCTTTTCTGCACCTTGCTCTATTACTGGAAAGACAAAAAGCAGGGCGGACCGCTCTTGTTCCGTTTCCTGTTCTTCCAGGTATTTTTTGCGGGGCTATTGCTCACGCTCATTGTGTTCATGAAACTTCCTGCCAGGATCTATAATCCTATGCTATTGTTATTCGTGCTCTGCAACTTCATTCTCTTCATGGGCTCCGGCCTATATACTGTTCTCGATCGCTTTAAGATGATCACCGCCATAGCGGGCCTGGCGGCGGCCATCATCTTTATACCCGGTTATTTCAGCGGAACGCATAAGAACCTGAAGAACTATTCTATGTTCGGCAGGATCAATAACGCTATGGTGGAGAATATGAACTCTTTCAAGAACACCATTTTCATTCCCACCAACATTTCTGCCTGGGAGGTACATTTCGCCACCGACCCCATTAAGGAGATGAACATGCTGAACGGCAACAGCTATGTTTACCTTTCCATTGAACTTTCGCTGGCGCCCGAAACACAGGACCAGCTTATCGCCAAGTTCGGCACCAACGACCATAGCAAGCTCTTTAAGAAGATCAGCGAAATGGACAACGTGGTGTTCATCTCCGACGACAATTACAACAACTTCCTTGGGGCCTATTATCACTTCCTGTACGGGCAGGACTACAAGTTCGAGCCGGTACAGCCTTATCCCGCGCCCCTTTACAAGAACAACGGCCTCAATTACTACCGGGTAAGGAAGATGTAGGGGGCTGAATTCAGACACCTAACCTTCAACTTATTATTGTTTGCCCGAAGCGCCAATGCGACGCATTTTTGCGGTATGTACTTCGACATCACATATTAAAAACGCCCGATTCCGATAATTCGCTTATCTTTGCGGCCTGATCGCTCATGGGAAAGTCGTCCCCTTAAAAGAGCAAACGGAAATTCCTTCCCCTGGTCCTGTCTGACTGAACGAGGTTTTTCCGTGTCAGAACAGGAAATATGAACAAATTTGAATCGCTGGGAGTTAACTCCCTTGTATTAAAAGCTATTAGCGAGCTTGGTTTTGAAACGCCTACGCCTATCCAGGAAAAAGTATTGCCTGAGCTCCTCAACGGTCACCGCGACCTGGTAGCACTGGCCCAAACAGGCACAGGAAAAACAGCCGCCTTCGGATTACCCTTAGCGCAGCTGGTGAACTTCAACTCCAAAGAAACGCAGGCCCTGATCCTTTGTCCTACAAGGGAGCTCTGCATGCAGATAACCCGCGACCTGAAGAGCTATACCAAGTTTCTGCAGGGTGCCAATATCGTTGCTATATACGGCGGCGCCAGCATCGAGACCCAAACACGTGAGATACGTAAAGGAGCACAGATCATTGTGGCTACACCAGGCCGTATGGTGGATATGATCGACCGCAAACGCGTACAGTTGGGTAAAGTAAGTTACGTGGTACTCGATGAGGCAGATGAAATGCTGAACATGGGTTTCCAGGAAGACCTTACAACGATCCTTTCGCAAACTCCCGGAGAGAAGAGCACCTGGCTTTTCTCGGCCACCATGCCCAACGAAGTATCGCGCATCGCGAAGAAGTACATGGAAAATCCCTTCGAGATAACGGTAGGGAACAAGAACCAGGGCGCGGAAAATATTGAGCATTTATACTATGTGGTGCATGCCAGGGATAAGTACAAGGCTCTGAAACGCATTGCCGATTTCAATCCCGAGATATTCGCCATCGTGTTTTGCCGTACCAAAATGGAAACGCAGGAGGTGGCCGACTGGCTGATCCGCGACGGCTATAATGCCGACGCCCTGCACGGTGACCTTTCGCAGGCACAGCGCGACCATGTAATGAAGCGTTACCGCAGCCGCGCGCTGCAAATGCTGGTAGCTACCGACGTGGCTGCCCGCGGCATTGACGTGGACGACGTAACGCACGTGATCAATTATAATTTGCCTGACGAGGCGGAGAACTATACTCACCGTAGCGGACGTACCGCCAGGGCGGGAAAATCAGGAGTATCCATCGCCATCATCAACACGAAGGAGATCGGCAAGATCAGGATGATCGAGCGTATCATTGGCAAGAAGTTCAGCAAGGCTACGATACCGGTTGGATTTGATGTTTGCGAAAAACAGCTGTTCCACCTGGTAAACAAAGTGCATAATATAGAGGTGAACGAGCAGGAGATCAGCAAATACCTGCCGAAGATCTATGAGGAGCTCAAGGACCTAAGCAAAGAAGAACTGATCAAGCGTTTTATCTCTGAAGAATTCAACCGTTTTCTCTCTTACTATAAGAACGCTCCCGATCTGAACGCCGAAGGCGGCGGACACCAGGAGCATGGCGGTGCCAACAGGGGCAACATTCAGCGCCTGTTCATCAGCCTGGGCCGGCTGGATGGCTTGTTCGAAGAGGAACTACGAACCTATATCAACGAAAAGGCAGGCCTGGGACAACCCGGTGCTACCATGGTAGACGTAAAGAACAGTTTCTCGTTTTTTAGTGTAGACCAAAAAGAAGTGGAGAAGGTACAGGCCGCTTTTCAGAACGAGCTTTACAATGATCGTCCTGTAAAGATCGAGCTCTCATCGGGCGGTGGTGGCTTTAGGGGGGGTGAAGGAAGATTTGGCAAAAAGTTCAAGTACGGCGGTGGAGGCGGAGGCGGTTATGCCGGCAAGAAGAAGTTTAAATCCTACGGAAATAAGGAAGAAGGCGGTGGTAACGGCGGCAGGAATAAATACAAGTCGTACGGGAAGCAGGAAGAAGGTGGTGGCGGCGGCGGTAACGGCGACAGGAACAAATACAAATCGTTCGGGCAGCAGGATGATAGCGGTGGCCGCAAGGATAGGTTCAAAAAAGAAAGGGGATTCAATAAGAAACGCCGCTAGTTCAGCGGAGGTTCTCCATAAACAGTGAAAGGTCTTTCAGCAGTTCTTCCTTACCGGGGGCCGGGCTTTTCACAGCCTTTCCCAGCTTAGCTATACATTCCTCAATATCCTTTTCTTTAAAAGGGCCTGGCATTTCCTCAATAACGGTAATGGCCTCTATGGCTGTGGCAAGATCGCCGCTGATGGCGATATCGGTAAACAGAACGATGTTATTATCGCAATCGATACCGGCTTCCCAGCAGGCAGCTACCAGGAACTGATACTGCTCCTTGTACTGTTTATCATTGATAGCCTCCAACAATAAAGCTTGTGCTTTTTTCTCCATCCTCAGGAGCTTCAGCACATCTTCCCTTACCTCGCGGTTTTCCGGGTTGCTTAGCAGGTCAACCAGAGCCTCTATGCCTTTCGCGCCATTCTCAGCGCCCGATGCGCCGAGATAAAGAGTGGTATACTCTTTCGAATCAAAAAACTTATCCGCCATTATCTTACCAATGAAACGTGCCCGATATAATTATGCTTATTGCCTAAGAAGTCTTTCGTTGCCACTTTCCAAACATACACATCCTGCTGCGCGATCTCTTTGCCTCCGTTGGCCTTTCCGTTCCAACCCTGGTACAGGTCTGAAGTTTCGAAGATCAAATTACCCCAGCGGTCGAATATCCACATCTTAAAGTTATTGGGATCAATACCGATGCCCTTTACATTCCACACATCGTTGAGACCGCTGCCGTCAGGAGTAAAAGCGTTGGGAGCGAACAGCTCGTAGTCGCCCTGTATGCACACCAGTTCATTGGCGGTGTCGGCGCAATTGTATTGGTTATCGGCAATGAGCTGCACATTGTAACAGCCGCTGTCTTTGTAATTGAACGTAGGATTTTGCAGGTTTGAAGTAGAGTTAAGTATATCGCCAAAGCTCCAGCTCCAGGAAGAGGCGTTCAAACTTTGGTCGGTGAACTGGATGGTAGGATTAAGAATGGTAGTGGGCTGCGGCGAAGCGCTAAAGCCAGCCGTCACCTGCGGATATACCTGTATCCAGTTGTTCTTCGCGTAGGTGCTGGTACAGCCGTTATTATCAGTAACCGTAAGCGTTACGCTGTAAGTACCGGGTGAAGTGTAACAATGCTTGGGTGAAGCGCCGGTACCATTGTTACCATCGCCAAAATTCCATGACCAATTGGTGATATTCGCCGTGGTATTATTAAAAGTGACGCAAAGCGGGGCGCAGCCCGCGGTATCAACACCAGTAAATACCGCCGAAGGAATGGCCTGTGAGTTAACAGCTGTTGTAGCCTGGGCCGTACATCCATTGGCATCGGTGATGGTAACTGTATAATTGCCGGTGCTAAGGCCTGTAGCTGTAGCGGTATTCTGCCCGTTGTTCCAGGAATAGGTAAAGGCACCAAAACCGCCCGCCGCCGTAGAAGAAGCCTGGGCGTTGGATCCCGAGCAAGCCGCCGTTCCGTTTGCATTCACTGTAAGTACAGGAGGCTCGGTAATGACTACTGTGGTGGTTGACGTACAACCATTGTTGTCAGATACCGTTACCGTATAAGTTCCTGCACTAAGGCCCGTAGCGCCTTGTGTGTTCTGGCCGTTGTTCCATGAGTAGGTGAGGGCCCCTGTTCCGCCAGATCCTGTGGCAGTAGCAATACCGCTTGTACCTCCATTGCAAAGTACATTGGTTGGGGTTACGCCGCTTATAGTTGGTCCCGTTCCACCTGTAATGGTGAAGGTGGTTGTTTTTGAGCAGCCGTTATTATCAGTTACCGTTGCCGTATAACTGCCGGCGGCAAGAGCGGTAGCCGTTTGATTGGTTTGTCCGTTGTTCCAGCTATAGGTAAAAGCACCTGTTCCGCCGCTGCCGGTCACGGAAGCGCTGCCGGTGGCATTACAGCCGGCATTTACCTGGCTTTGGTTAACCGTTACCGCTGTTGGCTGCGTTACGGTTACCGTTTTGGTTCCGCTGCAGCCAGTGGCATCAGTGATCGTAACGGTATAAGTACCCGCGCTAAGGCCGGTGGCTGTTTGTGTGTTTTGTCCTAAGGAGGTCCAGGAATAGGTATAAGGCGATGTTCCTCCGTTAGCTGTAATGGTGGCAGTACCGTTGTTGCCGCCGTTGCACAACGCACCTACCGACGACATGGTGGAGTTCAATCCGCCGCCGGTAGAAGTTATTGTTACGCTTATGGTATCGGAATAACAAGAGGAAGCATCGGTCACTAAGCAGGTATAAGTACCAGCAGAGAGACCCGTGAGCGAAGAAGTAGTAAAACCTCCCGGGTTCCATGAATAAGTATAGGGCCCGGTGCCGCCTAAAGCAGTAACGCTGGCAGTGCCGGTATTACCACCTCCGCAGCCAATGCCTGTAGAGGCTTTGCTCAACGTAAGGCTCACGGAGCAATTGGTGCTGGAAATATTGAGTGAAGAAGCGAAGTTGTCGCCACAAGCAAGCACCTCGCTGCCGGTACCTTGCGATACGTCATACACCGGGTTAGCGGTATTGGTGGTGCTAAGCAGTGTAAGGCTGGGATCGTATTTGAGAACTGAGTTGGAAGTTCCTACGAAGATATTTCCACAGGCATCGCAAAAAATACCGCCGTTCATACCGAATACTCCTCCGGGTAATACCACGCCGCCAAGATTGCCGCCTGTAGTGGCATTCCATTTATCGAGACGCGCGCCATTGGTGGTATACACAAAGTTGCTATACACCGTAATGAAGTTGGAGCCGCCTTGCTGTGTGGACCCATTGGTATACAAAGGCATATTGTACGTAAAAGCGTAACCATTGCCCACCGTAAATACATTGGCAAAGGCACCGTTCACACATACCAATTGATTGGTGGTGGTAATGGAATAAAAACGACCGTTGGGCCCCATGGTCATACTCCTCGATTCGCCGGGATTGATATTAGTAGTGCCGGTCACTGTACCGTTGGTGGTGTTCACATTGGAGATACGCCCTGACCAAAGGCCACCCGCTACCGTAAGCTGGGTATAACTGCAGTTAAAGGCCAATGACCAAAACTCGCAGCATCCGTTAATGGAGTAAAGAAACAGCTGAACACCCGCGGGGTTTACCTTGATCAGGTTGGGAAAAGAGTTCGCCTGGTTATAACCTTCGGAGATGAACGCGTTACCGGGATTATCTACCGCCATATCGCCGTACCAGCCGTTGTAAGGGGTATTGAATGTCCAAAGCAGGTTGCCGTTGATATCGTACTTCTTCAGCTTGTAAGGTGTCTTACCGCCAAACACATAAACGTTACCGGCTTTATCCTTCTCAATATCCATTGCTTTGTTTTGGATCGTAAGGCCCGGGTTGATCGTCCATGGATCGATGATCAATTTTTGATTGCTGATCTTTGATTTTTGACTTGCGGTGAGATCAAGTGAAAAAGAAACAACTCCTTTCTCGAACTGGAATGAAGAACGAACAACATCCCCACCTTCAAAAAAACTAAGCGGTGCGTGATCAACGATATCACCATAATGGGTAGGCACATGGATATTACCATCCTGCGCTTTGAAAACTGACTTATCACCATCCCACTTCATCTTCACCTGCGTAAGGTCTGCGCCAGGATGAAGGATAATCGTGTATTTCATTCCCGAGGTCTTGTGGAAGATGTATTCTACATCGATGTTAGGGTAGAGGTTCTTGTAAAGCAGTTTACGGTAAGAACGGGCATGGGTCACCAACTGATGCTGGGGATCTTCCTCGTTGGCATAGCTCGAATATTCAGTGGCCATCTCTTCGGCCAGCAGCTGCGCGTTAGGGTTGGCGCCTAACCATTCGAGGTGAGCAGTATGTGTCTGTGTGATGATCTTGCGCTTCTTTTCCTCTTTTTCTCTTTCTTCTTCATCCTTTTCACCGCCTGCCTTGTTCACTTCCTCCTTCCTGTCGCCGGGGATCACCTCCGTTTCATCGTAACGATAGGTGAGACCCTTGGCGGTAAAATACATTTGTACACCCAGATTGTCCACACCAAAAAGTATCTGAGAGTTCCTTAGCTTGTCCTTGCCATTGAACTGGCCCTGGTTCTCAATGAACACTTTCTGCTCATAAGGATTCAGGCTCCAGCCTTTGGAAGTAGTTTGCTGCGCAAGCGCTTCGCCTGAAAAGGCAAGCGCTATGCTGGCAATAAAGGCGAAACGAACGAAGGGGTTATTTTTCATAGGTCTTTTTATCTGACAAGCGTAACGTGTCCAATGTAATTGTGTTTACCTCCCTGGTAATCCCTCACAAAGGCCTTCCAAACGTAAACGTCCTGCTGAGCAATGTCCTTGCCACCGTTGGCATGACCATTCCAGCCTTCGTAAAGATCAGTGGTCTTGAAGATGAGATTTCCCCAGCGATCGTAGATATACAGTTCAAAATGATTTGGGTCAATGCCGATGCCTTTCACGTTCCAGTTATCATTAAGACCGGTACCGTCAGGAGTGAATGCATTGGGCGCGAAAAGCTCAAAGTCGCCGTTGATGCAGATCACTTCTGAAGTGGTGTCAGGACAATTGTATTGGTTATCAGCTATGAGCTGCACGTTGTAGCAGCCGCTGTCCTTATAGGTATGCCTGGGATTCTGGAGGGTGCTGGTACTTCCATCGTCGAGGAATGTCCAGCTCCATGTGTTCGCTCCGCCCTGGCTCATGTCCGTAAAGGTGATCGTTGGATTCAGGATCGTCGTGGGCTGGGGGGCGGATGTGAAAGACGCCACCACATTTGGATAAACACTTATATAGCTGTTCTTGGTCAGCGAACCGGTACAGCCGTTATTATCGGTAACCGTAAGCGTAACAGTAAATGAACCGGTGTTTTTATAGCAGTGGTTCACTGTAGAACCATTACCATTGCTGCCATCACCAAAATTCCAGGTATAGCTGGTAATGTTGGAGCTGTTGCAGGTAAAGTTCACACACAAAGCCACACAGCCCGCTGAATCATCGGCCGCAAAGGCTACCAATGGGGGAGGGCTGATCGAAACAAGGGCTGTATCCTGCGAGGTACATCCGTTAGCATCAGTAACGGTAAGCGTATACACGCCTGCGTTAAGGCCGGTAGCGTTCTGGGTGTTCTGGCCATTGCTCCACAGGTAATTGTAAGTGCCTGTTCCGCCGCTGGCGCTTCCGGTAGCGGTAGCATTAAGGCAAGCACTGCTTCCATTCGCCGTTACTACCAGGGCCGTGGGCTCGGTGATAGTTACGGCGGCGGTTATGCTGCAGTTGTTCGCGTCGGTAATGGTTACGGTATATGTACCCGCGGCAAGACCGGTGGCAGTTGCGTTGGTAAGCGTATTGCTCCAGCTGTAAGTGTAAGAACCTGTACCGCCGGTTGCGGTTGCTGTTGCCGAACCAGTAGTGCCGCCGTTACAAAGCACATTGTTCACCGTGCTCATGCCTGCCGCTGTAGGGCCGGCAATGCCTGTAATGGTGGCGGTAGCTGTCTTCGTGCAGCCATTCGCGTCAGCCACACCTACAATATACGTTCCGGCGCTCAGACCGGTAGCCGTAGCTCCTGTTTGACCGTTGCTCCAGGTATAAGTGTAGGAGCCGGTGCCGCCTGTTACGGTCGTACTTATAGTTCCTGCTTGCGCGCAGGTAGCGTTGGTGGTTGACGTTTGAATAGCAATGGCAGTTGGCTGGGTAGCGGTGGCAGTAGCAGTAGCAGTACATCCATTCGCGTCCGTTACTGTTACTGTGTAGGTGCCCGCTATTAATCCCGTTGCTGTAGCTCCTGTCTGGGCGTTGCTCCAGCTATAGGTATAGTTAGAAGTTCCTCCGGAGGCGGTTGCGCTCAACGAGCCATTATTACCACCATTACAACTGATACTGCCTCCTGCAACTGCTACTGCCAACTGGCTGGGCTGCGTAATAACAACGGTAGCCGTACCGGTACAACCGTTAGCGTCAGTAACCGTTAAGGTGTAATTGCCCTGGCCAAGGCCCGAAGTACTTGAACCTGTTTGAGCATTGCTCCACGAATACGTATAGGGCGAAGTGCCGCCGCTTACTGTAGAGGTTGCCGAACCTGTGGTCCCTCCATTGCATTTCACATTCTGCACCGTGGTATTTATAACAATAGCACTGCTCACCGTTATCGTTGCCACCGTTGAAGCAGTGGCTCCGTTAGCGTCGGTTGCCAGAACGGTATAGGAAGTAGTGATCGTAGGACAAGGATTAATACTTTGCGTAGTAGCACCGGTGCTCCAGGAATAAGTATAAGGCGAAGTGCCCGCGCTTACGGTAGCCGTGATGTTTTTACAGCCGCCCGGACAAACAGTTCCGCCGGGAGCGGTTACCGTAATACCGCAGCTGGTAACCGTAACGGTTTGTTTGATGGAATCGAAACCGCAAGCGTAGTTAAGCACCAATACCACGTTAAAAGTACCGGAGCTTGTAAAGGTGTGGGAAGAAGTGCTGCTGGTAGAAGTATTACTTCCACCTGAGTTAGGATCGCCAAAGTTCCACGACTGCGATACCACCGCGTTAGTAGATCCGGAGCAATTGGTGTTATTTACGGTAGGCGGAGTAAAGGTCACGTTAAGGCAGTTGATCACCGTAGTGAAGGGCGGCACCGTTTTGAAATAGTTGGCCACGTAGTTAGGCAAACCAAAGTTGGAAGCTCTTCCCAGCAGGCTCACGCCATTATCAGTATAACCGCAGCCCGTACCGAGTGTATTAGGATTGGGGATCACCGCCAGCCAGGGATCGGTATAACGACACATGTAGATCTTTTTATCCCTTCCCATCTGAAGCGCACCCAACCAGCCTTGGGCAGAAGATCCGATCTGCGTTGCTGAAGCCACAATGGCCGCGTTGCTTCCCGCGCAAAGGTTCCATTGCCATATCCTTCCCGGCTGCGAAGAATTGCCGTAAAGCCTTGTTCCGTCAGGAGAGAACTCCACACCATAGGTGTAGGGGAATGTGGTGCCCAGCGAAACAAAATTACTGATCACACCCGTGGAATTGTTAAAGTCGAAAAGCTCAAAAGCGCTTAAGTAACGTATAGCGCAGGCAAGTTTTTTTCCGTCGGGCGACGCTTTAAGATAACCAATGGTATTGCCGGTGGTTCCATTGTGCACTGAGCCGATGGCCGTATTTATTGCAGCGCCAATGCCTGCCGACGTGACAGGATAGGTGCGGAAGTTGTTTGAGTTCCAGTCATGGGTCACCACCCATACATCAATATTATTACAATGCCTTACACCGGCGATCCTCTCGGTAGTGGAGGCCCATAGGAGAATGTTCTTGTTAGCGGTAACAGCACCGTTGCCGCCCGACTGTGCCAGGTCGATCTCCGACCAGCGAAGGCCGTTGGCCCCTGCTTGCGCATCGGTAGTAAAGAGGTAATAGATGGTGTTGCTTCCGGGTTTCTTAATGATCACGCCCGATTGAGTGGAGGAGGAGTTGCCCATTAGACCTGTCCCGTTGGTCATCACCGCCATGGTCTTGTTCCAAACCGTCATGCCGTCGGTATAGAACAGCAGGTTGCCTGCCGCGTCGCAAATAGTGGCGCTCCCCTCAAAGGAGTTCATATTGCCGTTGGTAAGGGCAACAGGCGCGCCGCTCGCGAAGGTTACACCGGCGTTGGCGCCGAAGTACCATATGTTCGCCTCCATCTGCGCACGGGAAGCGCTGAAGCTGAACAGGGCGATGAGTAGGAGAGAAAGTTTTTTCATTTACCGAACGAGATTGATATGTCCAATGTAATTATGCTTATTGCCTATGAAATCCTGCGTCGCCACCTTCCAAACGTAAACGTCTTGCTGCGCGATGTCCTTGCCGCCGTTGGCACGGCCATCCCAGCCTTTGTAAAGATCGGAGGTCTCATAAATAAGATTGCCCCAGCGGTCGAATATCCATAGCTTGAAATGAGCGGGGTCAATGCCAATGCCTTTTACGTTCCACAGATCATTAAGACCACTGCCGTCAGGAGTAAAAGCATTGGGCGCGTATAGTTCGTAGTCGCCTTGTATGCACACTTGTTCCTGGGCCGTATCCGGACAGTTGTATTGGTTATCGGCAATGAGCACCACGTTATAACAACCACTGTCTTTGTAATTGAAACTGGGATTCTGCAAGATAGAAGTGGAGTTAAGAAGGTCGCCAAAGCTCCATTTCCAGGAGGTGGCGTTCTGGCTCTGGTCGGTGAATTGTATAACAGGGTTAAGCACCGTGGTAGGTTGCGGCGAAGCGCTGAAGGCTGCCGTTACTGTGGGATACACTTGTATCCAATTAGGTTTGGTATAGGTCCCCGTACAACCGTTATTGTCAATAACCGTAAGCGAAACGCTATAGGTTCCGGGTGAAGTATAACAATGTTTCGGTGAAGCGCCTGTACCGGTACTTCCGTCGCCAAAGGTCCACGACCAGGTGGCAATGTTGGCTGAGGCATTGTTGAAGGTCACACAAAGCGGAACGCATCCCACTGTATCCACGCCAGTGAACACAGCCGAAGGGCTCGCGTTGGCATTCACAACAGCGGTTGCTGTTGCGGTGCAATTGTTCGCGTCGGTGATCACCACCGTGTATGTTCCATTCGTGAGGCCGGTAGCTGTTTGACTGGCCTGGCCATTGTTCCAGAGATAATTATAGGCGCCTGTACCGCCGGCACCTGTTGCCGAAGCCGTTGCGGCTTGTCCCGCGCAGCTAACAGTTCCGTTGGCATTCACCGTAAGAACAGGAGGTTCGGTAACGATCACAGTAGTGGTGGTGCTGCAGCCATTGTTATCGGTCACAGTAACAGTATACGTTCCCGCCGTAAGACCAGTAGCATTTGATGTGGCTTGTCCGTTACTCCAGGAGTAGGTGAGGGTGCCTGTGCCACCTGTGCCGGTAGCGGTAGCGGAGCCATTCGTGCCGCCGTTACACAATACGTTCGTTGGGTTCACACCGCTGATAGTAGGGCCCACGCCGCCCGTTATAGTATAGGCTGCCGTTGTGCTGCAGCCGTTATTGTCAGTAACTGTAACCGTATAGCTGCCCGCGGCAAGGCCGGTTGCCGTTTGCGAGGTTTGTCCGTTGTTCCATGAATATGTGAATGCGCCTGTACCGCCGCTTGCTGTCACCGAAGCGCTGCCTGTGGTATTACAACCGGCATTCACCTGGCCCTGGTTAAGCGCGAGCGCTGCAGGCTGCGTTACACTTATTGTTTTGCTGGTACTGCAGCCGCTATTATCGGTTACCGTAACAGTGTAGGTTCCCGAACCAAGTCCAGTCGCCGTTTGGTTTGTTTGCCCGTTGCTCCAGGAATAGGTCATGGTACCGCTCCCGCCGCTTGCTGTAACTGATGCGGTGCCGTTAACGCCGCCATTACACAGCACATTAGAGAATGTGGTGTTCGCGGTAAGACTTCCATTGTTGGTCACGTTGATCGAAGTGGTTCCGCTGCAACCATTAGCATCGGTAATAGTAACCGTATAAGTTCCGTTCGTAAGCCCGGTGGCCGTCTGCGTATTTTGTCCTGTGGGATTCCAACTGTAAGTATAAGGGCCGGTACCGCTCGAAGAAGTCGCTGAAGCGCTTCCCAGTGATCCGCAGCCGCCGCCAATGGTACTGCCGGCAACAACAAGACCGCTGCCGCTGCCGCCTGTTACCTGCACGGTAGCGCTCATGGAGTTCACACAATAGCTGGTAACGGTTACCGTATAGATACCCGCGCAAAGGGCAGTAGCCGTTTGTGTCGACTGTCCGCCCGGCGACCAGCTATAACCGTATCCCGAAAGGTTACCGTTGCCGCAAGTGATGTTTGCCGTAGCCGTACCGCTGCAACCGCTGCAACCGGTAGAAGGAGTAGCGCTCATTGTAATTGTCTTATTCAATGGTGTTACAGCGATCTCCTGCACAAAGCCCACACCGCAAGCGTAGAGCTTGTTATTGACCCCCAGCTTCACATCGAACACTGTGTTCGAAAGCGCGATCGTATTTGTAAGGGTAAGGTTACTGTTATAACACTTGATCGCCTTATCAACACCCACGTAAAGGTTATCGCACTCATCGGCCCAAATGCCGCCCCATTTTACCTGTATCTCACTGCCGGTATAACCCGCGTAGATGGGAGCAGTGGCAGAAGCATCGATCGCAGCGAGCAATGCGCCGGTATTTTTGTTCCAGCGTTTCACCGAATCGCTGTCATAAGTATAAACACCGGTAGGGCTTACTGTAAGCCCGTTAAACCCAACCGCCGGCGCGTTGCCGTTCGGCACCATATTGTTCACATAACAAACGCTGCCCATCTCTCCGATGCGATGAAAGGTGCGTATCGCGAAACCCAGTGGTATCAGCGCGGGAATAGGACACTTGATGAGGATATTGTCATCGGCGATGGTAGGCGCGCTCACCGATTTGGTGGTGCTCATGTAACAGAAATTGCTGTTGTTATCGATGCCCAGCAAAGCCATATCGCGAAAGGTCTTATTGGTGGAAAGTACGTTCACAGGAGTGAGTGTCGACATAGAAGTATCCATCATCGCCGCCTGGAAGGTAAAGCTCACACCGCCGCCCGCAATAACGATCTTCTTGATGCAGCGGTTGTACTCGCAGCGCCACATCTCTGTGATCTGGGTATTGCCGTTGAACTTCGCTGTTTGTATTCCCTGGTTGTTTACTTTAAGAATGTTGGAGCCCTGTCCGTTGTTGAGGCCCTCCACTATGTAGCAGGTACCCGTCCCCTCGTCTGTAGCGAAATCACCGTAATAGGTCGCGTTGATCTGAGCCGCGTTGAAGGTCCATTGCACCGCGCCGGCGTTATTGACCTTTACCAGTTTGAAAGGATTGTAAGAGCCGCAGGCATATACGTTACCCGCCACGTCGAAGTTAACGTCGTAAGCGGAGTTAAAGCCAGTGTAATTCGGGTTCGCAAGCCAGGGATCGATCACCACGCTTTTGGAATGATCGTAGGTTCCCATTTTAAAACTTACCGATGACCCCTTCAACTCAAAAGAAGAAATGATACCTTTTCCACCCTGGTAAAAACTGGAAGGAGCATGGTCAACCAGTTCACCGAATCGGGTACTAACACGAATATTCCCTTCCGCGTCCTTTGATATTCCCTCTATCCCTTTGTAGATCATCTTTACCAGCGAAGCATTGGCGCCTGGCTGGAGATGGAGACTGTATTTTACCCCGCTCTTTTCGTGAACCACGAACTCAACATCAATACCCGGGTAAAGGTTTTGATACCTGATCTTCTTATAAGCAAAAGCCTTGAGCGTTTTATTTCCAGAACGATCACTAAGGTCAGGATAGGTGTAGTAGGAGGTAATGGGATCGCTCGCGATGATCTTTACATTAGCGTCGGCGCCTTCCCAGTTCATATGGGCCATGTGGGCGATGAGCTCTATTTTTTCCTCTTCTTCCTCTATTTTCCCTCCAATGATCGGAAGCATTTTCTTTTCTTCCCTTTCTGACCGGTCATGCCTCCAGGTAATTCCTTCCTTCGTAAAATAAATATCAACGCCATCATTGGAGACACCGTACATGATCTCGCTGTTCCTGCGCTTGTCTTTGCCATCGAACTGTCCTTTGTTCTCAATGAAAGCATGCTGCCTGAAAGGATCAGTCGTCCAGCCTCCGGGTGCCGACTGGGCGTCCGCCTTTAGGAGCAAGAACAAAGCGATAAGAATTGAAAGGGCGTTTTTCATTTATTGGTTATTATCTAACGAGGTTAATATGTCCGATGTAAGAATGCTTTCCTCCCTGGAAATCCTTCGTCGCCACCTTCCACACATACACATCCTGCTGCGCGATGTCCTTGCCGCCATTGGCACGTCCATCCCAGCCTTTGTAAAGGTCCGAGGTTTCGTAAATAAGATCTCCCCAGCGGTCGAAGATCCAAAGCTTAAAATTGTTCGGGTCGATACCGATGCCCTTCACATTCCACACATCGTTCAGCCCACTGCCATCGGGAGTGAACGCGTTGGGCGCGTATAATTCGTAATCACCCTGTATACATACCTGTTCACTCACCGTGTCAGGACAATTGTATTGGTTATTGGCAATGAGTTCCACGTTAAAGCAGCCGCTGTCCTTGTAGGCGTGTTTAGGGTTTTGAAGAGCGCTTGTTGCTCCATCGTCAAAGAAGGTCCAGCTCCAGGTATTCGGACCGCCGGTGCTCTGGTCGGTGAACGTAATAATGGGATTGAGAATAGTTGTAGGTTGTGGCGACGCGTTAAAGGCGGCTACCACATTGGGATAAACAAAGATCATATTGTTCTTTGTCAAGGTCGCCGTGCAGCCTTTGTTATCGGTCACCGTAAGCGTTACACTGAATGTCCCTGTTTGTTTATAGCAATGCGCCTGGGTATTTATTGTTCCGGTAACAATAGTGCTGCCATCACCAAAATCCCAGGTATAAGCAACGATGTTAGCAGTGTTACAAGTGAAGTTGACACAGAGCGCTACACAGCCCGCCGAATCATCAACAGTAAACACAATGATCGGGGGAGGGCTGATGTTCACCACCGCGGTATCAGTAGCGGTACATCCATTAGCGTCAGTAACAGTAAGAGTGTAAACGCCCGTGGAAAGGCCGGTGGCATTTTGTGTTGCCTGGCCGTTGCTCCAGAGGTAATTATAGTTTACCGTTCCGCCAACCGCGTTTCCATTTGCGGTAGCGTTCTGGCAGGCATTGGCGCCGGTAGCGGTGGCCACCAGAACCGCCGGTTCGGTAAGCGCTACGCTCACCGTGAAGGTACAGCCATTGTTATCGGTAACGGTCACCGTATAGCTTCCAGCGTTAAGGCCCGTAGCATTCGCGTTTGTTTGTCCGTTGTTCCAGGAATAAGTATAGGAACCGGTACCACCGGTAGCTGTTACAGTAGTACTACCACTGTTATCGTTAAAGCATTTCAGATTGTTCGCAATACTTATACCGGCAGTAGGACCTGAGGTTCCAATGATAGAAGCTGTTGCTGTTTGGGTACAGTTGTTCGCGTCACTGACTGTAACGGTGTAATTTCCTATAGCAAGACCCGTAGCTGTT
The DNA here is from genome assembly GCA_025451785.1 of Bacteroidia bacterium. GTDB lineage: Bacteria > Bacteroidota > Bacteroidia > JANWJV01 > JANWJV01 > JANWJV01. Next base: position 26,408 of record JANWJV010000001.1, on the reverse strand, counting down.
TGCGTTGTTTGTCCGTTGCTCCACAAATACGAATACACTCCTGTTCCGCCGCCGCTGCTAGCTGTGGCGGTGCCGCCCAAAGTACAAGTAGAAGCGGTTACAGTAGTGGTCGTTATGATAGCCGTGGGCTGCGTTACGGAAACCGTCACCGACTTGGTACATGCATTCGCGTCAGTAACAGTTACTGTATAGGTACCTGCACTGAGGCCCGTAGCGTTAGCGTTTGTTTGTCCGTTGTTCCAGGCGTAGGTGTACGAAGTGGTTCCACCGCTTGCCGTTACGGAAGCGGACCCGGTACTGCCGCCGTTACATAGCACCGCTGCCGATCCTGGGTTGAGCACTAGCGCGGTGGGCTGGTTCACAACAAAGCCGGCCGTTTTGGTACACCCGAACGAGTCGGTGATCGTGATGGAATAATTTCCCGCCGATAATCCCGTAGCGAAGCCTGTGGTCCCAAAACCTCCCGCCCAGGAATAGGTGTAGGGCGAAGTACCGCCTGTGATGCTGCTTACCGTAGCTGAACCTGTAAAGCCTCCGTTGCATTTTACATCAACAGTATTTGTTCCCAGTGTCATGGGCGGGCTCACCGTTACCTGCGCCGTTGCCGAAGCGGTGGCGGCGTTGGCGTCAGTGACCACCACCGTGTAGATCGTAGTAACAGTAGGGCAGGGATTGATGTTCGAAGTAGTGGCACCTGTATTCCAGGAATAGGTGTAAGGCGATGTTCCTGCAAGGCAGGTGGTGGTCACCGATCCGCAAGAACCGGAACAAATGTTCGAGCCGGTGGCATTCACCACGAAACCGCAGGAGGTTACTGTAACAATAGCGGTGGTAGAATCTTTACTGCCGGTGCAATTCGTCACCACCAGCTTAACCGTATAGCTGCCGGGTGTGTTGAACGTATGATTGGGATTGGTAAGCGTTGAAACGTTGTTGGCGCCCGAGCCCGGATCACCGAAGTTCCATGCTGATGATTTTATTTCGTTACAACCGGGCGTGCTTGTATTAGTAAATGCCACCGCGATAGGCGCGCAGGCGTTGTTGGGATTAAAAGTAAAAGACGCCACAGGTTTATCGGGAACGTATTTCCAGAAATCATTGAAGTCACCAGGAAGGCCGCCGCCGAAGAACCAAAGTTCATTGGTGTTCTTCCTCCTGAAGGGCAGATTGCCGCAGCGCGCGCCCGGCATATTGGTGGCGTTCGAAACGCCCTTGGTGCCATATACACCTGCCTGCCCCGTAAGGTTCGAACCGCTCACCCAGGTCCAGTTGCCCGTAGTCTGACTGTATCGCCAAAGATCGTTGTGACTGTTGCCGCCCCAAAGCCAGAGATTGCCGCAATCATCTTCCCAGCGGCAGCGGTTCTCATAGAGTGCGGGAGGATTGTTGTTAGGTCCGTCAACACACTTGGTGCCGTAGGTGCCAGAAGCATTTCCCGCTCCCGCGGCGCCCTTCATCCAGGTCCACATGTTCGTAACAGGATCGTATTTCCAAAGATCATCGTGTTGGGTAAACGCGCTTCCGCCCCTGGAGCCGAAGATCCAGAAGTTGCCGGCGTTATCTTTCCAGCTTGCGTATTGCATACGGCCGTCAGGCTTGTTTGCCGCGTTGGCAATTCCCTTGGTGCCGTAAACCGCCACCTGGTTGGCAAGGTTATCGCCGCTCACCCAGGTCCATTGGTTGGTGATGGGATCGTATTTCCAGAGGTCGTTCAAACAGCCGAAGCCACCAACACCATCGTAACCGTAACCACCAAAGATCCAGAAATTGCCCTGGGCATCTACCCAGGCAGCATCTGTTTCATCACGCCCTCCGGGGCGGTTGGCAGCGCTGGCAACTCCCTTGGTACCGTAAACACCTTGCGTGTTCACCGTCATAGGGCCGTTCATCCAGGTCCACATGTTAGTGATAGGATCGTATTTCCAAAGATCGCTGAGGCGGCCTGAAGTGGAAGTGTTGTTATAGCCCGAACCGCCGAACAGCCAGAAGTTTCCTGCCAGGTCCACCCAAGTGAGAGAGGCGAAAGCTCGTCCCCCCGGGCAGTTAGCAATGTTGGCCACACCCATAGTGCCGTAAACACCGGGCACCGCGGGAGTAGTAGGGCCTTTCATCCAGGTCCAGATATTCGTATTGGGATCGTATTTCCAGAGATCGCTGCGGGAAGAAGCAAAACCGCCACCGCCAAAATGCCAGAAGTTTCCTTGCAGGTCTATCCATTCGCCGCCGCCTTCATAACGGGCGCTGGGTTTGTTAGCGGCATTGCCAACACCCTGTGTTCCGTATACCCCTGCCTGGTTGGTAAGATTGTCGCCAGCCATCCAGGTCCATTGGTTGAATTGGGCACTGGACCGGGCAGCAAAAAGCAATAAAAAAAACAGGCAAAATTTAACGGGGATCGCTTTGTGCATTAACAGGGGCTTTAAAACAAGCAAATTTGAGCAAAAAAATGAACATTAACAAGCTCATTATCAGACAAAAAAACCCCTGGAAAGGTTGCTCAGAGGGGAAATTAAATTTTGAACATCAAAATGTTCAAAAAACGGACTTCAGAAGGCCTCTAAATTGCTTGATTTAAGGGGTGTTTTCAGGAGTTCAATACCAGGCCAGCGGCCTCTTCACCCACCAGGCTGCCGATGGCGACGCCCATTCCGCCCATGCGTACAGCTACAAAAACGTTCTTAGAAGCCGCTTTCGCGATGTATGATTTTTCGCCGCCGAGTCCCATGATCCCGCTCCAGCGGCGCTCTATCTCGAACTTCTCCCCGGGGAGAATAACAGTTGCCAATAATTCCTCGAGGCTCTTTTGTATCCTTTCCGTCAAACCCGCTTCAAATGTTTCCTCTCCTTCGAAGTCAAGGTTCCGCCCTCCGCCAAGCAGCACACGCCTGCCCACATTACGGAAATAATAATAACCTCTGTCCATATGAAAAGTGCCTTTCAGCTTCAGGCTTTTAAGCGGTGAGGTAATGAGCACCTGCGCACGCGCCGGCTGAACAGGGTAGGAGGGAAGTAATTGTTTCGCGAAACCATTGGTAGCCACCAGCACTTTTCCACAGCGAAAAACAAAGCCGTCTTCCGCCTCTATCTCAGCGTAACTTCCTGTATCGCGTATCTCTTTCACAGGAAAACCGTTCAGGATCGTGATGCCTTTGCTTTGAACTTTCGATATCAGGGCGCGCATCATTTTACCGGTATCTATCTGACCCTCGGCGGTGTTCTCAATGATGTGACCCACCCCTTTCAAGCCAAACTTTTTTATGGCCCCGTCTGCCTTACGATATACCGCTGGAATGCCTGTTACTTTTCGAAGGTTTTTGTTGAGAAGATCAATGTTCTCTTCACAAGCACCATACAGCTCATTATCAGTAAAAACCTCGAATCCACCAAAGCCTTCGTAGGCAATGGCCTTATCACCAAGGATCCTTCTTAAACGGCGAAGGCCTTTCCACCTTTTTTCAACAAGCGCAAATACTTTTTCCTCGCTGCCACGACCAAGGTCATCCAGTAATTCGGAGGGACTTCCGAAGCAGGCGAACCCTGCGTTCTTGGTACTTGCTCCCGATGGGAGTATTCCTCGTTCAAGCACGAGCACATTCAGTTTCGGTTGTTGCAGCTTCAGGCTAAGCGCGGCGTTAAGGCCTACCAGTCCGCTACCAACAACAGCAACGTCGATTTTGTTGAAAAATGTTTCGTATTCCCAAAAACTCCAGTTCATAGTTTACCGTAAAAGACGGGAAATAATGTCAATTAAACCCGGAATTAAAATAAGCGTCAAAAGTATCAAACTTGGCATTATTTTACGATATTTGCTAACTTGTGAAAAAACTTTTCTAGCGGACAGTTTATGAGCTTTCAAAGGCCGGATCGTGGCATCACCCTCAACCCATTGGGTGTGCCTCTGAAAAATGTCGGGATGAAATTGTGCGGCAAAATGCTTGCCGGCCTTCTGCTGTTGCTTTCCACTGCCGTAGTTGCCCAGGACTGGGATTTCAAAGTAAGCGGAAAGGTAGAGAAGGCTGGCAAAAAGCTTGACGGTGCCATCGTTACCCTTTACCAGGGCTCCTCCATGGTAAAACAGGTCACAACTTCTTCCAGCGGAAAATTCGACTTTACATTGATGCCTAACAGTGACTATATGATCACCGTCACCAAGTCAGGGCACATCACTAAGCGATTCAGTTTTAACACCAGGAACGTTCCCGACGAACGCGGCAAAGCTGGCTTCGCTGGCATGGACATGACCATCTCTATATTCGACGCGCTTAAAGGTGTTGATTACTCCATTTTGAACCAGCCACTCGCCAAAGTAAAATACGAAACCTCCGAAGAAGATTTTGATTACGACAAGGCTTACACGCAGTCGATACAGGACGCCCTGCGCAGACTACAGGAACTCGAAGAACAATCGAGAAGGTCGGCGGAAGAGAATTACAAGAACGCGGTAGCGCGTGGTGACAAAGCGTTTGCCGCGAAGGATTACACCGGAGCCAAAGCCGCTTTTACCGAAGCTACCAACTTCAAACCTGAAGAGCAATATCCCAAGACAAAGATCGCAGAGTGCGACAAGATGCTCGCCTCAATGAAAGGCGACCAGGAAAAGGAGCAGAAGTACAAAGACGCGATCACCCGGGGCGACCAGAACATGACCGTAAAGGAATGGGCAGGCGCCAAGGCCGCATATACCGAAGCGCTTGGAATAAAACCGAACGAAGCCTATCCCAAGCAAAAGATCGCCGAGATCGACAAGCTATTCGCCGACCAGCAGAAGCAGCGCGAACTCGATGAGAAATACCGTGCTGCTATCGCGAATGCTGACAAATCCTTCAACACCAAACTCTATTCCTTCGCTAAGTCGGGCTATGAGCAGGCATTACTGATAAAGCCTAACGAACAATATCCCAAAGACAAGATCGCCGAGATCGCCAAGCTGCTGGCCGCTGTTGATGCTGAGAAGGCAAAAGAGCAGAAGTACAAGGATGCGATCACCAAAGGCGACAATGCCTTTAACGGCAAGGACTATGCGGGTGCCAAGGCCGCTTACAACGAGGCGCTGGGCATTAAGCCGGGTGAGAAATATCCTACCGACAGGATCATTGAGATCGATGGCATACTTGCCAAGCTTTCGAAGGACAAGGAGCTCGAAGACGCCTACAAGGCTGCTGTTGCGAAGGGAGATAAAGGCTTCGATGCGAAAGATTACAGTACTGCCAAAGCAGGGTACAACGAGGCGCTAACGCTTAAACCTTCTGAACAATATCCTAAGGACCGCCTGGCGGAGATCACCCGTTTGCTTGCCGCTGCTGAAGCGGATAAGCTGAAAGACGAACGATACAAGGCGGTGATCGCCAAGGCCGACCTTTCCTTCAACGGAAAAGACTATGCGGGCGCCAAAGTGACCTACAACGAAGCGCTCGGCATAAAGCCCGGCGAGAAATATCCCACCGACCGTATCGCCGAATGCGATAAGTTATTGGGAGATATCGCGAAGGCGAAGGAGGCAGATGTAAAATACAAAGAGGCTATTGTTAAGGCCGACAATTCATTTAAGGCCAAAGAATACCTTGCCGCCAAGACCTTTTACACCGAGGCGATGGGATTCAAACCTGAAGAGAAGTATCCCCGCGACAGGATAGCCGAGTGTGACCGCCTGATGGGTGACCTGGCAAAGAAGAAAGAGCTTGACGAAAAGTACAACGCTGCCATCGCGAAGGCTGACCAGGCTTTCGCTGGTAAAGATTACCAGGGCGCCAAAGGTTCTTACAATGAGGCATTGGGTATTAAGCCTGCCGAAGCCTATCCCAAACAAAAGATAGCGGAGATAGATAAGCTGCTGGCGGACATGGCCAAAACAAAAGACCTGGAAGAAAAATACAAACAGGCGATAGAGAAGGGCGACAAGGGTTTTGGCGCGCAGGATTATACTACCGCCAAAGCGGCTTATAACGAAGCGCTGGGTTACAAGTCGGCCGAAAAATATCCCAAGGATAAGATCGCTGAGATCGACCGTTTATTGGCCGAACAGGCGAAGAACGCCAAAGACAAGGAGCTGAACGAAAAATATAACGCCGCCATTGCCAAAGCCGATGCGGCTTTCACCGCTGCTGATTATTCTGCTGCGAAAACAAGCTATAATGCGGCGCTCGGTTTCAAGCCTGCTGAAAAATATCCCAAAGACAAGTTAGCGGAGATCGACCGCATTTTAACCGACGCGGCAAAGAACAAACAGCTCGAGGATAGATACAATGCCGCTATCGCCAAAGGCGACAAAGGCTTTGCAGCGAAGGACTACGGCACAGCCAAGATCGGGTATAACGAAGCGCTTGCGGTGAAACCGGGAGAACAATATCCCAAGGACAAACTTGCTGAGATCGACAAGATACTTGGTGATATGGCAAAAGGAAAAGAAAGGGAGAAGAACTACCTCGCTGCCATCACCAAAGCCGACGCTGCTTTCAAGGCGAAAGATTACAATGGCGCCAAAGGTTCTTATACCGAGGCGCAAGGCATTAAGCCCGAAGAGAAATATCCCGCCGACCGCATTGCTGAATGCGACAGGCTGCTGGCTGAGCTTGCCAAAGGCAAAGAGGCAGAGCAAAAATATAACGACGCCATCGCCCGCGGCGACAAGGCATTTGGCGCGAAAGATTACGAGAACGCCAAGACGGCTTACAACGATGCGCTGGGAGTAAAACCTGCTGAAGTATATCCCAAGAACAAGATCTACGAGATAGACAAGATACTTGCCGACATTGCCAAGAACAAGGACCTGGAGGAACGCTATAAGAATGCCATCGCGAAAGCCGATGCCACTTTTGCTTCTAAGGAATACAATATGGCAAAGGCCGGTTATACGGAAGCGGCAAGCATTAAGCCCGCCGAAAAATACCCTAAGGACAAACTTGCCGAGATCGACCGACTGCTGGCTGAACTTGCCAAGACAAAAGACCTGGAGCAAAAATACCAGAACGCCATCGCGAAAGGAGATAAGGGCTTCGGATCGCAAGATTACACTTCCGCAAAAGCTGCTTACAACGAAGCGCTGGGTTATAAGCCCTCTGAAAAATATCCCAAGGACAAACTTGCGGAGATAGAGAAGCTGATGGCCGAAAAAGACCGTCTTGCCAAAGAGAAAGAGCTCAACGACAAATACAATGCAGCCATTGCAAGAGGAGATGCTGCCTTCGGTACACAGGATTATGTATCGGCCAAAACAGCTTATACCGACGCGCTGGGCCTGAAGCCCGCTGAGAAATATCCGAAGGATAAACTGGCGGAAGTGGACAAACTTCTTGCTGCTTTGAACAAAGGCAAAGAACTGGAGAACGCTTACAAAGCCGCCATCGCAAAAGCCGACAAGGCCTTTGACGCGAAAGACTACACTTCCGCAAAAGGCGGTTACAGCGAAGCATCAGGACTGAAGCCTGCCGAGAAATATCCTAAGGACAGACTCAAGGAAATAGAGAAACTGCTGGCGGACATGGCGAAGAACAATGAGCTCATGAAGAAGTACAACGAGATCATTGCGCGTGCCGACCAGGCCTTTACGCTGAAAGATTACCCGAAAGCAAGGAACACATACACTGAAGCACTTGGTGTTAAACCCGATGAAAAATATCCCAAGGATAAGATCGCAGAGATCGACAAACTGGTAGGGGATATGGCCAAGGACAAGGAGCTGCAGGCGAAATACAATGATGCCATTGCCAGGGCCGACAAAGCGTTTACGGCAAAGGATTATGAAGGCGCCAGGCCTTTGTATTCAGAGGCATCGAGCTATAAGCCCAACGAACAGTATCCGAAGGACAGGATGAAGGAGATCGACGGGATCCTCGACAGGTACGCCAAAGATCATGAGGCCGATCAGAAATACAACGACGCCATGGCGCGTGCCGACAAGGCTTTTGGCATCAAGGATTACGCCGGCGCGAAATCAGCTTATACTGAAGCGCTCAACTTTAAGCCCAACGAAAAATATCCCAAGGCTAAGATCGCCGAGATCGATAAGATCCTTGACGCGCAAGCGAGGGGAGCAGAGAACGACAAGAAGTTCCAGGAAGCCATTGAAAAGGCTGATAAACTATTCGCCGACAAGGAGTACAGGGTGGCGAGGGTAGCTTATTCTGATGCGCTCACCATTAAGCCCTCCGAAAAATACCCCAAGGACCGGATCAAGGAGATAGACGAACTTCTTAAGAAAGTTGGAAGTGCAACCACTGTTGCCGACGGCAAGGCGGAAGACGAGCGCAAAAAGGCTTTCATGAACGCGCTTCTCGCGAAGTACGGCCCTGGTGTTACTGAAGAAACACAGGACGAGCCCAACTGCAAGGTGATAAGGCGTATTGTGGTGAAAGACAACGAAGCCAATGTTTACACCAAGAAGATCTGGAACTGGGGCGGAACCTATTATTTCAAGAACGATGTCAGCATCTCCGATTACACTTTTGAGGCGGAGACCAAGAGCAAGTAAGCTCACTTTCTCTTTTCATCTCTTTGCTTTTACTGCTTTACTGATGGGTGCATTAACTTCCTGCGGCCCCAGCAAAGCCGATGAACCAGTGGGATCTGCTGTACTGCCGCCCGACACCTCGGTAAGAGCGCCAGCGCATTTGGCCTATTCATGGACCAAGGCCTATGATGGCAGCCAAAGCCTTCATAGCCGCATTGGTGTTCCCGCCGGATTCAAACGAGTGCTAGTAAAGCAAGGCTCATTTGGCGAATGGCTGCGCTTCCTTCCGCTGCTCAAGGGCAAACCTGACGTTCACCTGTACAATGGTAAACTAAAAGGCAACCAGGATGCTCATGCCGCGATCGTTGACATCGATCCTGGCAAAACCGACCTGCAGCAATGCGCTGACGCGGTGATGCGCATGCGGGCCGAATATCTTTATTCGGTAAAACGTTACGATGACATCCATTTCCGTTTCACCAGCGGCGACGATGCGCCTTATACCAAATGGACCGATGGATACCGGCCTGTGATCAAAGGGAATAAAGTAAGCTGGGTAAAGAAAGCCGGCAAAGACGAGAGCTATACCTGTTTCCGGCAATACCTCGATATCGTTTTTACCTATGCAGGTACACTTTCGCTCAGCAAGGAATTAAAGAAAGTAAGCGTTGATGAAATGCAGCCAGGAGACGTATTCATCCTCGGAGGATCTCCGGGACATGCGGTTCTCGTTGTTGACATGGCGGAGAACGATAGGACAGGGGAGAAGCTCTTCCTCATTCAGCAAAGCTATATGCCCGCGCAAGAGATACACCTGCTCAGAAATCCCGGCGACGCGGCACTAAGCCCCTGGTACAAAACGAAATTTACCGGTGACCTGGAAACGCCCGAGTGGACCTTCAGCAAAGATCAGCTGATGCGCTTCACGGAGCTAACTAGGCCCTGATGCCTATCACGAGCACATCGTCCACCTGCTCTTTCTCTCCTTTCCAGTCATTGAAGGTCTTTTCAAGGAAACGTTCCTGCTGTTCCATGTTCTTGTCCTGGATCATCAACAGCAGTTCCTTTAACCGTTTGCGCATGAACTTCTTTCCTTCGGGGCCTCCAAATTGGTCGGCATAGCCATCAGTGAAAACATACAGTGCGTCGCCTTTCTGATAAGTGGTTTTATTATTGGTGAACGGGAGTCCTTTGCCCTGGAAATATCCTATCGGTCTTTTATCGGCCTGGAACTCTATGATCTCACCATTCCTGATGATCCAGAGCGGGTTGTTGGCGCCGGCGTATTCCACCACCTGGTTCGCGTCATCGAAACAAAGCAAGGCAATATCCATTCCATCGCGGGTGGCGTCAAGAGATGATGTTTGCTTCAGTGATTTAATGATCCTGTTCCTCAACTCGCTGAGTATCTCCGAAGGAACAGTAATGTTACACTCGTGCACGATCTCGTTGAGGAACGTGTTGCCGATAAGGCTCATGAAAGCCCCCGGAACCCCGTGGCCCGTACAATCAACAGCCGCGATGATCCGCTTGCCCTCTTGCTCGCCAAACCAGTAAAAATCACCACTCACATTGTCGCGCGGCTTGAGCATAACAAAGGCATCGGGGAATAGCTGGTACTTGATCTCTTTGGCAGGCAATATGGCGTCCTGTATGCGCTTGGCATAATTGATACTGTCCGTAATATCTTTCTGTTTTTCGGCGATGATCTTGTTCTGCGCCTCCAGCAGAGAATTAGCCCGCTGCTTTAGCTTGTAACGGTTGAAAATAACAAGAAGTAAACCAAGGATCAGCACAGAGCCAATGATGGCGGCATAGGTAACGATGCGGTTCTTCTCCAACTGCTCCTTCTGCAGCTCTATCTGCTTTTCCTTTTCAGAGGTAGCATATTTTGTCTCCAGCTCGTTGATCTGCCGGTTGCTCTCTTCACCGAAAATGATATCCTTTAACGAATCGTAACGCACCTGGTAGTCGTAGGCCTGCCGATAGTCGCCGATCCCCTGGTAACCTCGCGCGAATGTTTTATACGCTTCCTGTATATAGTTCCTGTCGCCGGCGGCGATGAGGTATTTTTCCCCCAGTTGCATGTACTTGATCGACAAGGCGGGCTCTTTGTGCTTCCAATAACTATCAGCAACGTTCATGTAGGCAATGCCCAGCCCAAGATTATCGTTGATCTCATGGAATACTTCCAGGGCCTTAAAATTATAATCGATCGCGATCTCGTTCTCGCCTTTTTTGTCGTGCACCACACCCATATTGATGTACACCGAGCCAATGCCTTTCTTGTGGCCAAGCTCTTCGAACACCTGGAGCTGCCTCTTATAACATTCCATGGCCTTGTCAAGCTCGCCAAGGTCCTTATACACCACCCCCAGGTTGTTAAGGATACTGGCAAGGCGTGACTTGTCCTTTCTTTCCTCCGCGATATCCCTCGCTCTTTCAAGGAACTTACGCGCATCCTTATGATTTTCCCTTACAAGGTAAACGATGCCTATATAGTTAAGGGTATTCGCCTCCATGAACTTCCATCCGCTCTTCTCACAGGCATCAAGGCTTTTGAAGTAATGTGTAAGCGCCTCCGCGTAATTGTTCTTGTCATCGTAATAACAGCCAATTATATTTTCAGCCCTTGCGATCCCCCGGATGTGCTCCATCTCAGTAGACAGGGCAAGCGCCTTCCGCGCGTACTCGATGGCCTCCTCAGGCATCGGTACTACCAACTCCCTTCCAAGCTCGTTAAGCACATAAATAAGAACCGTATCCTCCTGCATACCAGGAAGAAGCTTCTTAAGGGAATCCATACGATGCTGAAAGAGTGGATCAACCGTAGCCCGTACAGGGCCGCAGATACACAGCAAAAGGAGGAAGGAAATTAGAAGATGCTTTTTCAATGGAATGTAAAAATAGAAAATCCCGCCCATGCAGAGCACAGGCGGGACTTTCGGTATGGATCACATGAGTTTGCTACTAGTCAGACTTCTTAACTTTCTGGATCTCCACCCTCATGGCTTGAGCAGCCCTTTTTATTTCCTGGAGGGCTTTCCTAACCCTCGTACCTGCAGCTGCATTGCCATTGTTGAATTTAATCACATCGGCTTCCATGGCTGCTACCAGGTTCTTCATGTCTTCGTACTGTTTCATGTTTACTTGTTTTTGGTTATTATTTGTTATTTCTATTTATTTTAAGTCGCGGCGATCTTATCGGCCATGTATTGTCCTGATTTAAGTTTTCCTACGATCTTAGAGAACGCCTCGATCGTATAGTTCACATCCTCCAGCGTATGCACCGCGGTAGGGATGAGGCGCAGGATGATCATTCCCTTGGGCACTACGGGATACACCACCATCGAGCAGAAGATATTGAAGTTCTCCCTAAGGTCGAAGATAAGATTGGTGGCCTCGGGAATGGAGCCATTCATATACACGGGTGTTACCGGTGAATCGGTCACACCAATGTCGAAACCCGCTTTTTTGAGTCCGCTCTGAAGGGCGCGGGTAATGTCCCAAAGTTTCTCACGAAGTTCAGGGTGATTACGCATAAGCTCAAGGCGCTTGAGCGCTCCAACAACCAGCGGCATGGGAAGCGATTTGGCGAATATCTGTGAGCGCATATTGTAACGGAGGTATTCCACGATCTGCTCTTCACTCGAAATAAAACCTCCTATGAGCGCAAATGATTTAGCAAAAGTGCCGAAGTAAATATCGATGCCGTCCTGGCAGCCTTGCTCCTGGCCTGTGCCGCCGCCTTTTTTGCCCATTGTTCCTATGCCGTGAGCATCATCAACAAACAGGCGGAACGAATATTTTTTCTTGAGCGCAACGATCTCCTTCAGCCTTCCCTGATCTCCGCGCATCCCGAAAACACCTTCGGTGATCACCAGGATAGAGCCGTTAGTGCCTTCGATGAGCTTGGCGGCACGCTGCAATTGCTTTTCGCAATCAGCAATATCATTGTGCTTATACACATAACGTTTGCCCATGTGCAGGCGCACCCCGTCAAGGATACAGGCATGCGACTCTCCATCATAAACGATCACATCGTGTCGGTCAACCAAACAATCGATGGCCGAAACCATGGCCTGGTAACCGTAATTGCAAAGAATGGTATCTTGTTTCTCAACATAAGCAGAAAGCTCGGCCTCCAGTTTCTCGTGATTGTTTGAGTTGCCACTCATCATGCGGGCACCCATGGGCAATGCCAGTCCAAATTCCTTGGCGCCATCCGCATCGGCCTTACGCACTTCGGGATGGTCAGCAAGACCCAGGTAATTATTGAGGCTCCAGTTAAGGCGTTTTTTTCCGCGAAAAACCATGTGGGGGCCAATATCGCCTTCCAGCTTAGGAAAGGTAAAGTAACCGTGCGACTCTTTGGCATGCTGGCCGATGGGCCCGCGGTTGGCTTTTATCTTGTCAAAAAGGTCCTTCATTTTCAGCGTTTTGTAAAAATAATGGGCAAATTTAGGAAATTTGAGCGTTTTGTGCAATTTAGATATTAACAGCCTGTGAATAATTTATTTTTTGTGTCTTTTCGGGGTATTTAACCGTCATACCTGTAAAATAAACCATTTAAATATACGTATCTTTGCGGCCTTCGGTATGAAAAAACCCTCTTTTTACGCCTTTTTAGCCTCCATTTGTCTGCTTATCCTGTTGGGATCCTGCAGCGAATACAACAAGTTGCTTAAGAGCACCGACCTGGAGAAGAAATATACCATGGCCATTAAATACTACGAAAAAGGGGACTATGTACGTACCGTTACCCTGCTTGAAGAGCTCATACCTCTGTACCGGGGCACCGATAAAGCAGAAAACATCTTGTTTTATTACGCCTATGCCAATTTCGAGATGGGCGACTACGTACTTGCCGGCTACCACTTCAAGAACTTCGCCCGCACATTTCCCACCAGCACGCGTGCCGAAGAGTGTGCCTATATGAACGCCTATTGCTATTACCTGAGCTCTTCCTCTTACAGCCTCGACCAGGAGGATACGCGGGCGGCTGTTAAAGAACTGCAGATATTCGTTAATCAGTACCCTAACAGCTCGAGGATCCCCGAATGCAACGATATCCTTGATAAACTGAGGGCAAAGCTGGAGCGCAAATCGTATGAGATCGCCAAACAGTATTATTACGTGGGAGATTATAAAGCCTCAGTGGTGGCTTTTACCAATGTAATTAAGGATTTTCCGGGCACCAAATACTCCGAAGAGATGAGCTTTCTCACTATAAAATCGTATTACCTGCTGGCGAAAAACAGTATAGAGACAAAAAAAGCGGAAAGGCTTGACCTGGCTATCGAAACTTATATTAAATTTGTAGACAATTTTCCAAAAAGCGAATACCTTAAAGAAGCTGAAACAATTTACGACAGCTCTAAAAAATTAAAAGAAAAGATCAGCAAACCTCAACTATAGGAGACATGGACTACAAAAAGACGAATGCAGAGACCACCACCACTACACGTGACCTCCGCGACCTCGAGAACAAAACAGGTAATATTTACGAGACCCTGGCCATCATCTCCAAGAGGGCAAACCAGATCAGCGTAGAGATCAAAGAGGAGCTTACCAACAAGCTCGCTGAGTTCGCTTCGCATACTGATAATCTCGAAGAGATCTTCGAGAACAGGGAGCAGATCGAGATCTCTAAGTTCTATGAGCGTCTTCCCAAGCCCACGCTCATCGCTGTGCAGGAGTACCTCGAAAACAAGATTTATTACCGCAAGCCTTCCATAGAGCCTGAACAAAACTAGGCTTTTCATTTCCTGAATTCCGTCGGCCGTGCTCAACGGAAAAAAGATCATCCTCGGTGTTACCGCCAGCATCGCTGCTTATAAAGCGGCTTTTCTGTTACGTCTTCTTGTGAAAGAAGGGGCGGAAGTGCGTGTGATCATGACACCCGCCGCTCACGATTTTATCACGCCGCTTACACTCAGCACACTTTCCAGGCATCCCGTGCTCACCGAATTCACCAAGGGTAAAACAGGGGAGTGGAACAACCATGTGGAACTGGGCCTTTGGGCCGACCTCCTCCTGATAGCCCCGGCTTCAGCCAACACCATCGCAAAAATGGCCAGCGGTGCCTGCGACAACCTCCTTATGGCTACCTATCTCTCGGCACGCTGCCCTGTGTACCTGGCGCCTGCCATGGATGCCGATATGTACAAACATCCCAGCACATTGGCCAACCTGAAAAAACTATCCTCTTTCAGTAATACCATTATACCTCCCGGCGATGGGGAATTGGCAAGCGGTTTATACGGCGAAGGACGCATGGCTGAACCGGAGGAGATCATGGACTTCCTGAGGACTTCCTTAAAAAAAAAACTTCCGCTCGCTGGTAGATCGGCGCTCGTAACAGCCGGCCCCACCTACGAAGCCATTGACCCTGTTCGCTTTATCGGCAATCATTCTTCCGGAAAGATGGGCTTTGCGCTGGCAGAGGAACTTGCAGCCGCAGGAGCCTTCGTTACACTTGTGTGCGGCCCCAACCAGTTGGAGCTCAGGAACAAGAGTATCAAACGCATTGATGTGACCAGCGCCGAAGAAATGTACCAGGCTGCGGCGGGGACTTTTAAGAATACCGATATTGCCATTCTTGCCGCCGCTGTGGCCGACTTCAGGCCTGAAAAAGCCTCCGCGAAAAAGATCAAGAAAAAAGAAGGGAAAGTACCTGAGATCGCACTTGTAAAGACAAAGGACATTGCCGCAGAACTGGGCAAGAGAAAGACAAAAAAACAATTGCTCGTTGGCTTTGCGCTTGAAACCGACAATGAGGTAGCCAACGCAAAGGAAAAGCTAAGAAAGAAGAACCTCGACATGATAGTGCTCAATTCATTGAGGCAAAAAGGGGCGGGATTCAGCGGCGACTCAAATAAGGTGAGCATTCTTGATAAAAACAATAAAACCCTTAATTTTGACCTCAAGACGAAGCAACTTGTCGCAAAGGACATCGTCTTGGAAATAATTAAGAAGATCAAACATGCGTAAGGCCCTGTCGCTCCTCATGATCATCCTTCTGGCGGGATTAGCTCCCGCCCAGGAGCTGAACTGCACAGTACAGGTGCTTTCGCCCCAGATACAGGGGCAGACCGACAAGGTGATCTTCGACGCGCTCCAGAAATCCATTTACGAATTTGTGAACAATACCAAATGGACCAAGGAAACCTTTCAGCCGAGCGAAAAGATAGAATGCACTTTCATTATCAACATTACTGAGAAACTTTCGGTGGATGAGTTCAAGGCCACCCTGCAGGTGATCTCACGCAGGCCTGCCTACAAAACCTCTTATCCTTCGCCGATCCTGAATTACCTTGATGATGAGTTCCAGTTCAAATACATCGAATCACAATCGCTCGATTATTCGGAAGCTACTTTCGTTTCAAACCTTACCTCAACACTTGCTTATTATGTGTACGTGGTGCTTGGCCTCGATTACGATACTTTTTCGCTCAATGGCGGAACCCCCTATTTCCAGAAGGCGCAGACCATTGTGAACAACGCCCAAAACGCGCAGGAGAAAGGCTGGAAGGCCTACGAAGGCACACGCAACCGCTACTGGTACATGGAGAACATGCTCAGCCCGGCCTTTTCGCCCATGCGCGAGTGCATGTATAAATATCACCGCCTGGGCCTCGACCTCATGCAAAACACAAAAGAGACCGGCAGGCAGGCCATCGCCGAAAGCCTTGAGCTGCTTCGCAAGGTGCACCAGGTGAAACCGCTCTCCTTCAACATGCAGCTTTTCTTTGAGGCCAAAGCCACAGAGATCATCAATATCTTCTCACAGTCGTTCACTGAGGAGAAGAACAAGGTGGTGAACCTCCTCGACGAGATAGACCCCGCCAACAGCAATAAGTATCAAAAGATACTTGCCTCTGGTAATTAATCTCTTTTAATATCCCATTTAATATTATTTTTATTCCGGAATTTTAACCGGAATGCTCAAACTACTCTGCGTACAGAACTATGCGCTCATCGACCGTGCTGAGATCGCTTTCGGCAATGGTTTTACCATTATCACCGGCGAGACCGGCGCGGGCAAATCGGTGCTGCTGGGAGCGTTGGGCCTGGTGTTGGGAGAGCGGGCGGATACGCAGTCGCTGTATGACCGCAAGAACAAATGCGTGATAGAAGGAGTGTTCGATATCCGCAAACACGATCTCAAAAAATTCTTCCAAGAACGTGAGCTCGAATACCAGGAGGAGACCATCCTGCGCCGGGAGATAAGCAGCGAAGGAAAATCAAGGGCCTTCATCAACGACAGCCCGGTGAACCTGGCGCTGCTAAAGGAGCTCGGCTTACGCCTCATTGATATTCACTCACAGCATGAAACACTTTCGCTCAACGACTCCGCTTTCCAGCTTTCGGTGATCGACGCCATGGCGCAGCAGGAAAAGCTGCTGGAAGGATATCGCAAAGACCATAAGGAATACAAGCGCCAGCGATTGGAGCTGGAGCTCCTGCTCACGAAAGAAGCCCAAAGCCGCAAGGACCTGGACTACCTCCAGTTCCAGTTCCAGGAATTAGACAGCGCAGGGCTCTCGGGTGTATCGCAGGAGGAAATGGAGGAAGAACTTTCCACCCTCAACAATGCGGAGAAAATAAAAGAAGCGCTATCGCGCGCCACTAATGCCATGGATGGGGGAGAGGGTAGCTTGCTTACCGTAATGAAGGAAGTAAAACTGTTATTGGCCGGTATCTCAAAATACGGGGCCACTTTTAACGGCCTGCATGACCGGTTGAACAGCCTGCTGTTGGAACTAAAGGACCTCTCCAATGAAACGAGCAATTCTGAAAGCGCTGTTAACTACGATCCTAAACGCATCAGCGACCTGAACGCGCAACTCGACGCTCTTTACAGGCTTCAGCACAAACACCAGGTAAAAACGGTGGAAGAACTTTTAAAGATCAGAGAAGATATAAGCGAAAAATTGCTGGGCATCAGCTCACTTGAAACAGACATTAAAAAGGCCAACACGGCCATCGATGAGCTCGAAGAAGCAATGGCTGCCAAGGCGAAACTTCTTTCAGCCCGCCGGGCAAAAACAATACCCCTGATCGAGAAAGAAGTGTCTATGCTGCTTGCTGATCTCGCGATGCCTTCAGGACGCCTGGAAATTGTGAACGAAGTACTGGACACACCCGGACCCGATGGGATCGACCGCGTGTCTTTCCTGTTCTCCGCAAATAAGGGCGCCGCCCCAAAAGAAATACAGAAGATCGCTTCGGGTGGTGAGCTATCGAGGCTCATGCTGGCGCTCAAATCGCTCATCGCCCGTTCTTCATTGCTTCCCACCGTTATCTTCGATGAGATCGACACAGGTATCAGCGGGTCAACCGCCGGCAGGGCAGGGGAGATCATGCGTAAAATGGCAGGCACCATGCAGGTGATCAGCATCAGCCACCTTCCGCAGATCGCGGGCCTCGCGGCTTCGCACCTCTACGTTTACAAGGAAGAGAAAGGAGGGAAGACCTTCACCCGCTTCAGGGAGCTTGCCAGGAACGAACGTGTAGAAGAGATCGCGCGCCTTCTAAGTTCAGGGAAACCCTCGGAGGCTGCCCTGCGAAACGCCAGGGAACTCCTGGAGGGATAGTAGCGAATAACAAAAGATGATATATTTGTTCTGTACTAAACAAACTCAAGTTTATGAACGATCTGTTAAAGGGAAAAAGAGGCATTATATCGGGTGCGCTCGACTCAAGCTCTATCGCATGGAAAGTGGCGGAAAGAGCGCATGCGCAGGGGGCTAAGTTCGTACTTACCAACGCGCCCATCGCCATGCGCATGGGAGAGATCAAGAAACTGGCGGAGGCCTGCGGCTCCGAAATAGTGCCGGCCGACGCCACCTCAATGGACGAGCTCAGCAACCTTTTTACAAAGTCACAGGAGGTGCTGGGGGGCAAGATCGATTTCGTGCTTCACTCTATCGGTATGTCGCCCAACGTACGCAAGAACATTCCCTACTCAGAACTTAATTACGATTTCTACGCCAAGTCATTGGATGTTTCAGCAATGTCGCTACACAAGATGATGAGCGTAGCCTGGAAACAGGATGCGCTCAGCGCCGGAGGCAGTGTAGTAGCGCTTTCGTATATCGCCGCACAGCGCGCTTATCCTTTTTATAATGATATGGCAGAAGCCAAAGCCATGCTCGAATCCATCGTACGAAGTTTCGGATATCATTATGGCAAGAAGAACAAGGTGCGTGTCAATTCAGTATCACAGTCGCCTACACGCACCACTGCGGGTAGCGGCATTAAGGGTTTCGACGATTTTTTCAATTTCGCCGATACGCTGTCACCTCTTGGCAACGCAAGCGCCGAGTCATGCGCCGATTACTGCATTACCATGTTCTCCGACCTTACCCGCATGGTAACCATGCAGAACCTGTACCACGATGGGGGATACTCCACCACCGGAGTAAGCATGGAAGCCATGGCAAAGTTCTCAGCGTAAAGCAACCTTTGCGAACGGTGCTGCGTCTGGTAATAAAGCCCCCAACAGAGAAGATATGAAGCGAGTTCCCGGAATCATTTGTCTTTTTCTTCTTTCTGCCTCTTGTTTTGCTCAATCAGAGCCCAAGCATAAGTTAAACGCAAGGGCCACCTGTTCGGTGCCTTCGCCCATTGTAAACCGGGCCTTCACCAAAACGTTCGTTGGCGTATTCGACATCAACGGTTCTGTATGCTACAACTATTATGGGGGATTTTTCGCCGGTGGAATGGGAAAGGCCAGCCTGCTGAAGATACCGCCTAACAAGATCCCCAACCTGAAGACCACCATGGAGATGTATTCCGCTGGGGGAAAGATAGGCTACGATTGGTATGTAGGCAATAAGGCATTTCTTACCATGGCGATCAACGGGGGAGTTACCTGGACCAACTTCGCGGCTGTATCGTGTTATACACCGGCCGACCATGCCTTTAGCTACAAAGCCAACTTCATTGAGCCGGAGCTGATCATGAACTTTTATATCGAAAGTAATTTCGCGATCGGCATCAATGTATCTTATTACATGATGGATAAAGCCTTCGACCCTTATTTCCTTTGCCTGAACGACCACAAGCCCTACAGGGATTATGAACTTGGCGGGCCCACTACGTATCTTGATTTCGGCTTTGGGTTCTTCTATGGCTTCTCCAAGCGTAAGAAGTCGGGCGACGGCACCAACAACCCCATCAAGCAATAAAAAACCCTGCAGCATAACGCTACAGGGTTGTATTGTGATCTCCTTGAATCTTATTCTTCCTTCTTGTCCTTCTTGTCTTTCTTAGCCTTGGGCTTCACAACCTTCATGGTGATCTCCTGCTTCTCCTTATCGAAGCCGGCCTCTATCACATCGCCTTCTACCACACCGGAACGAATTATCTCTTCAGCGAGCGGATCTTCCAGGTATTTTTGGATGGCTCGTTTCAGCGGCCTTGCGCCGAACTGCGAGTCGTAGCCCTTTTCCACAATAAAATCCTTGGCTTCCTCAGTAAGCTTAATGGTATAGCCGAGATTGTTGATGCGGTTATAAAGCTTGTCAAGTTCGATGTCAATAATGCTGTGGATGTCTTCACGGCTGAGCGAGTTAAACAGGATCACGTCGTCGATCCTGTTCAGGAACTCAGGGGCAAAGGCTTTTTTCAGCGCGTTCTCAATAACACCTTTGGTATGATCATCGGCGGAGTTCACCTTGGCATTGGTGGCAAAGCCTACGCCTTGTCCGAAATCCTTGAGCTGGCGTGAACCGATGTTCGAGGTCATGATAATGATGGTGTTCTTGAAATCCACCTTTCTTCCAAGGCTGTCGGTCAGCTGCCCGTCGTCGAGCGCCTGCAGCAGCAGGTTGAACACATCAGGGTGTGCCTTTTCGATCTCGTCGAGGAGGATCACAGAGTAGGGGCGCCTTCTTACTTTCTCAGTAAGCTGTCCGCCTTCTTCATAACCTACATATCCGGGAGGCGCGCCCACCAGGCGTGACACCGCGAACTTCTCCATGTATTCGCTCATATCGATACGTATCAGCGCATCGTCGTTATCGAACAGATATTTGGAAAGTATCTTGGCCAATTGGGTTTTACCAACGCCGGTAGGACCAAGGAAAATGAACGAGCCGATAGGCTTGCTCGGGTCTTTAAGTCCCGCGCGGTTACGCTGGATGGCCTTCACCACTTTCTTGATCGCTTCGTCCTGGCCGATCACCTTGCCTTTCAGCTCCTCGTACATCTTCACCAGGCGGTTGCTCTCGTTCTGCGCGATACGCTGAACAGGAACGCCTGTCATCATGGCCACCACTTCGGCCACATTGTCTTCTGACACGGTCTCACGGTGAACTTTGGTCTCTTCTTCCCAGGCCTTCTTAGCCGTTTCCAGCTGCTCGAGCAATTGCCTTTCGGTATCTCTCAGCTTGGCGGCCTCTTCATATTTCTGGCTGCGCACCACTTTGTTCTTCTCTTCTTTTATCTCTTCGATCTTTTTTTCGATCTCCAGGATATTCTTCGGAACGTTGATATTGGTGATGTGCACACGTGAGCCGGCTTCGTCCATCGCGTCGATAGCCTTGTCAGGCAAATGACGGTCGCTGATGTAACGGGTAGTAAGGTTCACGCAAGCCTTAAGGGCATCGTCAGTATATAACACATTGTGATGGTCCTCGTATTTCTCTTTGATGTTCTTGAGGATCTCGAGCGTTTCTTCGGGTGAAGTAGGCTCAACGATCACTTTCTGGAAACGCCTTTCGAGGGCGCCGTCCTTCTCAATGTACTGCCTGTACTCGTCGAGGGTAGTAGCACCGATGCATTGTATCTCCCCGCGGGCAAGGGCGGGCTTGAACATATTGGACGCGTCAAGCGAACCGGAAGCGCCGCCTGCGCCAATAATGGTATGTATCTCGTCGATGAAGAGGATCACATCAGGTGATTTCTCGAGCTCGTTCATCACCGCTTTCATACGCTCTTCGAACTGGCCCCTGTATTTAGTGCCGGCAACGAGAGAAGCGAGGTCAAGTGTAACAACACGTTTATTGAACAACACCCTCGAAACCTTGCGCTGCACAATGCGCAGAGCGAGGCCTTCGGCGATCGCCGATTTACCTACGCCGGGCTCACCAATAAGGATGGGGTTGTTCTTCTTTCTGCGGGAGAGGATCTGTGAAACACGCTCGATCTCTTTTTCCCTTCCCACAATGGGATCGAGCTTGCCTTCTTCAGCGGCCTTGGTAAGGTCCCTTCCGAAATTATCGAGCACTGGTGTCTTTGATTTGGAGTCCGCCACTTTTTTGGAGCTGGCACCGAATGTTCCTGCGTCGTCATCGCTGTCATCGTCGGTAGGACTGCCGGGGAACTCTGCTTTGGGATCAGCATTAAAAAGCTCGAGCTCTTGTTTTAGCACATCGTAATCCACCTTAAACTTCTTGAGCGCTTTGGTAGCGATGTTATCTTCATCCTTAAGGATAGAAAGCAGCAAGTGTTCGGTACCGATCACAGGGCTTTTGAAGAGCTTCGCCTCAAGATAGGTGATCTTGAGCGCGCGCTCCGCCTGTTTGATGAGCGGAATGTTTCCGAGATTGACCACCTTCTTAGAGGTGGTGGTGATGCTTTGCTCGATGGCCTTTCGGAGCTCTGCCATATCTACCTCCAATGATTTGAGGAGCTTGACAGCGGTGCCTTCGCCTTCCCTGATGATACCGAGAAGCAAATGCTCGGTGCCGATGTAATCGTGTCCGAGGCGCAAGGCTTCCTCGCGGCTGAACGCGATCACGTCTTTAACTCTGGGTGAGAATTTTGCTTCCATATACTGTTTTAGTTTTGTGTATCTGGGGTTTGTGGAATCAAGACATTTATAAAGTTAAACAATAATATATAATTCTCAAAGGTAAGGAGTGTTTATCAGACGTTTCACAAGCCTCTTCATTTTTTTTAACCAGAAAATGTTAATAAAGCCTGAAAATGTTAATAATTATAGCCCTTTAAAGCCTTACCAGTTTTTGATTTATGGGTATCTTCGGTGGCCTTGAAAAGGACATCAATTATTATGCAAAACCCAAGCTAAACTGACAAAATAACATGGCAGACGGAGAAAGGATCATTCCCATCAATATTGAAGAAGAAATGAAGGCCGCGTACATCGACTATTCCATGTCGGTGATCGTATCGCGCGCCTTACCCGATGTACGCGACGGCCTAAAGCCGGTGCACCGCAGGGTGCTTTATGGCATGCAGGAGCTTGGTGTACTTTCCAACAGGCCCTATAAAAAATCAGCAAGGATAGTAGGGGAGGTCCTCGGTAAATACCACCCGCACGGCGATACTTCCGTTTACGACACCATGGTGCGTATGGCCCAGCACTGGAGCCTGCGTTATCCGCTGGTAGACGGCCAGGGAAACTTTGGTTCCGTTGACGGCGACAGTCCCGCAGCGATGCGTTATACCGAAGCCAGGCTGCAGAAGATCGCTGAAGAGATGCTTGCCGATATCGATAAGGAGACCGTTGACTTCCGTCCTAACTTCGATGATTCACTGGATGAACCCACCGTACTTCCCGCAAGGATCCCCAACCTGCTTATCAATGGCTCTTCAGGCATCGCCGTGGGCATGGCTACTAACATGCCTCCTCACAACCTGACCGAGATCGTGGATGCCACCATCGCTTTCATCGATAACCGCGACATCGATATCGCAGGGCTCATGCAATATGTAAAGGCGCCTGATTTCCCTACAGGAGGAACTATTTACGGATACGAAGGTGTGAAAGATGCGTTCGAGACCGGCAAAGGCAGGATCGTGCTGCGGGCCCAAACCAATATCGAGACCGTTAACGACCGCGAACGCATCATCGTTACCGAAATTCCTTACCAGATCAATAAGGCGGAAATGATCAAGAAGACCGCCGACCTCGTGAATGATAAAAAACTGGAAGGCATCAGCGATATACGCGACGAAAGTGACCGCGACGGAATGCGCATCGTGTACGAACTGAAGAGGGACGCTATTACCAACGTGGTATTAAACAACCTCTATAAATATACTGAGCTTCAAAACTCTTTCAGCGTAAATAACATCGCGCTGGTAGCGGGCAGACCGATGATGCTCAATCTTAAGGACCTGATCAAGTATTTTGTTGACCACCGCCATGACGTGGTGATACGCAGGGCGAAATATGAACTTGACCAGGCTGAAAAAAGAGCGCATATACTGCAGGGCTATCTCATTGCTCTCGATCACCTCGACGAAGTGATCAAGCTTATCCGCGAATCGGCAACGCCACAAACAGCGCAGGACGGCCTGATGAGCAATTTCGGCATGAGCGAGATACAGGCCAAGGCGGTACTGGAGCTGCGTCTCCGTGTGCTGACAGGCCTTGAGCGCGACAAGATCAAGGAAGAATACAACAGCCTGATGGAACTCATCAGCTATTTGAAAGAAGTACTCGCCGACGAACTTCTCCGCATGGAGATCATCAAGGACGAGCTGAGGGAGATCAAAACAAAATACGGCGACGGGCGCAAAACAGAGATAGTATATTCTGCGAGCGATTTCAGGATCGAAGATATGATCGCCAACGAAGAGGTGGTGATCACCATTTCCCACATGGGCTATATTAAGCGTACTCCCCTGGCGGAATACCGTACCCAAAGCAGGGGAGGGGTAGGAGCGAAGGGCACCACCACCAGGGAAGAGGATTTCCTGGAGCATTTGTTCGTGGCCTCCACTCACAACTACCTAATGCTGTTCACCGAACAGGGAAGATGTTTCTGGATGCGGGCCTTTGAAGTGCCGGAAGGCAACAAAGCTTCGAAGGGCAGAGCCATCCAAAACCTCATCAACATTCCTCCCGATGACAAGGTGAAGGCCTATATCAATGTGAAGAACCTCAGCGACGCTGAGTATCTCAATAATAATTACATCGTAATGTGCACCAAGAAGGGTGTGATCAAGAAGACCACGCTGGAGGCTTATTCAAGGCCGCGCCAGGGAGGTATCAACGCCATTACGGTACGCGACGGCGATACACTGCTGGAGGCAAGGCTTACCAACGGAAAGAGCGAGATCATGATGGCCCTTAAGTCGGGCAAAGCGGTTCGTTTCCCCGAAGAGAAAGTAAGGCCCATGGGCAGGAACGCCAGTGGTGTAAAAGCAATTACACTCGGCGGTGCCAAAGACGAAGTGATCGGCATGATCTGTCTTTCTGATCCTGCCACCAACGTATTGGTAGTTGCTTCAAAGGGTTTCGGAAAACGTTCCGACCTGGAAGAGTACCGCGTTACTAACAGGGGCGGCAAGGGTGTGAAGACGATCAATATCACCGACAAAACAGGGGAGCTCATCGCCATTAAGGATGTGACCGATAAGGATGATCTTATGATCATTACCCGCTCGGGCATCACCATTCGCCTCAAGGTATGTGACCTCCGCGTTATCGGAAGGGTATCGCAGGGCGTGAAGCTGATTAACCTGCGCGATGACGATGAAATTGCCGCCGTTGCGAAAGTGGAGATCGCTGAAGAAAGCACCGAAGAAGTGTATGGAAACACGGAAGGCGAAACGTCTACAGGTAAAGAAGAAGGACAAGGCGGTGAAGAGAACGGAACAGAAATTGATACCACGCCGGAATCCTGACAATAAAAACACAGGCTTAAACGTTAATACCATGATGAAACGATCATCTATGTTACTGCTTGCGCTTTTCATCGCGGGAGCAGCAAGCGCCCAGAGCAACAAGAGGCTGAGCGCCATCAATTACCTGAACGCATATTATTCGTACAAGGAACTGGACAAGCTTCCGAAGGCGAAAGCGGCTATCGACGAAGCTACCGTTCATGCCGAAACAAGCGGCGACGCCAAGACCTGGATCTACAGGGGCAAGATCTACCAGGCCATCTTTGAACAAAAGCTCAAGGAAGAGCTCGACAAACAGGAGAAGCTCATACAAGACGCGGGACGCAGGAACAACGCCGCGTATTTCAACGTGAATGCCGACGAGCTCGGCACAGCGATGGAGGCCTATATGAAAGAGCGGGAACTGGACCCTAAAAAGTATTTCTATGAAGAGGGCAAGCAGAAAATGACCGAATGCATGACACATTTTCATTCAAAGGGTATTTCCACATACAATGAAAAGCAGTTTGCCAACGCGCTTCCGTTCTATATGAAAGCGATAGAAGCGGGTAAGTTCCTGCAGATGACGGATACCATGTTGTATCATGACGCGGCGCTTACCGCTGAGCGTGGCGCTGTTTACGACCAGGCGAAAATGCTTTATGAAAAGCTTATAGAGATGAAGTACAGGCAAGGAGCTACGTATTCATCGCTCGCCGACATCTATTTCACAGTGAAAGACAGTGCCGGCGCCCTGGGTGTTGTTAAGAGGGGCCGTGCCGCATACCCCGATGACCTGAACCTGCTGATAGCGGAGACCAATTTTTACCTGCGCTCGGGTAAGATGAGCGAAGCGGAAGCCAACCTGAAGATGGCGGTAGAAAAATCGCCGAACAATCCTCAGTTGTATTATACGCTGGGAAATATCTACGATAACCTTGGGAATCCCAAGAACGATAAAGGCAAAGACCTGGAGAAGCCAAAAGATTATGAGGTTCAGGTTGGCAAGGCCGAAAACTATTACAAGAAGGCGATAGCGCTCGACACAAATTATTTTGACGCGATCTATAA
This sequence comes from Bacteroidia bacterium, assembly GCA_025451785.1. Lineage (GTDB taxonomy): Bacteria > Bacteroidota > Bacteroidia > JANWJV01 > JANWJV01 > JANWJV01. The sequence continues at coordinate 304 of JANWJV010000001.1, read as the reverse complement.
CCTGGGCGCCCTTTACAATAACCACGGGGTAGCCATTATGGTGGCCTCCGATAAGATCACTGACCAGGCGAAGAACGCGAAAGAGAATGCACGGGCCCAGGAAGAGTTCAAGAAGGCATTGCCGTACCTGGAAAAGTGCCTCAGGATTGAGCCCAAGGATAAGCCCACCATGTATGCGCTTCGCCAACTGTATGCAAGAACCGGCCAAACAGAGAAGCTGCAGAAGATCAACGAAATGATAAAGAACTGACCTGTTAACAGGTCAAACGGAAAGGGGGTAAAGAGCCCCTTTTTCATTACAAGT